>DASRXU010000192.1:0-7957 GCA_035687365.1 Planctomycetaceae bacterium | reverse complement strand
TGGGAGGACGGTCTGAATCGCGTCGCCATTCTGTCGGGTGGAACCGACGGCGAAGATGGACCGACGGATGCGGCCGGCGCCGTGGCGGACGCGGAGCTGATTCGCACCGCTCGACAACTCGGCCTGTCTCCGGGGCCATTTCTCGCGATCAACAATGCCTACGAATTCTTCGAGCGGACGGACGGCCTGATCAAGACGGGGCCCACGCATACGAATGTCATGGATCTGTGGGTGGGCCTGATCGCTCCACCCTCCGACTCTCAGCAGCCCTGAGCAGAAAGGAACGCAGCGCCAATCCGCCGACGATCAAACCGCCGCCGATCCAAGTCCCCAGGCCAACCGGTTCGCCCCACAAGCAGTACACCCACAGCGGATTCAGAATCGGCTCCAACAGTGTCAGCAAGGCCGCATCCTGAATCGGCACCCACCTGAGAGCACTCGCGAAGATCACATACGGCAACCCCATCTGCACGACGCCGAACACGGCGACCACCGTCCATTGCAGCGGCGAAAGGTCCAACGGCCGCGTCAGCACCATGGGCAACAAGAGCAGCCCGGCGGCCGCATGACACAAAGCGACCAGCCAGGCCGAGTCTTCGTCCCGCAGCATTTTGAGTGTGATGATCACGCCGGCATAACAGAGTCCGCTCCCCAGCGCCAGGCAGTTCCCGAAGAAGTATTCCGTGTTCCAATCGCCGGCCACGATCCAGGTCAAACCCGCCAGTGCAAACGCGAGTGCCAACAGATTCGGCCGGTCGGCTTTTTCGCGCAGGAAAAAAATGCTGAACACGAAGGCCCAAGCCGTGCTCGTGTACTGCAAAAATATCGCGGCCGCAGCCGTCGTGCGAGTCATGGCCGTCACGAACAACAGATTCATGCCGGCAAAGGAGATCACGAATGGAACGAGCATCGGCCGCCAGCGGATGTGCTGCGGCCTGACGAAGAGTGCCAGTGCGGCCGCTGCCGCCAGCGCCCGGAAACAGGCCAAGATCGGCCCGCGGTTCTGCTCGGGAATAGCGGCCAACGGTGGACTTTTGACAAACGCGCCGCTCGTGCTCCACAGCAAAGAGGCCAGCACGACCATGAACCGCCCGCGGCGCAAGGACGCGGTCTGCGATCCATCGGGCGATCCCGGAGGAAACGGATCGGCCGCGCTCGACGCCCGCACTGTTTCGTTCGGATCGAGCGCGGGATTGCCCATCGTCGGTCGTCTGCCCTCGCGCGATCGAACTGTCGTCCGATTCACGCGTCGTCTAAATCCTTCGAGTCACTCGCCGTCGAAGAGAGTCTTGGGAGCAGGGTACGTTAAGCGGCCCGCCTTAACCACCGCACTCGGCGTCAGCACGTGCGGCTTCAGTTGGCCGTTCGGCATGATGTGGCTCACCGTGATCCCTTTTGTCGTCAGGTAATCGCTGACCAGCCGTCGATGACACTGCCACCACAACCCTTCTGCACACATCATGGCTGTCCGCCGCGTCGAAGCCTCTTCGACGAGTGTGTCAACACCCGCGTGAAACGCCTCCGTGTCCAGATAGTCCGCATAGTTGCGGAAGCTCGCATTGCGCCAGGCAAGATTGTCAGAACCCGCATTGGAAACGGCCTCGCGCCGGCCGCCGAGCGATTCGAACCAGTGATAAGCGATCCCCTCAGCTTCCAGAATCTCCTGCAGACGCTCGCGATTGAAGTGCGGATGTTTGCGCGAACCGGGGAATCGCCGAATGTCCGCCAGCTCTTCGATCGCGTGCTGCTTCAACAGTTCGAGAAACCGTTCGATCGGATGATTCGAATGGCCGATTGTGAAAATGGTGAGCATCGGGGTCTGACTGGCGCTGTTCCGTGCTTTCGGCCAACTCTACGGGAGATCGACGGCACAGTGTCCGCAGCGCGTAGCCTTGAGGGGGATCGCCATCAGGCAGCGGGGGCAATCTTTGGTCGTGACGGGCGGAGGCGCTTCCGGCCGCTTCAAGCGGTTCAATTGCTTGATCACGATGAAGATCGCAAACGCGACGATCACAAAATCGATAACCGTATTGATGAACACGCCATAACGGAGGGTCACGGCCGGCGCCGCCTCGGTTTTCGCCTTGAGCGTGACCGCCAAGCTCGAAAAATCGACGTTCCCCAACACCATGCCGATGGGCGGCATCACGACGTCGCTGACGAGCGACGAAACGATTTTTCCGAACGCCGCACCGATGATGATGCCGACCGCCATGTCCAGGACATTGCCTTTCATGGCGAACTCTTTGAACTCTTTGAACATTCCCATAGGAGGTCTCCGGAAGGGGATTCGCAAGGCCGCCCGAACGGGCTCGCACGAAGTTCTGATCAGACCAGAATAGGCATCTACAAGCTCAGGCTCTACGGTCACGCATTTTCCGCGGTGGTACCAGGCGCGGACGAAGTCGTAGGCTGCCCGCGCTTGTCGGGCGGTTTCGCCTCGGGCCGGTGCAGGAACTCGCACAGGAAGCCGGCACCCGCCCCGCCAATCATCCAGAACACCATTCTGCCGAGATCTCCGTGGAGCGGACCCGTAATCACAGAGGCGACGAGGGCTATCAAGGCCCCGGCGACGAGCCACCAGCGAACTGCGATGGCCCAGCAAATAAAGAGCACGGGCCAACCGAGAATCAAAAGCGGATTGTCGGTATTCTGCCGCATCAGCCAGACGAGAGAACCGAATAGCGAGATTACGAATGTTGTGATTGAGATCGCTCTTCGGTATCGCACAACGATTCCCCAGCCTCCGCACGATGCCTGCCCCATTATGGCGTATTTGTCATGAACTAAATCGCGCAAACTAACGTCCAAAGAGGAACGCCATCCTGGAAGCGCCCGCTACCCTCGGAGGAAGCTGACCCATGCTCAAAGCCGCCGTTTTTGTGCTGTTGATCGGGAGCCAAGCCGTCGCGCCCGCTTGGGCTCAGAGCACGGCCAGCTATGACCGCCTCCGCGTGAAGATGGTCTCCGAGTCGGTCGAGAAAGCCGGCGTGACCGACGAACGCGTGCTCGAGGCCATGCGTCGCGTCCCGCGGCACGAGTTCGTCCCGCCGACGTATCGTGACAAAGCCTATTGGGACTCGGCCTGGCCCATCGGCTATAAGCAGACGATCACCTGGCCGTCGGTCGTCGCGTTGATGACGCAAAGTCTCGCGCCGCGGCCCGAAGATCGCGTTCTGGAAATCGGCACGGGCAGCGGTTATCAGGCGGCCGTCTTGTCGCTACTCGTCAGGGATGTCTATTCGATCGAAATCCTCAAGCCTCTGGGGCAGCAAGCTGAGAAGCGGCTCAAGCGCTTGGGCTATCACAACGTCAAAACCAAGGTCGGCGACGGCTACGCCGGCTGGCCCGAGTTCGCGCCGTTCGACAAGATCATCGTGACGTGCTCGCCCGAGAGAATTCCGCAACCGCTGATCGACCAGTTAGCCGAAGGGGGGCGGATGATCATTCCGGTCGGCTCCAAATACGATCAGGAAATGTGCCTGCTGGAAAAGAAGAAGGGCAAACTCGTTCGCAAGCAGCTCATGCCGACCTACTTTGTGCCGATGACCGGCCAATCGGACAAAGAACGGACCATCAAGCCCGATCGGCTGAATCCCAAAATCCGCAACGGCGGATTCGAAGAACGCGAGGAAGACGGTCAACTCGCCGGGTGGTACAACCAACGTCAATTGACGCTGGTGCAAAAGGATGCGCCCGAGGGACGCACGTGCGTTCGCTTCGATAACGAAGAGCCCGGGCTGCGATCGAACGCCTTGCAGGCGATCGGCGTCGACGGTCGGAAGATCGGAAAACTGATCTTTACCTTCCGCTGCAAAGCGGAGCAGATCCGAGACGGCAAGGATTCGTTCGACAAGGCCGGCCTGCAAGTGATCTTTGACGACTCCCGACATTTTGTCGGTGACGAAGTCGCGGCAAATCTCGTCGGATCGTCGCCCTGGCAAACGATCAAGGCGACCGTGAAAGTTCCCCAAGGCGCCCGCCAGGCGGTCGTCCGCATTGGACTGAACGGCGCGACCGGTTGCCTGTTGATCGACGACGTTGCTGTGACTGCCGAACGCCGTTCAGAGACGCCCGCGGCCTGTCAGTCAGTAGTAATCCCGTCTGATGGGTAACTGTCAGGAATGGGTGCCATGCCCACGGCTCGGCGTGGGCATGCGTTGCCGGACATGCCCACCCAAAGCTGTGAGATCGTCCGGTAATTCGGGACGTGAATCGGGGGTGCCGCGGCTGAGCTCGCTCAGCCGTGTCTTCAACGAGCGACGTGTTTGCGATAACGCGACTTAGACGAGAGCTTGATATCTGCGGCGAAAACGCACGGCTGAGCCGAAACGTCTCAGCCGTGGCACCCGGCGAGACTGTCCGGCCAGACGTCACTCTAAGAGCGAACCGCCTCGGCCAACTCGCTCCCCTCGATCCTTGGAGCTTTGGTCGTGAATGAGACGGGGAGTGCCTTTAGTCCTCGCAATATGAGCCCGTTGCGCCAGCGCAGCGTGCTGGGGTCGACCGCTAACCGTAGGTCGCGGGTGCGGGCCAACAGGGCGTTGATCGCCGTTTGTCCTTCCAGCCGCGCGAGTGAGGCGCCTAAGCAGAAGTGAATTCCTTGGCCGAACGCCACGTGCTTGTTTGGTTCGCGCGTGATGTCGAGCGTGTCCGGGTTGGTAAATCGACTTTCGTCCCGGTTGGCTGACGCGATCGCGGCGAGCACGAGGTCTCCCTTGGAAATTTTTACCCCCCCCAATTCGACGTCCTCCTGCGCAAACCGTTCGGTGGCCGTCTCGACAGGCGCAGTAAATCGCAAGAGTTCTTCGACAGCCGGCTTGATGAGGGCCGGGTCATTGCGGAGTTTTTCCAATTGGTCGGGATGCTCGAACAGGGCCAGCATCCCCGTGGCGACCAGGTTCACCGTGGTTTCGTGCCCGGCGACGATCAACAGCAAGATCATCGACAGCAACTCGTCATCGTTCAAACGTTCGCTGGCCTCTTTCGCCGTAATCAGCGCGCTGATCAGGTCGTCACTCAAATTGACGCGTCGCTTCTGAATGAGCTTGCGGATGTAGCGCATGAAGCGCAAAGCACTCGGCATGGCCATCAACAGGCCAAAACGCGACGCATTTGCCGACAACATGGCGCCCGACCAATGATGAAACTTGTGCCGGTCGGCAACCGGCACACCCAACATCTCGGCAATGACCGTCGTGGGGATGGGCAAGGCGTAGTCGGCTATCAGATCCATTCGCCCCCGGCGAATCACGCGGTCCAACAGTTCATCTGCCAGCGTCTCGATGCGGCCTCGCATGCCTTCGACCAGCCGCGGCGAGAACGCCTGCTGCACCAACGCCCGCAGTCGCGTGTGGTCGGGCGGGTCCCGGTTGAGCATGTGACGCGCCAGCGGCATCAAGAACGGCGTCAACATCTTCGCCAGCCAGGGCGAATCGGCGAGTCGTTCCTTCGAGAGCACACGAAAGGCATCTTTGGCGAACCGCTCGTCGGTGAGCACTGTGACCACGTCGTCGTAGCGCGTGACCAGCCACGCCTTCTGCCCATCGGGCAACTTCACGCGATAGACGGGGGCCCGCTCGCGCAAACGCCGGTAGAACGGAAAAGGATCCGCCTTGAACTCGGATCCGGCGATATTGACGTTCAAATCAACCGTCACGGTGTACCTCGTTGCGGAAGTTTGACGCGAATTATGAGGAGCGTTTTAAGCAGCGTACCACCCATTGGCGAGCCACTCAATGAGCGTTGAGCCATGCTCACTCGCGGAACCCGGAATGCGCAGCCGGGGCGGTGGCTTGGCTCGTCGTCCCTCGCTCGCGTGAATCCCCCTCGCTAACGCTTCGGGTTGGTACACCTCCGCCACTAACCCGAAGCGTAAGCGAGGGCCGATCGAAGCAACAGCGCGGTCGCACAAGAATCGACGTTCGACAGCGTGGCCGGGGCGCCCCGCGAAGCGGAAGCCCCGGAACCGCTGGTGCAGTCGCGGCGCACACCCGCGAGAACTGCGAACAAGGGATTCTCTGCGTCAACCCAGTCCAAGTGCTAAAATTCGCCCTTGTGCCGGCTTCCCGCTCTTTTTTTGGCCCTTACAGGCGTCTGTCCCCCTTTTGCTCCGATAAAGTGTGCTGATGGCTTCCTCAAAATGGTTGATGCCAATAAGGGGCGTTGGCGGCAGTTTGGTTCTGCTTCTATACGTAGCGGTGGCATACGGGCGGGGCTGGCCGCTTCATTTAAAGACATATCTGTCGAGCAATGCGCACTATCGGCTGAGGGTCGAACCGAGTGACCAGTATGGAAGTGGAGGCGGGGCGTATCGAAGCGTTCGCGACGGACGGGAAGCATGGAACATTCGTCTGCCTTTTACCATGTGGGACGGAGTCGTGAGCGATCGCGGGACTGTGTTCGGATACGCGTACACACACGGAATGGGAGGAAATGGAGTCGGGGATGGCTACATCGTAGTGTTCGCGATTGACGCGAGCGGCAAGGTAATTTTCAAGGAAATAGCTCAGCGAAAGCTGCTCGTCGCCGACGGGAATCCAGAACCGCTCGTCCGGCAGCTGATTTACGACGAAGCAAACGATCGTGTGACAATCAGGTTGTGGAGCGAGGAATGGTGGATCTATCGGGTGTCGAACGCCGCACGACTTGCGAGTTTGCGGCCGACGGAGTGGATGGGCGATCGTCGAATTCTTGAGCTGCACGACGTTCGATTGGTCCGTGGCACACGGTTGATGGCGCTGCAGTGGTTGCGCCGCGACATGAAGAGTGCAGTGATGTTTACCCTGATTGATGGGGCGGGCAGGCCGGTCTGGAAGTTTGAGCTACCAACCACAGGTGACATCGAAGTACTGCGAGCTCGGGCGCGCCTCTTGCAGGTGGATCGGCCAAACAGATTTGAGATTGTGTTGCTTTCAGAAAAGAAAAAAGTGTCGTTCTCGGTAACTACGACTAAGAGCGGCGCATGGAAGGTCGAAGAGGTCGGTCGGGCTGATTATCCCGATCAGTCGACACAGCGTGGAGAGTCGAAATCTAAATAACTCCAGAGCTCAATCGAAGGAAGGAAAAAAGAGAGGACAGGCGCGTACACTGGGTGCGAACCGATCCGCGAACCGGGGCTTCCGCTACGCGGGGCGCCCCGGCCACAGACTGTCGATATCAGCGTGCGGTCAACACGGGCGCTGAGCGCTTTGCCGGTAGGACAGGGTCGGCCGCGTGGAGGAACCAGCGGTCGAGCACTACGCTGCGGGTGAACCAGCGGGTCGACATCAGGCGGGCGGCGGCGAATCGGAGGAAGCCGGCGGGCAACCAGTCGGAGACGGCGCTGGCCCGCGGGGTGCCGAATCGTTTGTGGATTTCGCTCGCGTAGGGCGAGAGACTAGAAGCGGAATAATTCCCGGCGGCGGCGATCAGCACGTCGGCCGCCAAGAGTCCCGACTCGACGGCTGGACGGATGCCTTCTCCACTTTGCGGATACGCCAGGCCGGCCGCGTCGCCGATGAACAGCACACCGTCGTCGACGAGTTTGGGTTCGATCCGCTCGTAGATGCGATACGCGTGACCGTGGAATCGCTCGGGCAACTCGCAGGCGATGCGGCCCCGATCGCGCAGGAACTGGCAGAACGCCTGCACGTGCGCCGAGACGCCCGGAGAATTGAGTCGCCCCAGTCCGATATTCAAGAAGTTGCCCTTGAGGAAACACCACCCATAACCGGCCAAGTCCTCGCAGAAATAAAGCTCGGGCACTTCGCCGCGGCAACGCAGCTTGGCGATCTCTTCGGGCGGCAACTCGAATTCGATTTCCTGAGCCGCCACCGTGACGATCTGGCCGCCTTCGCGCCCGCCTAGCGCGCGAGCGACCGGGCAAAAGTGTCCGCCGGCGCCGATCAAGACCGCGGCGCGGATCGCGTCGTTGATGATCCAACCTGTTCCCTCGCGGCGGATGTCGTGCACGTCG
>DASRXU010000191.1:0-19547 GCA_035687365.1 Planctomycetaceae bacterium | reverse complement strand
CGGAGCACAGCACGAGGCCGGAGCCGGGCAGCACTTCGGAGCTTCGCAGCACCGAGGAGCCGGGCAACCGCAGGTCGCCGGAGCGGGGCAGCACTTCGGAGGATCGCAGCACTTCGCCGGAGCACAGCACGAGGCCGGAGCCGGGCAGCACTTCGGCGCTTCGCAGCAGCGAGCAGCCGGAGCACAGCAGGCCGGCGCACACGCCGGAGCCGGAGCGCAGCACTTCGGAGCTTCGCAGCACCGAGGAGCAGCGCACGGAGCCGGAGCGCAGCAAGCGGCCGGCGCCGGGCAGCAGTGCGGAGCCGCAGCGCAAGGAGCCGGCGCGCAGCAGGCGGCCGGAGCACAGCACTTGGGCGCCTCACAGCAGCGGCTGCAGCAGGCGGGTTTTTGACAAGCGCACTGCCGTTGGTAGCAGTGCACCGTCGGGCAACAGGGTTTCACGATGACAGGTTTGCAGCAGCAGGGCTGACAGCTGCTCGCGCAGCCACAGCTCTTGCAGCCCCCGTCATGGTTCCACCCATGGAACAAGTCGTACATGTCGGCCTGTGCGGCAGTGGCCATGCCGAAAGTGGCGACCACGGCGCTACAGATTCTCATCCATTTCATGACGCAGAGTCTCCTTCCCTTGGGATTCGGAATTCCGTGGGCCGTCTCCATCGGTCGGCGACGTGCCGGCAAAATGTTCGTTCGTGGGCCTTCGTGCCCGGGACTTGGTTCGGAGGTCCAGGCTGCCCGGCGACGCGCGTCGCGTTATTCCGAGTTACCGACCGCAGTCGCGCCGCTTGAGACGACAAAACGTTTTAACCACGCAGGGAGCGCCTTCTTGCGGTCCCTGTTGGGCTCGGGTTCCCCACCCATAGCCCGCTCTTCCAAGCGATACATGAGTTACGTCCTTCACGCTCGGTCTCCGAAGGACTGGACCAATCTATCGGCGGCATTCGAACGACCGCTTTAGTCGCACAAACCAGTAATTCACAAGGCGGTTACGTCAAACCGAGGGCCGGTTTTTTCGGGCTTTCCGCGTGCGAAAAATGGATGCGACCTTAACGCCGAGAGGTCCGTTAGGACCGTCAGACGCGCGCAATAGTGGAGAGGATGCGGGGTGCTGCGGAAGGCTGGGAAGAGTTTTCAGATGTGAGGATCGTGGGTGTCGAGCAGCCCCAACAAGTAGCGCCCGTAGCTGTTGTTCCGCATAGGCTCGGCCAAACGGCGGACCTCGTCTTCGCCGATGTAACCCATCCGAAACGCAATCTCTTCGGGACAGGAAACCTTGAGCCCCTGCCGACACTCAATCACATGCACGAACGTCCCCGCCTCCAGCAGCGACTCGTGCGTGCCCGTGTCGAGCCACGCGGTGCCGCGACCGAAGATCTCGACCGTCAACCGGCCGGCCTCGAGATAGCGGCGGTTCAGGTCGGTGATCTCCAGCTCGCCGCGCGGCGACGGCTTGAGCGACTTGGCGATCTCGCACACGTCTCCATCGTAGAAATACAGACCGGTGACGGCGTAGTTAGAGCGCGGCTGCTTGGGCTTCTCTTCGATGTCGATCGGGCGGCCCGCGGCGTCGAGCACCACCACGCCATAGCGCTCGGGGTCAGCGACGTGGTAGGCGAAGACGGTCGCGCCGTCGACGCGTTCGTTCGCGCGCCGCAGGTTGTGACTCAACAGCTCGCCATAAAAGATGTTGTCGCCCAACACGAGGCAGGACAGATCACCCGCCAGGAACTTTTCGCCAATCAGAAAAGCTTGCGCCAAACCACCCGGATGAGGCTGCTCGGCATATTGCAGCTCCAATCCCCACTGGGACCCGTCGCCCAACAAATTGCGGAAGTGGGGCAAATCGGCCGGCGTGCTGATGATCAGAATTTGCCGGATTCCGCCCAACATCAGGGTGGAAAGCGGATAGTAGATCATCGGCTTGTCGTAAACGGGCAGGAGCTGCTTGCTGACGACGCGCGTGGCGGGGTGCAGCCGCGTGCCGGCTCCCCCTGCCAGAATGATCCCCTTGCGATGGGGTGCGGCCCCGGAGCGATCGCCCGGCGGGTTCATGACGTCGTCTCTTTCTTAAGGAGGTTTCGATAATACTCGATCGTTCGCTGGAGGCCGCTTTCCAGGGGAACGTTCGGAGTCCAGTTGAGGAACTTGCGGGCTCGGCTGATATCGGGACAGCGCTGCTTGGGATCATCCTGAGGCAGCGGCATGAACTTGAGTTCAGACTTGGATCCCGTCAGCCGCAGAACTGACTGAGCCAGCTCCAACATCGAAGTTTCAACCGGGTTGCCGAGATTGACGGGGCCCGTCGTGTCGTTCTGATCCATCATGCGGATCAGGCCTTCGACCAGGTCTTCGACATAACAGAAGGAGCGGGTCTGACGCCCGTCGCCGTAGATCGTTAGCGCCTCACCGCGGAGCGCTTGCACGATGAAATTGGAGATGACCCGTCCGTCGTCGCGCGCCATGCGCGGGCCGTACGTGTTGAAGATCCGCACGATCCGGACTTGCACGCGGTGCGCCAGGTTGTAGTTGATGCACAACGACTCGGCGACGCGTTTTCCTTCGTCGTAGCAACTGCGCGGGCCGATTGGGTTCACGTGCCCCCAATACTCCTCGGTCTGAGGATGCACTTGCGGATCGCCGTACACTTCTGAGGTCGACGCGTGCAGGATGCGGGCGTGGCATCGCTTGGCCAGACCCAACACATTGACCATTCCAACCGTGGAGGTCTTGATCGTTTTGATCGGATTCGACTGGTACGCTTCAGGAGACGCCGGGCAGGCGAGGTTGTAGACTTGGTCGACTTCCAGGAAGACGGGGCGCACGATGTCGTGCCGAATCAGCTCGAAGTGCGGTCGGCCGATGAGCTTCTCGACGTTCTCGCGGCTGCCAGTGAAGAAGTTGTCGAGACACAGGACATTGTCGCCGCGTTCGATCAACCGATCGCACAAATGGCTGCCGACAAATCCCGCTCCGCCCGTAACTAGAATCGTTCGCATTCAATAATCCAAAAATCAGGAAGGCCAAGCACGCACGATGAAATCCGAATGACGAATGAATGCCCGAAGCACGAATTTGCTTTCGTTCGTGCTTAGATCATTTGAGCCTTCCTTCGACATTCGTGCTTCGTCATTTGTCTTTGTCCCCATTCACTCGCGCGGAGACGGCCTTCTGCGATGTCGCCTTGAGCGTCGTGAGGTATTCCACGACGTTCACCAGGTCGTCGGCCGTCATCGCTTTCTGCAGGTCGGCGGGCATCAACGAAACGGATTGTTCCTTGATCTCTTCGACCTCGGACATGCGAAACGTGCGCGTGATCGCGTCGATGCCTTTGATCGCAATCGAGTCGGGCGTCCGGCTGACCAGAATTCCCGAAACCGCATTTCCGTTCGTGAGCACGACCGTATAGGCGGCGAAATTATGGCTGATCCCGGCGCTTGGGAAAAGGATCGACTCGTAGATCGCCGGACGGCTGAGCTTGGCCCCGATCTCCGACAGATTTGGGCCGACCTCTTTCCCCTGACCATTGACCACATGACATTTCGCACACGTGCCAATCGTGGCGAAGACGATTTCCCCCTTGCGCGCATCGCCCCTGCGGCGCAGAAGCTGCCGCACCGGAGGTAATGGCCGCGAGTCGAGGGCGGGGGGAAGGGGAAATGCTTTTATCGCGCGAGCACGGATCGCGTCGGAGGCCGAGGCATAGACCGATGCCGAAGCGGCTTCGCGAAGTGACGCGTCGAGGCGGCCCTGCTCGGCCCGCAAGAGAACCTCATCCGCACCGCGGCGACTTCTCGCGAGGGCTCGAATTGCTTGCCGGCGAATATCGAGCGGCCGCTTGGCATCATCCACGACGGGCCACAGCACCTTTGCCGCTCGAGGATCCTCGGAGCTGGAAAGGGCTGCGACGGTCTCCTCGATCGACTTCAGGTCGTGGCTGTTAAGAGCGGCCTCGATCGGCGACCTGTCGCCCAAGTCGAACAGCAGCCGAGTCGCCCGCACGCCAAGATTACTTTGCGGATGTGACTGCGCGACGGCCAGCAGATCCGCCGAATAGCCGGGAACTCGAAATCGCTCCAGCAAATCGACGAGCCGTGGCTTTCCTCGCTGCGAATCAAGGAACGCCTTGAAGGTCGCGACGTGCTCGGGATTGTTGACCACATCATTGCGATCGAGTCGTGCGAGCGCCTCTCCGCGAATCAAATTGCCGGTCACCTGCCCGGGCTGAGCCTCGCTGAAGGCCAACCGCGCCAAAACCGGTTGCTTTGTCGATCCGCGCTGAAAATCGAAAGCCCGCAACGTGCGAGGCATTTCAGCCGGCGGAGTATTGGGCGACAACAGGATCGTTTCCAAAAGCGCGGGCGTTTGGCTCGAGCGCGACCGCCAAACAAGGTCTCGGCCGGCTTTGTTGCTGGTCGGCCGCGCCCCAGCGGTTGCAAGCCAGGCACTGAGACAGGCGTCCCAATCGTCGGCTGCCCCGATGCCGAGCGCTTCGAGAAACCAGCGATCGCGACCGTCGTGTTGAACCGCGAGTTCGGCCCAGAGTTTCGAGCGTTCGGGTCCTTCCACGTTCCGGAGTGCGATCGCGCACTCGCGGCGAACGTGAGGCGAAGGATCGTGGATCAGCGTTTGGACTGTCTTCGCCACATCGCTACGAATGCGGCGAGCTGCGCGCAAGGCCGTGATCCGCAGATCGGCGTCGGAATCTTTCGCGGCCCGCGCGATGTATTCGCTGCCTCGGCCGTCGATCATCGCCAACAACCACAAGGCTCGCGCCCGCAGTCGCGGATTTGTGGACTCTGAATACACGCGGTTGAGCGCCGATTCGGCCGCTGCACCACGTGCTTGCAGCGAAGTCCAAGCGAGATAGCGCGTCTCCAAGTTCGGACTCCCGAGCGCGTCGATTGCGCCGGAAATCGAATTGAAATCGTGCTTGGGGATCCGATACGGCGTCTTTGGCGGAGCCAAACGGTAAATTCGGCCTCGCTTGATGTCCCCCATGCGGTGACCGCCGACGCCCGGGTCGTACCAGTCGGCGACCATCAGCGAACCGTCCGGCGCGACACAGACGTCCGACGGGCGGAACCAGTGATCACGAGTTCCGGAAAGCAGATTCACAGTCTCGATCGACTTGTACCCGGCGGCCTCCGGCACGATTGAATACGACCGCACGATGCTGGGACCTGCGTCGGCGTGAATCGCCTGGCCCTGGAACGGCTTTGGCAGGAGCGTGCCCTCGTAGGCCACAATGCCGGTCGGCGAACCGGCCCCTGTCACCAGCAGGTTGGGCACGACGCCGGGATCGTTCTGATGCCAATGCCGCTCGGGAATGGTTTCTTCGAGATTCGTCCGCGGCGTCTGCCAGCCGGCGCCAGTCATCTCATCGCGATAGCCATAGTTGCCGTATTCGAGCAAGTAGTTGATGCGGACCGCGCGATTGCCGTCGTCATCGTTGTCTGACTGCCACAAGCCGCCGAAGGAATCGACGGCCAGTTCATAGTTGTTGCGGAAGTTGTGGGCCAGCACCTCGAATCGGCTGCCGTCCGGTTCGCAACGGAACGCCATCCCGCCATGAAACGGATGCCCGCCGTCGATCACGGGGTTGCCGAAGATGTCTTTGACGACTTTCCCGTCGCGATCGTAAACCGAAGGTTCGGCGTTGCCCATGTTCCAATACAGTCGCCCGTCGGGGCCGAACACGAACTTGTGCGCGGTGTGATCGTGCTGCAGCTCGCCCGCCTTCGTGAAGAGCAGTTCCTTCTTGTCGGCCTTGCCGTCCCCGTCCGTGTCGGTGAACACGAACACGTTCGGGGAGACTGACACGATCACGCGGTTGCCGAGCACGCAAATGCCCATCGCCGAATCGATGTCGCGCCCCTGGTAGAAGACGGTCGATTTGTCGGCCCGGCCGTCGCCGTCCGTGTCTTCCAAGATGAGAATGCGATCGCCTTCGGGCCTTTCGCCGTTGCGATGCCGATAGTTGACGACTTCGCAGACCCAAACACGACCGCGGGCGTCGACGTCGATATTGGTGGGACTGAGCATCATCGGCTCGGAAGCAAACAGCGTGGCTTCCAAACCAGGAGCGACGTCCAACCCGGCGAGCGCCTGCGAGGGCGGGTGCTCGTCCTGCGCGAAGAGCGGCCGGCCGTAAAAGGCGAGCAACGCTAGAACCATGCAGACGAAGGCGAGCCGCCAGCGTGAGCTGGCGGGTGCTTCAGTTGTCGGCAAAGAGCCGGTGCTGCTAAGCGCGCTCCTGGGGCTGACGCCCCAGGCTCGGCAAGCGGATCCCGTATGTGGGCGACCGCCGCTCGCGGGGCGTTTCTCGAGAAACTGCAGAATCTGTCCCGTCACGAGCCGCTCTCCGCGCGCCACTGATCCAACAGCGCCTGAATGCGGGCCGGATTGAAGTCCGGCGGTTGCGGCTTGTCTTGATTCGCTTCGAGATCCTTCACGCTCAGCGGTCGCGATCCAATACCGTTCGCCGGCACGTCCCCGTGCGCGGCCCACACAATCGCGTTCAGCACGAGCTTGCGGAAATTGTCGTTGCCCCAGTTCCAATGCACGTGCCCGCCGCTCAGGCCAAATCCGCGGCCCCCGTCCGGTCGCTCACGGGCCCAAGCCATCGTTTGCGGCTCGCCCTTGGCGATCGCCTCTCGCACGGCAGGATTGCCGCTATGCGTGCCATCGGGCCGGCTAAGAGTGCTCTGCGGGGGCAAGTCGGTGAGGATCGGCGTCACGTTGCCTTGAGGCAGAAAACGCATGTGATAGTACCACTCGTCATTGATCGTAAACGGATGGACGCCCCGCGTGACGGCGTGCTGCGGCAGACTCTTATACGACGCCGTCCAGTGGGGATTCACCGACCAATCGGGGGCGAAGTAGCCACCGGTCCACTGTTCCATCTCTTCGCCCGGGCGACCGTTGGGCACTTCGACCGCGTAGTGAAGGCAGACCAGCCCCACGCCACGCTTCATCAACTTGTCGAACTCATCCAGATGTTTGACAAGCGGATGTCCGCCTCCCCCGTCGGCATACACGACGACGCAATCGGCGTCATCCAGAATGCTCGGATCCTTCGGCCATCCGTTCTCGACGACTACGGCGTGAATGTCCGGCACGTTCTCGTTGAGCGCCTTGGCCAGCAGCAGGCAACCAGCTCGGTGTTCGTGCTCGGCATAACCATGGCTGCGCTTGCCGGCGATGAACACGATCTTCTTTTGATGTTGCCGGTTTTGTTCTGAGGTCGAAGTCGAGCCTTCGGGTTTGAGTTCTTTGTATTTGAGGTTGCGGAACTGCACCTTCATCGGCGGGCCGGCGTGTAGCTGCAAGGCCAGGATGCCGTCCGAGCGGCGCATCTCCTTGTCGTCATCATCACAGACGGCCATCAGCACGCCGTTGATCCGCTGTTCAAAATGGAAGCCGCGAACGGTGATTTGGTAAGTGTTCCAGTCATCCTTCTTGATGTGCGTCTGCAGCTCTTTCGGGTCGCCAACGCTTCCCACGATTCTCGGCTTGTGATTGCTTTCGATGACTGTCTTTTGTCCGCGGACGGCCAGCAGCCCACGGAAATTCTCGCCATAGATCGAGCCGGAATAGGTGTCGCCGGCGTCGATGTCGGCCTGGTACCCAGCACAGACCCACCGCTTGCCCGGCATTTCCCAACTGCGGTACTGCACTCCCGAATTGGGTTGAAAGCCTTTGCCGGGAGTTCGTCCGGAGCGGATCTTGTACTCGACAGAGAATTCGAAATCCTTGGTGTTGAAGCCTTCCTTGATCAGGAAGGTGTTGCCGCGGGTCGGGTGTTCGGCCGTCGTCTCGCCGGTGATCGTGCCGTCCTCGACGTGCCAGAACTCGGGGTTGCCCGTCCAGCCTTGGAGCGTTTGACCGTCAAATAGCGATGGGGAATCGGGCTCGGCCGAGGAGGCGCGATGGGGGAGCGCCAGGCAAATCGACAGGACGATCGCCAGCGCAAGCAAGGCAGAGGGGGGTGACAGGCGAGAATTCGGGCGGCATGGCATGTTCATCTCACTTCGACCAAGGTGGAACGCGACCAAAGGTGGAACGGCCTCGGCACATCCGACGATCGCAATCCCGAAAGCTCAGACCCTCGGACGCGGGGGTTCGGCAACTTCAACGCGCAAAAATCGCGGAAGATCCCCGGCCCCCATTGTGGTGCGACGCAGGAATAAAGTCCAAGCCGCGGGGCCCCCGCGCCGCCCAGAGAGTTCACTGAGCGGTGAGCGAACAGTTCGGCTCCGCCGAAACCAGCCCCCAACTCCTGCGGGACGTATGCTGATCGCGATCGTTTCGAGATTTCTCGTCACTCCCGTTCTCGCGGATGCCGATCTCCCCCTTGGCACGCGAAGTGCAAACTCCTGCAAGCAAGATGGACTGCGCGCCGACGAAGCCCTGCTCTCATGCCATTTGACGCGGCTCGTCGACCCGCTGTATTTTTGGACCGCCCGCTTTGTGGTCGAGCCAACCTCCCGCCTGCTCGATTGGGCGTTTTGCTGCTGTGACGAAGACAACAGAAGAGCAGTCGTGACGAACGACGTTTCTGCGCACGGGCAGACGGGCACGCCGTCACCGACCGCAAATCAACCCTCTACAGTCGTCGGTGTCGGAGCGTCCGCCGGCGGTCTCGACGCGCTGCAAAAACTCTTTGCCGGGGCGCCGCTCGGCGCCGGGATCGCCTATGTCGTGATCCAGAACGTGCCGTCCGAGCAAACCAGGTCAATCGCGGAACTGTTGCGCCAACAAACCCGCTTGACTGTTGCCGAGCTTGCTCCCGGCCTTCCGGTCGCCGCCGATACGATCCTTGTGGCGCCGCCCGGCAAATATGTGGAGTTGCACGGGGGACGCTTGTCCTTGCACGAGCCGATCGAACCGCGCGGCGCGCGGATGCCGATCGATTGCTTCTTCCGCTCGCTCTCGCTCGATCAGCGCGAAAATGCGGTTGGTATTATTTTGTCCGGCACCGGTCAGGACGGCACCAAAGGCATCCGCGAAATCAAAGAGCGCGGCGGCATGGTGATGGTCCAGGAGCCGGACGAGGCCGGCTTCCAGGACATGCCCCGCAGCGCGCTGCAAAGCGATGTGGCCGATTACATCTTGCCGGCCGAGCAACTGCAGCAATCGTTGATCAACTATGTCGAGCACAACGAGCTGTTCGACGATCGCGCGGAGGACGCGGCCAACGAAGCGGCGCAGATCGCCGAAATCGTCCACATGCTCGAGGCCAATACGGAGTACGATTTTCGCCAATACAAACAGTCCACGCTGCTGCGTCGCATTCGGCGGCGCGTCACCCTTCGCTCCTTGTCGAGCATTGATGAATACATCCATCTGCTCCGCGATCAGCCGGACGAGCTGACGGCGCTGGGCCGCGATCTCTTGATCTGCGTGACTTCGTTCTTCCGCAATCCCGAAGCGTGGAACGAACTGCGAACAGAGGTGCTCGCGAAACTGGTTGAGGAAAAGCAGCAGACGGGCGAGCCGGTGCGAGTTTGGGTGCCCGGTTGCGCAACGGGGGAAGAGGCTTATAGCCTGGCGATGCTGCTGAGCGAGGCCGTTCAAGGCCGCCGCGAGCGCGTGCAACTCTTTGCGACCGATCTCAGCAACAACGCGCTCAAGGTGGCACGCGCCGGATATTATCCCGAGGTCATCTCCGCCGATGTCAGTCCTGAGCGACTGCGCCGGTTCTTCGTCCGCGAAGGGGACGGCTATCGGGTGATCAAGGCGCTACGTGAGATGGTGGTCTTTGCCTCGCAAGACATCAAAGGCGATCCGCCTTTCTCTCGTGTCGACCTGGTGAGCTGCCGCAATCTCTTGATCTATCTCACACCGGCCGCTCAAAAAAACATTCTGGCGAAAATCCATTTCGCACTGCGGGCCGGCGGTTTCCTGTTCCTGGGCAACTCCGAGACACCCAGCCGAGGCACCGCCCCATTCGACCCGATTTCGACCAAGTGGCGCATCTATCGCCGCGCCGCCGGCGCGTCGCTGCCCGACCTCGATGCGCGGCGGACGCGTCGTGTGTCGCTCTACGCGACTCCAACGGGCTCGCGGACGCGCCAACCGCCCGGCTTCCGGGAACTCTTGGCGGAGATGAAACTGCGCCACGCGGCGGGGGCCACCTTGTTGGTAAATGCCCGCTGGCAGCCGGTGTACATCGCCGGGCCCGTCAAACAGTTTTTCGAAGTGCCGGAAGGAGAGCAGCGGCAAAGCATTCTGGATATGGCTCGCAGCGGGCTGCATTTGAAGCTGCGAAATGCTCTGCAGCGGGCCGCCAAGGAAAACACACGCACGTCCTTCGAACGGGCTCGCGTCAAGCAGGATTCCGGACCCGCGGTCCTCGTGAGCGGCTTGGTGCTGCCGGTGAAGCACCCCGAGACCGATGACGCGATGTTCGTAGTGGAACTGTTGGGGGCGCTGGAGCCGGAAACCGCCGCAGCTACGCCGGCCGCAGACGAGAACCGAGAAGAAATCGCGCGGCAGCTCGAGCACGAACTGCACGAGACGAAGGAACAGCTCAGCAGCACGATCGAGGAATTGGAGCAGGCGAATGAAGCGCTCAAGGCCGCTAACGAAGAAGCCATCTCGGTCAATGAAGAATTGCAGTCGGGCAACGAGGAGTTGGAGGCCTCCAAGAAAGAGCTGCAGGCGCTGAACGAAGAACTGACGCTCGTGAACGGGCGGCTCGAGGACAAGGTTCGAGAGCTCGAGGCAGCCAACACCGACTTTGACAACTTACTTTCCAGCACCAAGCTGGCAGTGATCTTCCTCGATACGAATTTCCGCATCCGCAATTTCACGCCTCAGGCGGCCGACTTGTTCCGCGTGATTCGCAGCGACGTCGGCCGGCCCATCGCCGACTTGGCGCACAACTTCGACAGCGGCGACCTGCTCCCCGACGCCCAGCACGTGCTGAAGACGCTGGGAAGCGCCGAACGGGCGGTTCAGACTCAAGACGGCCGCTGGTTCCTGCGAGAGATGCTGCCCTATCGCACGCGGGACAACCGCATCGAAGGCGTCGTCGTCACCTTCCACGACGTCTCGCGTCTGAAGGAAGTGCAGCACGAACTGCAGCAGCAAAAGGATCAGCTGCGGCTGATGACCGATTCGCTCCCCGTGCTGATCGCCTACATCGACCGCGATGAGCGATATCAATTTCTCAATGCCGCCTATGAAGAGTGGCACCGCCGGCCGATTACCGAGGCTCTCGGCAAACGGCTGCGCGATCTGATGGACCGGCCGATGTACGAGCTCATTCGCCCGGACTTGGAGCGAGCACTCGGCGGCGAGACGGTGCTGTACGAGCGGGAATTGATGTATCCGACCGGCCCGCGGTTCGTGCAGGTGCAATACATTCCGAATCGCACCGACGACGGTGAGGTTCTGGGCGTGTATGGGCTGATCCAAGACATTGGGGAGCGCAAGCGGGCCGAATCGGCCCTGCGCGAAAGCGAGAACCGCTTCCGCATCATGGCCGACGGGGCGCCGGTGCTCATTTGGCGGTCTGGACCCGACAAACTGTGCAACTGGGTCAACCGTAGCTGGTTGGAATTTACCGGCCGCGCGCTCGAGGACGTGCTCGGCGAGGGCTGGACGTCCGACGTGCATCCGGACGATCTGCCGCGCTACTTGCGGGACTATCACGTTGGCTTCGACGCCCGCACGCCGTTCGAGATCGAGTTCCGCATGCGTCGTGCGGATGGGCAGTACCGCCACCTGCTCGAGCGTGCCGTGCCGCTGAGCGACGGCGCGGGGGATTTCCTGGGCTACATCGCTTCCTGTATCGACATCACCGAGCGAACTCAATTCGAGCGTGAACTCGACCAGGCTCGGCGCGAAGCCGACTCGGCCAATCGGTCCAAGAGCGAGTTCGTGGCCAACATGAGTCACGAAATCCGCACGCCGATGACCGCCATCCTCGGTTATGCCGACGTGCTGGCAGCCCACTTGCTGGACGAAGACGACCTGCACTGCGTCGAAACGATTCGCCGCAACGGCCGCTTCCTGCTCGAAATCATTAACGACATCCTCGATCTCTCAAAAATTGAGGCCGGCCGTCTCGAGATCAATTTCGAGCGGATCCGAATCGACTCGCTGGTGAGCGACATCCTTGCCATGATGCGGCTGCGAGCGGTCGAGAAGGGCTTGACGCTCGAAGCCCAGTTCGACGGCCGCATCCCGGAAACAATCGAGAGCGACCCCCGCCGCCTGCGGCAGATCCTCATCAACCTGATTGGCAACGCGATCAAATTCACGGATCGGGGGAGCGTACGTCTGCGGATTGGATTCGACGCAAACCGAGCACTCGTCGCCTTTGTAGTCACGGACACGGGCATCGGCATCAGCGAGGAATTGCAGGCCCGGCTCTTTCGGCCGTTCACCCAGGCCGACGCGTCCGTCACGCGGCACTACGAAGGGACGGGTTTGGGACTGGCGATCACGCGCCGACTGGCGGAGATGCTGGGGGGCCAAGTCACGGTCGAAAGTCGCCTGCAACACGGGAGCACGTTCCGCGTGACCGTCGGCAGCGGATCGCTCGAGGGTGTGCCGCTGGTCGAACCTCGGCTCGTCGAGGAGGCGCCGGCTGTCGCGCCGGGAGTGCCGCAGTTGGCCGACTGCCGCGTGCTCGTCGTCGACGACCGCAGCGAGATCCGCTTCCTGGCAAAACAGTTTATCGAAAAGACCGGCGCGACGGTCGAGCTGGCCGTCGACGGCGACGACGCGTTGCGCACGATCGAGCGGCGCGACGAGCCGTTCGACATCGTGCTGCTCGATATGCAGATGCCTGTCAAAGACGGCTACACGACGGCTCGGGAGCTGCGCGCTCGGGGCTTCAACAAACCGATCATCGCGGTCACCGCCCATGCCATGCAGGGCGATCGACAGCGTTGTCTGGAGGTCGGTTGCAACGACTACACGCCCAAGCCGCTGGAGCAGAGACGGCTGCTGGAGCTGGTTGCCCATTATTATCGCAAGTCCGCCACGCCCGGCGCCGCGAATACGACGGAGCCACCCATGTCTGACAAAAACCTCGCATTCAATTCCAACACAGGTTCCGGTTCGTCGGCCGGTCGACCCTCGGGCCAGCAATGCCGTCCTTCCGAGGGCCCTTCTGGCACCAAGGCTTCTACGCCGCGCCGCGTACTCTTGGTCGACGACAGCGTGGACGCCTGCATGGCCCAGAGCATGTTGCTCAAACTGCGAGGCTATGAGGTGAAGACCGCGACCTCCGGACGCGACGCGCTGGCCCTCTACGAAGGCTTCCGACCTGATATTGTGTTGATGGACCTGGGGATGCCCGAGATGTCGGGCTTTGAAGTGGTGCGGCAGCTGCGCGATAAGCCCGGCAGCGATCAATCCCTGTTTATCGCCCTTTCCGGACGCGGTGAGGAAGAGTACCGCGCCAAGGCCCGCGAAGCCGGCTTCCACCGCTATGCGGTGAAACCGGTCGACCTGGCAGACCTTGAGCAGCTCTTCCGCCACGCGCCGAATAAAACGGAAAGTCCGCCAACGAACTGACGGATGCCGCGTTTGCGAATCAGTGCGACGGCATCCAAAAGACCGAAACCCGCGATGCCCGAGCTGCCTGATATCACCGTCTATCTCGAAGCGCTCGAGCGCCGGATCGGCGGGCAGGTGCTGCGGGCGATTCGCGTCAACAGTCCGTTCCTCGTGCGGACATTCGAACCGCCGCTCAGCGCCGCCGAAGGGAAGCGGGTCCGCGAGCTGAGACGCATTGGCAAACGGATCGCGATCGGGCTGCAGGGGGATCTGTGGCTCGTGCTGCATTTGATGATCGCCGGCCGGCTGCATTGGAAGAACGCGGGCGCGAAACTCGCCGGTAAGCAGAACCTGGCCGCGTTCGACTTCGACGAAGGGACACTGACGCTGACCGAAGCCGGCAGCAAGCGGCGAGCCGGTCTGTGGCTCCTTGAAGGGGCCGCCGCTCTCGCGGAACTCGACCCCGGCGGACTCGAAGTTCTTTCGGCGACCTTCAAGCAATTCGCCTCCGAATTGAAACGCGAGAACCATACGCTCAAGCGAGCGCTGGCCGATCCGCGATCGTTCAGCGGGATCGGCAACGCGTACTCCGACGAGATCCTGCACCGTGCGCAGCTCTCGCCTTTGGCTCAGACTCAAAAACTCTCTGGGGAAGAGACGGCTCGACTCTTCGACGCAGTCAAAACCGTGCTCATCGAATGGACCGATCGACTGCGCGCAGAAGCGGGCGACAACTTCCCGGAAAAGGTGACCGCCTTTCGCAAGGAGATGGCAGTGCACGGCCGCTTCGGCAAACCGTGCCCGGTGTGCGGCGCGCCGGTGCAACGGATCCGCTACGCCGACAACGAAACGAACTACTGTCCCCGCTGCCAAACCGGCGGCCGCATCCTCGCCGACCGCTCGCTGTCGCGACTTTTGAAGAACGATTGGCCGCGCAGCTTGGACGAACTTTGAGCCCGCGCGTTCATCAGGACCTGGCCTCCATCACATTGCGACAAGGCCACGTCGGGCCCTAAGATCAGAATCGCAAATCTCATCAAAGAGGCGCACATGATCCCGAGCAAGATTCTCAAGATGATGGCTTTCGTCCCGGCCAAGGACTACGAGCTTTCGCGGCAGTTCTATCACGACCTGGGCTTCCACCAGAATTGGGGCGACGACCAGGCCTGCGAACTGGAATTGGAAGGCCATCGGTTCATCCTGCAGCACTTCTACGTGAAGGAGCATGCGGGGAACTTCATGATGCACCTGATGGTCGAAGACGCAGACAAGTGGTGGGAACACATCCAAGCCATCGGGCTGGTCCAAAAGTACGACCTGCACATGGCGAAGCCGCCCGAGCTACAGCCCTGGGGCCTGCGCGTCCTCTACCTCGCCGACCCGACCGGCGTTCTCTGGCACATCGCCGATCGGCCGAAGTCCTGATCGAGCGGGCCCCGACTACCGGCGATCTTCGATCCGGGATGGCTCAACGGCCAGCGGCAGCAGGTGTCCGAGGTACCCGCTCCGCTACGGACGCGGCGCAGGCGGCTGGTCATCGACCGGCGGGATCCACTGGTTGTGCTCGCCCGGATAGGCGAAGCGAACGATCGGGTTTGCGAAACGTAGGGCGATGAATCCCATGACCAGGTAAACCAAACAATAGATCAGCATGCCGGATCCTCCTCCGAAGAACCTCATGGGCCCCATTCCTCCTCCATTGAGACCCGGCCCACCAGTCTGATACTCGATCATTAACGCGACGCACTGGGGAAGGGCTTGAATGAGTAGGTATAGCCCAAAGCCACGCACCAGAATTCCGAACCAGTCTCTATGCGTCATCTCGATGGCTCCGCGAAGAGAGTTTACGCACCTGTCGACGCTCGTTGACGCATTGTAGCCGAAGTTGGGAAGTCAAGGATTTGTTGATTGCAGGCAGGTGGGTGCGAGTTGCGTTGGTAGATCAGTCACGTCGTGACGGGCCCACGCACTTTCGACGCGACTCCGCTGGCTGCGGATCTGGATGAACGCGGAGCGGCTCGTCGGTGTCCTTGACTGGAGGGCCGCTCCGCCGCGGCGGAGCGTCGAGCTTCCTTGCGAAGAACGAAAGACAGCTCGGCGTCTCGTCCTCCCGTTGGTGCCTTCTTGACGCTCGCTCGGCCGCTGGGCTATATACCACCAGACCTGTCCGAACCTAGGGCTCCGCCATTCGTTGAGGCGAAGTCGCGCTTCGGGCGTTTGAGGAATTGCCTTCCATGATTTCGGTTCGCCTGCCGGACGGTTCGGTCAAGGAATTTGGGGACGACAGCACCAGCCTCGAAGTGGCCTCGAGCATCAGTCCGCGGCTGGCTCAGGCCGTGCTGGCTGCCAAGACGAATGGCACCGTCGTCGATAGTGCCCGCCCGCTCAAAGAAGTGGCCGACGTCTCGCAGCCAGTCGATCTGAGGCTGCTCACCGATCGCGACGCCGAAGCATTGGGCGTGCTGCGGCACTCGTGTGCCCACGTGATGGCGCGGGCCGTAATGCGGCTCTTTCCGAACGTCAACCTGGCATTCGGCCCCACGCTGGCCAACGGCTTCTATTACGACATCGACTGTCCGCACAAGATCAGCGAGGAGGACTTCCCGCGGATCGAAGAAGAGATGCGGAAGATCGTCAAAGATGCCGAGCCGTTCGAACGCTTCATTCTCGACCGCAAAGCGGCCCGCGAATTCTGCGAAGGGCTTAGCCAAGAGCTGAAGGTCGAGCACATCGACACCGGCCTGGCCCAACACCCGACCGTGAGTTTTTATCGCCAGGGTGAGTTCGTCGACCTGTGCCGCGGCCCCCACATTCCCGACGCCGGGCGTATCAAGGCGTTCAAGCTGTTGACCGTCGCCGGCTCGTATTGGAAGGGCGACGCCGCCAATCGCCAATTGCAACGACTCTACGGCACGGCATTCTTCAAGAAGGATGAACTCGAGGCTTATCTCACGCAGGTCGAAGAGGCCAAGCGCCGCGACCACCGCGTGCTCGGCAAGAAGCTGGGACTCTTCGCGATCAACAACGACGTGGGACAGGGGCTCGTCCTCTGGATGCCGAAAGGCGCCACCGTCCGCGCGCTGCTGGAAGAATTCATCAAGAAAGAATTGCTGGCTCGCGGCTATCAACCGGTTTATTCGCCGCACATCGGCCGGGTCGAGATGTACGAGACTAGCGGGCACTTTCCGTATTACCGGGATGCGCAGTTTACGCCGCTGTTCGGGCATGACGCCGGGCAACTAGTCGACTTCTGGATCCGCCAGCTGACTGCTGCCACCCTCTCGCCCGAGCAGGAGAAAAAACTCGTCGCGGCCGCCGAGGTCATGGGCGCGAACCTCGAGGGCTACCACGCCGCCGCGTCCAACGAAGAGAAGATCGAGTCGCTGCGTCGCTGGGAGCACGCGCACGAGCGCTACTTGCTCAAGCCGATGAACTGTCCGCATCACATCCAGATCTATAAGGCCGAGCCGCGAAGCTACCGCGACCTGCCGGTGCGACTGGCCGAATTCGGCACTGTCTATCGACACGAGCAATCAGGCGAACTCAACGGCATGCTGCGCGTCCGCGGCCTGACTCAAGACGACGCGCATCTGTTCTGCACGCCCGAACAAGTCGAGGATGAATTCAAAGTCACCCTGGACCTGGTGAAGTTCGTGCTCGAAGCGGTTGGACTCGAGGACTACCGGGTGCAATTGTCGTTGCGAGATCCCAAGAGCGACAAATACGTGGGCAGCGAAGAGAACTGGGAAAAGGCTGAGTCGGCGTTACGAAATGTGCTCGAGCGATCTGGGCTAAAGTTCGTAGCGGCCCTCGGAGAGGCCGCCTTCTACGGACCCAAGGCCGACTTCATGGTTCGCGATTGCCTCGGGCGCGAATGGCAGCTCGGCACCGTGCAACTCGACTACAATTTGCCCGAGCGGTTCCAGCTTGAATACATCGGCACCGACAATCATCCCCATCGGCCCGTAATGATTCACCGCGCTCCGTTCGGGTCGATGGAGCGATTCGTCGGCGTGTTGATCGAGCATTTCGCCGGCGCGTTTCCGCTGTGGCTCGCGCCCGAGCAAGTTCGCGTGTTGCCCCTTTCCGACAAGTCGCTCGACTATGCGAAGGTTGTCGAGCAACGGTTTCGCGAGGCCGGGTTCCGCGTGGCGATCGACACTCGCAATTCAAAAGTACAGGCGAAGATTCGCGACGCGCAACTCGATTTGATCCCCTACATGCTCGTCGTCGGCCCGAAGGAGGCCGAGCAGGAGGCCGTCGCCCTGCGCGATCGCCTCGACGGCGACTTGGGCACGATGCCGATCGCGGCCGCCCTCGAACGGCTCCGCGAGGAAGTCGCGTCACGTAGAAGACGACAGGTCGCCAAATCCTCATTCGCCGGCGTCGAGCAAGAGCAGGGCGAACAGTTCGAGTATTGATCCTCGTGCAAGACCGGTCTCGGATCGGGAGCTCGCCATGGCTGCCGCGAAGCGTTTTCCTCCCGGGCCGAAGGCCGGCTTCTTTGGCTGGTCACTCGCGCGACGGTTTCAGAACGAGTTGCTCGGATTCCCGACGGAACTCGCCCGCACCTACGGCGACATGGCCCACTTTCGCTTGGGGCCCGTGCATCTCTACTTCGTCAACCATCCCGAGTTGGTGAAAGAGGTGCTCATTACTCGCGGCAAAAGTTTCAAAAAGCTCCCGCGTGTGATCAAGGCGCTGAGCCAGGTTGACGGCAACGGCCTTGTGCTGAGCGACGGCGACTTTTGGCTGCGGCAACGGCGACTCGTCCAGCCGGCCTTCAACACCAAGCGTTTCGACGGTTATGCGAAAGTCGTCGTCGATTCCGCGCAGCACTCAGTCGATTCCTGGAAGCTCGGTTCGCAGATCGACGTCGTGCACGAGATGCGGCGACTGGCCCTCGCGATCGTCGCGCGGACCCTCTTCGGGGCCGAAGTTTCCGACACTGAGGGGACTCTCGGCACCGCCACCGAGACGATCTCCGAGATTGTGACTCGCGAAACGAGTCGGCTGATCCAATGGCCCCAGTGGTTTCCGACTGCCGACAACCGACGCAAGCGAGCAGCGATCCAAGTCGTGGATCGTGTGATCCGTCGCATCATTCGCGAACGACGGGCCAACGGCGAAGATCGCGGCGACCTGTTGTCGATGTTGCTGGCGGCGGTCGACGAAGAGGGCGACGGCACCCGCATGACCGACGAGCAGGCTCGCGATGAAGTCATCACCCTCTTCAACGCGGGCCACGACACGACGGCTTCATCGCTCGGCTGGACCTGGTATCTCTTGGCCAAGCATCCCGACGTGGCGACGCGAATTCGTGACGAAGCGCGATCTGTGCTGCAAGGTCGCCCCGCCTCTTACGCCGACTTCGCGACACTCGCCTACACGACGCAAGTGGTCAAAGAATCAATGCGGCTCTACCCGCCGACCTGGGCTCTCATTCCCCGGGTAGCCAAACAGCCGGTGACGATCGGCGAATACGAACTGCCGAAGGGTGCCTGGGTCTACATTTATCCTTGGGTGCTGCACCGCGACCCGCGCTTCTTCCCCGATCCAGAACGCTTCGACCCCGATCGTTTCGCCCCCGACCGCGTCGACTCGATCCCGCAGCACGCCTACATCCCCTTCGGAGCCGGCCCGCACGTCTGCATCGGCAAC
The DNA here is from genome assembly GCA_035687365.1 of Planctomycetaceae bacterium. Lineage (GTDB taxonomy): Bacteria > Planctomycetota > Planctomycetia > Planctomycetales > Planctomycetaceae > DASPSM01. The sequence goes on along the minus strand of DASRXU010000191.1, from coordinate 374 downwards.
ACGTTCGCAACGATGGAAATGACCCTGGCCTTAGCGACCATCGTCCCGCGGTGCCGACTGACGCTGCCACCCGATCACCCCCCAGTCATCCCCGAGCCCTTGATCGCAATCCGCCCCCGCGACGGCCTGACCATGCGCGTCGAACCGCAGCCCGAAGTGAGCCTCGCCGGGACGGCGCACTGAGCGCGACCAACTCTAGCATCGTCGGCGAGCCGCCAGCGTCCGCTGGCGGGTGCTTCCCTTTTTCTAAAACGCCTGCGCCTAGCGTCGCACCGAAAGTTTGTAAGGAACCGTCGGGCTGACACCCGACGCTCGCCGAGACGAAACCTGCTTACTTCGCCGGTCCAACGCTCGTGCCGGGAACGCGCACGTGA
>DASRXU010000190.1:0-3799 GCA_035687365.1 Planctomycetaceae bacterium | reverse complement strand
AGCAGGGCGCGCTCAATCGGGGCCTCAAAGCGGTTGAGAAAAAGTCGGAAGGCAGCTCGAAGCCGAAGGGGCTCGCCGATGTCCGCAAGGCTCTGGAAGACCGCACACTCGACGCCATTTCCATCGCCACGCCCAATCACTGGCATTCGTTGATCACGATTTGGGGCTGTCAGGCCGGCAAACACGTATACGTCGAAAAGCCGATGAGCCACGACATCACGGAGGGGCGCTCGGCTGTCGCGGCTCAGAAGAAGTATGGCGTCGTTGTGCAACACGGTACTCAGAGCCGCAGCAACGCGCAGATTGCCGGTCTGCACGAAGCCATTCAGGCAGGCAAATTCGGACGTCTCAAGATTTCTTACGGATATTGCTGCAAGCCGCGCGCGGGGATCGGGTTCAAATCTCCGACCACCGCGCCGTCCAACCTCGACTGGAACCTGTGGAAGGGGCCGGCCGAGATCAGCCAATATCACGCCAACCTCGTCCCCTACAACTGGCACTGGTTCTGGAAAACCGGCAACGGCGACATGAATAACCAGGGCACCCACCAGCTTGATATCGCTCGTTGGGCCCTCGACCGCGACCAGACGGCGCCGGTTCGCGCGATGGCGATCGGCGGACGATTCAAGTGGAACGACCAGGGGGAGACCCCGAACACGATGTTCGGCATCGCCCAATTTCCCAACGGCCAGGAAGTTTTCTTCAACGTTCGCAACGTCAACTACGATGAGTATCAGCACCAGGTCGAGAATGAGTATTACTTCGAGGACGGCGGGAAGATCATTCCGGTCGCGGTTGCGACTGGCAAAAAGAAGGACCACAAAGAGTTGATGTATTTTGCGAAGGGGGCGAAGACCGGCGAAAAGGTCTCCTTGCCACCCGGGAAGGTCACTCCCGGCGGCAACTGGGGCGCGTTTATCGCCGCCTGCCGCGCCGGCAAGCCCGAGATGGCCAACGGCACCGCCGTCGACGCCCACTACGGCAGCTTGATGGGCCATCTGATGAACAATTCGTACCGCCTGGGGACCAAGGTTCCCTTCAACGCCAAAGCCGGCGCGTTCGGCGACAATAAAGAGGCGCACGAGCACTTCATGAAGCTGCATTCCGTCATGCGGGACGGCGTTGGAGTGCCCGAAGACAAGGCCGAATACGTCGTCGGTCCCTGGCTCACGTTCGACCCGGTGACCGAACGTTGTGTGGGGGCACACGCCACCGAAGCGAACGCGTTGCTCAAGGATCCGAATAACTCAGGGTTCGAGATCCCGGCTGCCAACCGGGTCTGACCGGCTGGGGTTTGACCGTCCCCAGGCGACGCAAACTAAAGCGCACTTGCCCATTTGGGCGGAATCGCTGTATTCTCCCCGCGCACGTCCCCCTTTTTGGCCTCTGTCGCTCTCACCAGGGGACGAGGGACCCGCTCGCTACCTTTCGGAAACGCGTCAGGACCAGGTCCTCGCGCATTCCGTCTGGATGTGAGTGCCTGCGGAAGGATCCGCGAGACCGCGCATGCTAAACCTGAAAGCCTTGCTTGCCGACGAGCGTGGCCATTTGGCCGTGCTCTCCGAAGAGCGAATCAATCCGGCACTCTGCAAGGCCCTCAAGGTGCTGGGCTACAACAAACAATACACTCGGGGCAAAGGCGCCTATCTCTTCGATGAGGCGGGCAACCGCTACGTCGACTGCTTGTCCGGATTCGGCACGTTTGCGTGCGGCCGCAATCATCCGGCGATCCGCGAAGCTCTCAAGCAGACGATGGACCTCGACCTGCCCAACCTGGTGGCGATGGGAGTGGCGTCGCTCTCCGGGCTGCTCGCTCGAGAGTTGATCAATCTCGCCCCCGGCGCGCTCGAGATGGTGTTTTTCACCAATAGCGGCACCGAAGGGGTCGAGACGGCAATCAAATACGCCCGCGCCGCGACCGGCAAATCCCGGATCGTTCACTGCAAGCGGTCTTTTCACGGGCTGAGCCTGGGCTCGCTCTCGGTGAATGGAAACGAAGAATTCAAAGAGGGCTTCGGGCCGATGCTCGAACCCACGAGCGCCGTGCCGTTCAATGATCTGGCCGCGCTAGAGCGGGAATTGGCCCGCGGTGACGTGGCCGGATTTATCGTCGAGCCGATTCAAGGGAAGGGCGTGTTTGTCCCCAGCGACCGGTACCTTCCTGACGCAGCCGCTCTGTGCCGCAAGCACAAGGCGCTTTTCATTGCGGACGAAGTGCAAACAGGACTGGGCCGCACCGGCAAGATGTTTGCCTGCGAGCACTGGGGCGTCGAACCGGACATCTTAATCGTCGCTAAGGCCCTCTCGGGCGGCTATATGCCGGTGGGGGCCGTGCTCAGCAAGCGCTGGATCCACGAAAAGGTTTTCTCGCGGCTGGATCGTTGCTTCGTGCACTCTTCGACTTTCACCGAAAACGATCTCGCGATGGCCGCCGGCCTGGCCACGCTGTCGGTCCTGCGTGATGAGAAACTCGTGGAGAACGCGGCCGCAATGGGGAACCGACTCGCCGATCGGCTCCGCGCGGTGGGAAGTCGGTACGAGATGTTCGGCGAAGTGCGCGGCCGAGGCCTGATGGTCGGAATCGAATTTCGTCCGCCCACCAGCCTCTCGCTGAAGATGGGCTGGAACCTGCTTCACAAACTCGATTCCAGTCTGTTCTGTCAGGCCATGCTGATCCCGCTGCTGAGCGAACATCATGTGCTGGCCCAGGTGGCCGGGCATCATCTCGACGTCATCAAGCTCCTGCCGTCACTGGTTGTTAACGAAGATGACGTCGACTATGTCGTCCAGGCCTTCGATCAGGTCATGGCGGCTTGCCACCGCTTTCCCGGCCCCGTCTGGGAAGTCGGCAAACGGCTCGCTGGCGCGCAACTGCGCAACTAAAAGACGGTCGCACTCTGCGTGACCGCTTTTCCCGGGAAAATTTCTCACTCCGCCCGAGTCTCTTGCGCGACCTGTTTTTCAGCACTTCTGCGCGGATTTTCGGCAGCGCCTAGGGGATCCCCTGATCTCGTTTTCAGGACCACCCCTAATTGCTGAAAAGAACCTAAAGGCTTAGTGTCACCTGTACAGTGTAAATCCATTCTGTAGTGTTCAAGTGTTTTAGTGTTTCTTAGTTTCTTGGGCCAGTCTTTAGGAGTCCGACGAATGATTCGACCCGTGCCAAGGCGCTCACGACGCGCCGGCTTCACCCTGATCGAGCTGCTGGTGGTGATCGCAATTATTGCGACCCTCATCGCGCTGCTGCTTCCCGCCGTCCAGGCAGCCCGCGAAGCGGCCCGTCGCAGCCAATGCCGTAACAACTTGAAGCAGTTCGGCATTGCGATGCACAACTATCACGATGTCTGCCGCATGTTCCCGATGGGAGCGTCGGTATACGGCGACAGCCTGGCTTCCGTCGGCTTCCCGGGAATCAACAAGTATTCCCAGACGATGGCCAGCGCATTTCTGCTGATGACGCCGTACGACGAGCAGACGGCCTTCGCCCGCGCTTACCAGTGGAATCGCGCTGTGAACAGCCAGTCGGTTACAGCTTCGACCAACGGGATTGGGCTGACACGCGCCGCGATGGAGGCCGCTTCGGCCAGCGGTCTGTACCGCTGCCCGTCCGACACCTACCCCGCGAGCTTCCCGGGACAAAGCGCCGCGGGTGGCGGAATCTTCGACGTGCCGCTGAACTACGGTTTGTCGCACGGCGTCAGCGACGTCCTGTGCTGGCACGAAGCGAACGTTCCGGCGACGGAGCGTGGTGTGTTCGGCATCAACTCGAACACCCGCATTCGTGACATCACCGACGGCA
>DASRXU010000189.1:0-17282 GCA_035687365.1 Planctomycetaceae bacterium | reverse complement strand
CAGCTCGAAACCGTGCGCGGGCAATCGGCGGACGAAGTGCGCCATACGGCCATTCAATACGGCAACACGCAGGTTCCGCTCGGCGACTTCTTCGATGTCGCCGGAAGTGCGGCGGACAATGCGCTCGTCTGGGAAGGTGACTGCTCGAAGGTCAAGCTCATCGGCGCACAGCTGACGGAAGGAACCATTCGCGTCGAAGGTAACGCCGGGATGCACCTGGGTGCCGGGATGCGGGGCGGCGCGATCCTCGTTAGCGGCAACGCCGACGATTGGGTCGGCGCGGAGATGCATGCGGGCCGAATTCACATCCGCGGCAACGCGGGAGACCTCGTGGGTGCTGTGTATCGCGGCGGTCGTCGGGGGATGACGGGCGGGGAAATCCTGGTCGACGGAAACGCCGGCAGCGAAATCGGCCATACGATGCGCCGCGGACTGATCGCGATTGGCGGGCGCACCGGCGACGCCGTCGGCTTCAGTCTGATTGCCGGCTCGATCTTGCTCTTTGGCGAGGTAGGCGTTCGTCCGGGTGCCGGGATGAAGCGTGGCACGATCGGTCTCCTCGGCACACAGACGCCGCCCAAGTTGCTCCCCACTTTCAAGTTCGCCGGCATCTCGCGGCCCGTCTTTCTCCAGTTTTATTTGCGGCGACTGCGGGAGATGGGCTTTTTTGTGCCCGACGAGTGCTTCCACTGCGAGATTCGGCGATACTGCGGTGACTTTCTCGAGCTGGGAAAAGGCGAGATTCTCCTCCGTGCCTCGGTCTGAGTCGGTGCAATCGCAGGTTTAAATCGATGAACATCGCGCTGCGATTGAAAGCCACTGCCGAGGAACTGCCCGACGCCAAGGCCGTCATCGCCACGGCGGGACGCGACCGCATGGGCCGCGTCGCTTATTCGCACGTCACGTTTCGGCAACTCGACCAGGAAAGCGACCTCATCGCCCGCGGTCTGTGCGAGCGGGGTGTGACGCCCGGAACGCGGTTGGTCTTGATGGTGCGGTTCGGCATCGAGTTCGTCTCGCTGGTGTTTGCCGCGTTCAAGGCGGGTGCCGTCATCGTGCTGATCGATCCGGGGATGGGCGCGTCGTCGATGCTCGACTGCCTGGAAGAAGTCGAGCCCGAAGGCTTTCTCGCCATTCCCGTCGCGCATGCCGTCCGAATCATCAATCGCCGACGTTTCCGCCGGGCCCGCTTCAATTTGACAGTGGGGCCGCGGTGGTTTTGGGGCGGCCCCACCTACAAGGGATTGGCGGGCGCCGCGTGGCAGCCGTTTGAAACAGTCGCGGTCAAGCCGACGGATCCTGCCGCAGTGATCTTCACCAGCGGTAGCACGGGCCCGGCAAAGGGCGTGATTTACGAACACGGCATGTTCAATGCGCAGGTCGACCTGATCCGCGACCAGTATGGAATTCGCCCGGGCGGAGTCGACCTGTCGGGCTTTCCGCTGTTCGGTCTGTTTAACGCGGCAATGGGCACGACCACGGTCATCCCCCAAATGAACCCCTCGAAGCCGGCCAAGGCCCATCCCGCGCGGATCATCGAGGCCATCGAAGACCAAACAGTCACCCAGTCCTTTGGTTCGCCCGCCCTGTGGGAACGCGTCGTCAGCTACTGCGAGGAGCATCAGCTTCGATTGCGATCGCTGCGGCGAGCGTTCTCGGCCGGTGCGCCCGTCCCAGTCAGTCTGCTCGAGCGACTGTCCGATTTGTTGGAGCACGAACGGCCGACGCCGGAACTCCCGTCGATCCCTGTTCGCCTGGCTCACCCGGCAGCCTCTGACTGCCAGTGCGGCGAGGTTTTCACCCCCTACGGTGCGACCGAGGCGCTGCCCGTCGCTTCGATTTCGAGTCGCGAAGTTTTGGAAGAAACAGCCGAACGCACGCGCACCGGCGCCGGTACGTGCGTTGGCCGACCGTTTCACGGAGTCTCGATCAAGATCATCGAAATCAACCCGGGACCGATTGCCACGCTGTCTCTGGCTCGCGAACTGCCCGCCGGCCAAATAGGCGAGATCATCGTGCAAGGCCCCAGCGTCACCCGCAGCTATTTGCGCCGACCGCAGGCCGAGGCCGAAGCGAAAATCGCCGATCCGCACGAAGAGCACGACCCAAGCGCGCCGGTCCCGTTCTGGCATCGCATGGGAGATGTCGGCTACTTGGATCATCAAGAGCGACTCTGGTACTGCGGCCGCAAGTCGCACATCGTGTCGACGGCTAAGGGATCGCTCTTCACCGAACCCTGCGAGGCGATTTTCAATGAACATCCGCGAGTGGCCCGCAGTGCCTTGGTGGGCGTGATTTGGAAGCCAGAAGCGGGAGTGGCCGGGCACCAGACTCCAGTGATCGTCGTCGAGCCCCGCAAAAAGCAGTTTCCCTTGCGCAACAACGATCGGCAAAAGTTTGCGGCTGAGCTGCGCGACTTGGCGGCGGCCAACCCCCTCACGCTTGATATTCACACTGTGTTGTTCCATCGTTCGCTGCCGGTCGACGTGCGCCACAATTCAAAGATCAATCGCGAACGACTGTCGCTTTGGGCCGCCAACGCGCTGCACGGCCAGCCATGAAGGCGCTGGTGACCGGCGGGGCCGGTTTTCTCGGGCTCTATATCACTGAGCAACTCGTGGCCCGCGGCGACAGTGTCCGCGTGGTTTCTCGCCACACGCATCCGCGGCTCGGTGAGTTGGGCGTCGAGTGGCAACAGTGCGACATCCGCGATTCAAACAGCGTCGAGCGAGCTTGCCGCGACGTCGACACGGTGTTCCACGTCGCGGCTGTCCCCGGAATCTGGGGACCGTGGAAGCATTATTACGAGACGAATACGCTCGGCACGCGCTACGTTCTGGAGGCCTGTCGCAAACACGCGATCACTCGCCTCATCTACACGAGTTCTCCCAGCGTGATCTACGACGGAGCCGATCATCTCGACGTCGATGAGAGCTACCCGTATGCGTCGCGCTATTTGTGCCACTACCCGCACAGCAAGGCCCTGGCGGAGCAAGAAGTCCTAGCCGCAAATGGTCGTGACGGTTTGGCCACTGTTGCGCTGCGCCCGCATTTGATTTGGGGCCCGCGAGACACTCAGCTCGTCCCCCGGCTGATCGCCCGGGCGCGTTCCGGACGGTTGCGTCGTGTCGGCAGCGGCCAAAATGTGATTTCGATGTCGTACGTCGAAAATGCGGCGGCCGCGCACTTGCAGGCGGCCGACGCGCTGCACGCCGACTCCCCGGTCGCCGGCAAAGCCTATTTCATCAACGAACCCGAGCCGGTGAATCTTTGGAGCTGGATCGACGAGCTGTTGTCGCTGGCGGGCCTGCCGCCCTTGCGCAAATCGATTTCCAGCGGAGTCGCTGACGTGCTCGGCGGATTGGGCGAAACGATTTACTGGACGTTCCGCTTGTCGGCCGAGCCGCCGATGACGCGGTTTCTCGCCAAACAACTCAGCGGGTCGCACTCCTACCGGACCGACCGCGCCCAGCGAGACTTCGGCTATAAACCGCTCGTGTCGGTTGCCGAGGGGATGCTGCGGCTGGAGCCGGAACTGAAACGCCTTGCCGCCAGTCCAACGACCTAGCGAGGCTTCCGACGGCCCGCCGTCTGCTGTAAAATCCAGACCAGACGGTCGTGTAGCGCAGTTGGTTAGCGCACATCGCTCACATCGATGGGGTCGCAGGTTCGAATCCTGCCACGACCATTAAATCTGACCGCACTTCACCACACACAGCCACTTGCCGCCCCGCAAGCTGGCTGTTTTCATTTTCTGCCAACTGCTCGCGTGGCTCCATGTGGTTCTGCGTCCCGCGGTGGTGCACCGCTTTTTGCACCGCTTGTGCTCGGGTGAAGTGATCCTCGGTCACTTGCAGGTAATTCCTGCGGGCGACGCGCTCCGAATTACCCAACCATGCGCAGACGACGTGCGTTGGGAACTGCTCTTCGAGTTCGGTTTGCCGCGTGGCCCTGAGGTTCTGAAACGTCTTGAGCCACGGCTCGAGCCCGGCTCGCCGGATGATCCGATGCAGTTGCGTCCTCAGGTTAGTCTCGGTCGACCGATAGCGGTTGATCAAGAATTGAGAGCCCTGCCCCTCCGCGGCCTCCGCGGACTCCAGCAGGTAGGGGAGCAGCTCGGGGAAGATCGGAACGATTCGCGACTCATGCCCCTTGTGATGCTCCGTCTTTGGGCTCCGTACACGCATCCTGTCACGTTGCCAGAAGATGTCCTCTCGCCGAAAGGCTAGATGCTCACTCGGGCAGCGGAAGCCACCGTAGCGGCTCAGCGCGAAGATTAGGCGCCACTCGTGATCAGGGCAGGCATCGAACACGAGCGAGGCCATGTCGCGGGTGATGAAGAAATCCTTGTCGCGATTCGGGACGCCGAGCGAGTCAAGCCCCTCGAACGGGTTCTCGGCGATCCATTTACTTTTGACCGCGAACTCAAAGAACTGTTTTGCGTGACCGCATCGCCGGCGGGCTGTCTGGTCGCCGAGATCCTGATCGACTTCGAGCCATTCTTCCCAATGCTCCGCGTCTGCCACCGTGATATCGGCGATCGGCTTGTCCTCGCCGAATCGGTCTTTGAGATTGCGCTGCGTCTGTCCCCAGGCGACACGCGTGCCCTCTTTCGCCTTGAGCCGATGGGCGTTGTATGCCGCGATGAGGATGCCTAGCGTCCGCGCCGGCTGCTCCTCCGGCTTCACGCGCTTCTCAACCAGCCCGACGCCCTCAAGCTGCTCGTGGAAATCGTCGTCCACTTTGCCCAACCAGTCGGCGGTCTCTGCGCTGATCGAGACCCCCTTCCGCCTGGCCGTCAGAACCGACTCGACGTGGCCTTTGATCGTGCGAGCATAGTCGAGAGACGACTTGCCGAGCCGCAGGCTGTGGCGTTTTTTGTCGAGGCCGATGAACTGGACTGTTTTGCGGCCGTTCGATTCGCGTGTGATGCTGGCCATTCAGCCTCCTGTCTGCGTCGAGTCGTTCAATTCGTTGTTCGTCATGGACGGCGACCTCTCAGGGGGCCCGCGCCGATCGTTCCGACGATTCGATCCTCAAGCGGTTTGCAGATGTCTTCGGGCTTATCCCAAAGTGTGTATCGATAATGGTTCGCGTCGAAGTGGGTTTTGTTGAATTCGTCTTTTCGGCAGAGCCAAATTACCGGCAGTCCGAGGCCCATCGCAAAGCCCGCCTCGAAGTACACTCCATTTCGATGCAAGGTGCAGTCCGCGACGATGAACCTCGATTCCCTGATTCTCGCTTTGATGCGATTGTTGATGTCCTCGTTGTGTTCATCCCAGTCGATTCGTAGAGCGTCGAAGCCGGCCGCTTCGATCGCTGGCTTGATGCCGGTCAACCAAGCGGCAGTAAGCGAGTCGTCGAAAGACATGGCAACAAACGCTTTTTCTGAGTCGAGATTTGAGCGACGTCTGCCCTCGAGTTCCTCGAATCCCGTGGGCGTAACGCGGAAGCTGCCACCGCCGCTCTGGAAAAGCTCGCCTTCGATGCGGCCCGTTTCCTTCAGATGACGCACGAAGTAGAACACCTCCTCGAAGTTTCTAGCGAACGAGGCTGCGGTTAGCTCAGGCTCATCGAGATCGACGTTTTGGCCGACGTGCTGAGTCTTGCGCTCGATACTCTCAAGCAGAGCATATGCGCGGTCTGGGACTCGACGCGGCGCATCTGCCGCCATTCTTTTGAAATCCGCGTCGCTGCCAAAGTGTGCGACTCCGTCCCAGCCGTCCTCAAGTCTGCGCTCCCAAAGCCGGCGGACCATTCCTGAGATCAGGTGAGCGTCTTCAATCTGTGGAGTATCGGGCCTGAGGTAGGCCAGTTCGAAGGGTAATGAGAGCGAGTATCGGCCGCATTGCGTGCAACGCACGTGTGCGCGATTTGACGACCGCCCTTCCAACTTCGCGTCGGTTCTCCTGCAAAGCGGGCACAGACACGGATCGTTAATCGCGAGCAGCATTTTTCCCTTTCTCGCAGGGAGTCACCGTGACATCTCCAGAACTCCGATCAACTCCGTCCGCATCTCTTCCGTCATGCCGTCGAAGGCTGCCTTAACCTCTCGAGTGGCCGCGGCGAGATCGCGCATCGTGCGAACCGCCTCCGGGTTGAGACCGTCGCTCTCGTCTGGCCCGATTCGATCGAACAAGCCGTGGAGACTGCCCGGTCTGACTCATGCCGGAAACGTCCCACTATGCGTGACTACTTTTCCTTCGTCGTCAAACTTCAGGTGCGCTTCAAACGGTTTGCCCATCGAAGCGCATACGGACGCGGCTTTGCATTGGCGAATCAGTTCTTTCGCTCTCTCGGTGAGTGACGCGAATTCCGCCGCTGTTTTGTGCGTCGCCTCGAATTTCACTCCGCCCTTCTTCCGCGCATGTCTGAACCCTGAAACTGTGCTGAAATCTGGGTCCTCGGTGGAGGCGTAGCCGACCATCCATGTATTGTGCACCGCCGCGTTACGCTCCTCGTTGAGCGCTTTAGTGGCGCCGACGAGTTCGCGAACCAACTTCATTCCCTCGGGAGTAGCAACCGCACATTTGCTCGCCAGCTCCAAGAATTCGTCCAGCACATTCTCTGGGGTACATTTCGCAAGACGCGCGTACGTCTGAGCCTGTTCGGTCACGTGATCATCGGAGCCGACAGCGCGAGCAGGACTAAAATAAATGCCGTCGCGAACCCATTTCATCAGGTGCTCGTATGTCACGATGAATCTGCCGATCTCCAGGTAGATCTCGTTTGCCTGTCGTAAGAGCTTTTCGAGACGCTCGTTCTCATCCATGTGGCCGCTTCCCGGTTTCCGAAAGCACAAGCACCACCGCATTCCGTTCCATTCACTCTTTTGATCGCAACTCCAACCCCAGCGCTTCGGCCAGCGCCGCGGCACTGTCGAGGGTCATGCTTCGCTCTCCCTGGACGAACCGCGACAGCGTAGGAACGGGAACCCCCGCATCAACCGCCAGTGCGTTGATCGTCCGCGGATCGTCCTTGATCGCTTTCCTCAGGGCCCGGACGATCGGCCGTTCGCTCTTCGTTGCTTTCATGCTCCAAATGCTCCTGCAAGGCCCGCAATCGTTCCGGGGTGAGCGATCGCTTCCATCTCCTGATGGTCGCTCTCAGGCCGCGCTCCGGGTCACGATGCCGCGTATCGTCGTGTGCCGCCACGGTCCGCCCTCTTTCGTCGGGACGCCTTCCCGGTTTAATGCTGCCGCGATCTTCCGCAAGGAAAGCCCGGCCGCCCGGAGTCCATCGATCTCGCGGAGGATGGATTGCTCGGTCGAATCTTCGACGAGTGCCACGCCGTCGTCAGCCAGCCGGTAGCCGAACGGGATTCGACCCGAGATCCTCTGCCCCTTGCTTCGCTTGTGGCGCAACGCATCGCGTGTCCGCTCGCCGATCGCTTCCCGTTCCCACTGGCCAACTGACATTAGTACGTTCAACACGAGTCGCCCCGCTGCCGATCGCGTGTCGATGCTGTCCGCGACCGAGAACAGTTGCCGGCCACCACGCTCGCCGAAATATCGATCGATCAGGCTATTCCAGTCCTTGACGGATCGGCTCAGCCGGTCGAGTTTCGCGATCAGGAGTCCGTCGGCGTGGCCAGCCTTGAGCAGCTCGAGCGCCCGACGCAGGCCCGACCGCTTGAGCGATTTGGCCGATTGGCCGGCATCCTCAATGACCTCGACGATCTCAAGGCCGTACAGGGCCGCGTAGGCGAGCAGCTTCTCTCGCTGTGCGGCCAAACTCACCCCGTGCGCCGCCTGTTCGTCCGTCGAGACTCGCGTATAACCGATGACTCTCATTGCGTTCCCTTCGGTGTTACCGATCGGTCATGTCAATTATATGTGTTACCAAACGGTAAAGCAGCAAACTGGGATCACGCAAAAACGCACCTGACCGTCAAGAATGTAGGTGGGCTGTCGTGGGTAGCGGCCGCGCTCATTCGTCATCGCGAGCCGCGAGCCGTTCGGCGCGGTCGATCCCCTGCGGAAGCCAGGCCCGCGTTGCGGGTCGGCGTTTTGCTTCTTCCTCTGCCGTCCACGTGCTCTGAAAGTACAAGCACCATCTGCGGATGTCCTCGGCTGTCGGAAGGTATGTGTACCACCGCCGCATCTCCTCCGGTGTCGGGAGGTAGAGCGGCCGCCGGGTCGCCGCTCCCTTGATCTGGCCACTGCGACTTTGCTTCCGCGCCATCCATCGCAGTATCGTTTCTCGTTCGCGGACATCCAAATGGCTGACATCGAAGTCGACTCACTGAATTCCTCCTGCGTCGGGTTCACGGGAAGTGGTGTTGCCCAAGGCTGCATGGGCAAACAAACGCCCATGTCAGTCGAACGGTCCGGATGTCGTGAGGAGCCGGGTTCGCGCGTGATATCTTGCCATCGTTATCGACCCTCCTAGTGCGGTCCGCTTCTCGTCCTAAAAAATGGACGCGAATCCGCGGGTCACGAGCCCCCGGCGCTCGCTTGGTCGTTTTCGGCAGCATCGCCTTGGCCCCTGCCGCCTAAGATCCGCTTCAGGCTGGCCTCGACGTTGAATGGCCCAATCGCGGCCGCATCGATGAGCACCAGAAATGCACTGAGCTTCTGCCGACCCGTTGTCTGCGGGTCGAGGATCACCGAGACCGCATCATCGGCCGCTTGTTCCCAGGCTTCCGGCTTTACGTTCCATCGCTGTTTGATCGCTTTGCGAACAGCCTGGAAATCGCTCTTAATTGCCATGTCGGTTCCCCTTCTCTAAACAGGTTTGAAAAACAGGCCCGCGCCCGGATGCAGGTCGCGCCAGCTAAACGCGCCGGGGTTCACCGCGCGAATCGACCGGTGGCTGTTCGTCGAGGCGCTGTCCAATCGAAAAGAGCCCCGCCAGTAAGGCCGCCTTCCACTCGCTGATTGTCCGTCGTCCTTTTGCCCGATCGCACTGCCGGCACGACAGCATCGCGTTGCTCGGCTGATCGCTGCCGCCCTGGCTCCGCGGCGTCGCGTGGTCCAGCACCCCGGCATCCGGGCAGGCCAGTGGGCGACGACAGTACGCGCAGAACGGATCCTGCAGGTACAACTCGAGCCGCAGCATCCGCCGCACCGTGCACCGGCCTCGGAGCCATCTCTCCATGCGGCGGGTCGTGTGAATCTCGGGGTTAAGGATCGGCAACGTGGCGAGGGCCATGATGCTGGGCTCCATTTTCGGCGAGCAGCTTCATTCCCGCCCTGGAGCACTGCAAGCATTTCATCCGGTTCCAATCCCGGAATGTTCTTGTCGCGCCTATCAAACGCGCCGGGATCAGCCGATCCGAGTCGCGCCGTACTAAAAGCGCGGCCGGGCATCGGCGTTCTCATCTGTGCGGATCGCGCCGTAGTGGTTCTTGCCATGACTCCTCGCAATACGGGGCCGGCGCTAAAAACGTGCCTTGAGCCCTGTTGTACAACCCGCAGTCCTCGAAGTGGGCATCGCGCGCATCGCTCAGGATCTGCCTGCATCGCTCGGGGTCGGTAATTGAATGATCCGAGACGGCACGCAACATTGCGCGAAGTTCGTCGTTCATTCCTGTCATGCGGTCACCCTGTCCCCCAGCAGCTCCCCGAGCAACTTGACCAGCTCATTGCGACCGAGCCCGCGCAGCACGTCGAGAGCATTCACGGATGGCGTCGGTTTCGTTGGCTGCGGCCCCATCCCTTCAGGGATGGCCAGATTCGGTAGCGCCTCGACCAGCGCCGCACTTGGATTGAGGTACGACCTGTCCGCCGAATTTCTGTACCGGTGGCCCAACACCAGTCCGCCGGCACCCGGCCTAGCCTTCTCATACTGCTGTGCCGAAAGTCTCCTAAGCGATTGCACCCCCAGGAACGGTCTCACTCCGGCCGCCGCCGCAAGTTCTCTCATCTGGCCACGAATCTGTTTAAGCGATCCGCCGTAGCCCAAGAGATACGGGCTGTTCTTTTTTCGAGGCAACGCGTCCAGGTGTGTTTGCAAACACGGATGGATGGGAATCTCCACGAGGAAACCGGTCTTGGCCATCTTGCGACGGATCCAGCCGTTCTCGATTTCGTCCCAACGCAAGGTCAGCAAATCGCCGCGCCGCAGCGCCGTGAAATAGGCGAGCGCGAGGAGTCCGCGCCACCAGTCTTCAGCCGCTGCGATCCGTTTGGAACCGCTGAACTTTCCGTTTGGTGAAACTAATCGCCGATGATGGGCCGGCCAGCAGACCGTGCGACATTGCGCGTAGACCTTAGCCAGCTCGCCAATCGTTGGCGTCGGCTTCAGTTGGGGCCGTCGCTTCAGCCGCTTTCCGACCCACGGCATCGACGGCAAAATCTTTATTCGGCTCAGATATTTGAGAACGGTCGCGATGTCGCTGACGATGCCCTCCGAGGTCACGGGCGACAGACCGTCCGCCAATGCTTTTGCCCGGGCTTCTTCGAAGTCTGCGGTTTCGATCAGCCCGATCGCTTTGTTTGCGGTGAATCGCTCCCACCAGTTGAAATGATGCCTGAACTTTCGGACTGTTCTCGGGCTCAAATCCTGTGATGGATAGAACTTCGCAAACGCCTCCCGAATCGTCAGCGTGGCGTCAGGGCTCGCTTTCACGTTTTGGTGCGGCAGTCTCGGGAGTGGCCGGAACGTACGCACGATGTGGGCGATTAGCCTGCAATGCAGGCCGATCGTGCGCACACCCGCGCCGTCGCTCGCTGAGCGATCCCTAAATAGGATGAACGTCGACGGGGAGATGGCACCGATGGTGGGGTCTGCGGTGTATTTCTCCCAAGCCCTAATCGCGACGTCTGTCCGCAACACGGTGCGCGGAGAATACCGCGATTTTTTGACTCGTTGGGTCCAGGCCTGCCAAACGGTCAGGTCTTTCGCAAGACGCTCGGGTGCTTCGCGGACGCTGAGCATGTTGAGGTGTTCGCGTTTCATGCGGGCATCCCCCAATCCGTCGAGATGACGGTGACGAACGGGTCCGGCGCCGTGACGGGCCTCATGGCATCCGGGACGACCAGCGCAGGAATCGCGTCCTGCAAGATGCGAAACGCGTGAAGGTAGTTGGCCGCAGCGCCCCGAATTCTGTGGCCCAGAATGCAAGCGCCGGCGCCTGCCCGGGCCGATTCCCAGGATCTCGCCGACAACCGGCGAAGCGACTGCATCGTGAAGGGGCCGATCTTGGCATCCCGCGACATGGCGTGCAGCTCCCGCTCGAATTGCTTGTGGGAGTTGTTACGGTCCCCAAAAACGCGATCGCTTTCGTGAGGCATCCGGTCGAGGTGCGCGCGGAGAATTGCGTGAATCGGAATCTCGACGGCGTACTCAGTCTTTGCCATCGTGCGCACGATTCGATCGTCCCTGATGTCCGACCAGCGAAGGTCAAGCAGGTCGGCCCGTCTGAGCGCAGTGAAATAACCAGCGACGAACAAGGTCCGCCACCAGTGATCGGTGGAGAACAGGCGAACAAAGCCGCCGTTGCTGGCTGCGGCCGTGCTGCTCCACTGACCACGCGGGACTCGCCGCACTGGCCACTGCGCCGCACCGACAACGCGATAGATCGCGGACAGGTCCTTAGTCTCGGGAGTCCACTTATCCCCCGGCCGAACCTTGAGGGAATTCCCCGTCCTTGGTGAATGGGTCATCAGGCCCTCTTCGACGCAGGCTTCGCAAATGCTGCGCACCACGGCAATCAGGGACTCGATCGACGCTGCGGCGTAACCAGCGTCGATCAACTGTGGCCGCAGATTGTCAAAATCGGCCCGCGTCAGAGAACGCAAGTCCGGGTTGGATGTCACCCGTTCCCAGCAACGAATCCGGTAACGAGTCGTTCGGATTGAAGTTTTCTTCGCCCCAGGATGTTGAGGCAGGTAGTAACGGTCAAATGCGCAGCGTAGGGTCAAAGCGTCGCTCATGCCGCGCCCCTTCCCGCTTCGCCAGGGACTGCGCTCCCTTCCCGATACGGTTCGCGCCACTCGACGCGGGTTCTGAGCATTTGGGCCGACGGACGGCCGCAAGCGTTCTGGAAAGTGCGAGCAAGATGGGCCCGCTTGGTGCGGTAGAGAATCTCTTCACCATCGACCACAAGATAGATGCGTTTGGGTTTCTTCATGGCGTCACTGCCTTCCGCTCGGCAAGGTAGGCCGGCACGAGCAAGAGCTTCAGACCGTACATGGCGTCGGCAGCTTCGTCGAAGTCCATCGACTCCGACTGCATCAGGATTTCCCCGGTCTCGGTTTTCACGCACTGAAAGCAAAAGGACCACTCCGTTGCGTTAAACGCCTCGGGAATCATCCCGATGGTTGTCGGCTCATCCCTGGCTTCGCTGTAGCCGCGTGCTTCGCCAAGCGTCCGGGCTTGGTGGAGAACTCTCTTGCTGCCGCGGTCGATGACCACGAATGGCGTTGCTGGCATGGGGGCACCTCCCAATAAGAAAAAGCCGCAACGTTGCTGGTGCTGGCAGCAACGCGCGGCCTTCAGATTCGGCCGAAGCCGATTCAATCCGATTGGTTTTCATTCCGGTCTCCAGCACAGACCAGACTTATTGAAGCAGATTATGTATACTTATTCTGATTCAATTTGTCAAACTGCAGGCGGCCATTCGTTTGTCCGACTCGGCGGTTTTGCTCACAATCCGTTAATGCCAGGAAAGCGAAAGCCCAAGATGGGACGGCCCCCGAAGAAAGCGAGCGAACGCAAAAGCCGCTACGTCTCTTTTCCGGTCGAAAAAACGCGACTCAAGGCCTACCGAGAGGCCGCCAAGGGCAGCTTCAAGGGAAAGCTCGCCAAGTTCCTGCGAGCCGCCGCCGACGCTCTGGCCGAGAAGCTCGGTCATCCCGTGAAGCCCCCCGATAAGCCGAAGGCCGACTGATTTCCTTGCCCTTCGTTCGCGCGGTCCCTCAAGCGCCGTTTCGTTGCCCTTAATGTCCTTGTCGACGTCGAACATCCTTCGCGAGTTCCTGTTTGAAGTCACCAAACGTGCGAACCCATCACCGACGTTTGAATCTTGAGACCTTGCTGAGAGACGAGACCGCTGACGCCAGCGCTACCGCCGGCAACTCCCGTAAACGCGTCGACGGGAGGGTTGCCAGTGAAGATCGCCAGCACGGCCGCTTGGACGGTGCTGCCGTCGAGCATCTCCACCGTGAGGCCCGTGCTGGTGTGGCCCGTCACAATGACCGTGATCGCCTTCGTCCCGTCCCAACCGCCTTGGGCGTCAACCGCTCGAAGGGCGACGTCAAAGCTGGGCGAAGCGTTCCATCCCGCGCCGAGCGATGCGACGGTCCACGTGACCGGATTGCCGGTCTGAGTGCGGCCTGAGATGTTGTTCGCCGAGGCGACAAACGCGGCCGATGCCGTGCTCAGTTCACAGTCGATCGACGCGCTGCCCGACGCGGTCGAGGTGAAATACAGCCACAACACAGCCTTATATGCCAAAGCGTTCGCGGCCAGCCCTGCGGCCGGGAAGCGAAAGCCCAGGTAATCGGTAGGCACCGACAGGGACAGGCTGCCTGTAGTGCCGGTGATGACGACATTGCCCGTGCTGTCCTCCGCCGCGTCGTTTGCCGACAAGCCGACCTGCGAGCTAAGGTTTGCGCCGCAAACCCACGGGACGGGTGCGGTGAACGCCGAATCACCAGAGCCATTCGTCGCGCACACCTCAAAGAAGTAGAGCTGTCCGTAAGTGAGGCCGCTCACGGTGACCGTTGTGACCGCCGAACCGATGTCGACAGGGGTGCCAAAGGTCGTGCCGTCCGTGCTGACCTGATACTTGTTGTCGGTCGGCGAGCCGCTGCCTTGCGTCCAGGTGAGCGTGACAGACGTGGGCGATGCGTTGCTTGCGACGAGGTTCGTGGGCGTGCCCGGCGGGCTGGCCGATGGCGCATAAGTGAACGTCAGCAGGATGGCGTCGACGTTAGTAGAACCGCTGCTACTGCCCGTCGTACCAGTTCCCCAGACTCCCGCCGTCGGACCCGTACCCTTCGTATTGCTGTTTACATTGCTCTGGGAAAGGTCAGTGCCGTTGTAACCCCAAGGGTCTATGGGACCTCCCCATGTGTAGACCGCCGAGGTGGTTGTCAGAGGCGTGTTGTCCGCGCTCGTTCCAGTCGGGCTCTTGATCAGACTGTTGATCTCGAGCCTGCCGCCCGTGACGCTCACCAAGCGCGTGGCGATGCCGGCCCGCTTCATCGTGGCATCCATCTGGATGCCGGACACAGCCTGCCCAGACGGAATTCCGACGTTGTAATTCCAAAGGTCCAACGAGTCGGATACGACGCTGGCGCCCTGCAAGCCAGACGCCGCGAAGGTCCCGTCAGGGCTGCCCTGCGCGCTGGCCGGAGTGGCGAACGTCACCGTGCCCGTGTTGAAGTTCTGGACGCCACCAGTCCCGCCGTAGACGCTGATGCTAGCCATTGGGCGTCACCCCCAGCGCTGCGACGTGCGGGTGAGCAAGCCATCCTTGGCTGTCTGCCGTTCCTCTCGTGTGAGGGTGTGTGTAATGCAGCCCTTCGCAGGCTGAGTGTCCAACGAATACCGACTCGATGGACGGCCAAACTTCGTTGTCCTCAGTCAGCGGCGGGTGACCTGGCGCCAGCTTGAACAGGTGACTGTGAGACGCCCTCGGCCTGTCCGGCCTCATGTCATGGTCGGCCTGATCGCGCCAGTATTCGCAGACGAACACTACCGCCCCTTCGTCGGTCAGGTAAATCTCCCTGATAAGCAGAAATCGGCCGTTTCGCAGATTCATCGCATTTTGCTCACGTCGCTCGAGCTTCTCTGCGTTGTTTAGGACGCAACAGCGTCTTGCCGTTCACGCGCGAGCAGCTCCGCAGCAGCAGCAAGCTCGATTAGATTGTGCCTGTTTTTGTCGATGCTCGCGTTAATCTGTTGGCGGCGGTCGAGAATCTCATCGGGATCCCACCGCCGAAAATTGGCGACCAAGGTTTTTAGGCGTCGCCCGACAAGCTCCACGTCGCGCACAAATTGCCGATGGGCCGACTCGAAACCATGCGCTTTCAGCAAACAGATTGTGCGGTAACGCGCTCGAGTTTCGGCGCGCTGTTCCTCGAGATGTTTTGACTGGATCGGCAGCGGTTCACCAAACTCGTCGAATCGGGCCGGCGGCTCATAATCGGTGATGATCGATTCCATCGACGTCGGGGAGGCTACAGTTGCCATCGCAAAACTCTCGAAAAGGTGGACGTAACGGAGCGGTCAGGTACAGTCCCCGCTCAATGGATCGTTTTCGGCTCTGCCCTTTTGGCGGTCTCTTCCCAGAACCCGCTTTAGGCTTGCTTCGACATCAGAAGATCCGTGAGCGGCCGCGTCGGTGAGGAACTGCAGTGCCCCGAGCTTCAACCGCTGCGTAGTCTTGGGGTCGAGAATCACCGCTACGGCGTCGTCTGCCGTCTTCTCCCAAACTTCCGGCTCAATGGGGCACTGTTGCTGGATCGCCCCTGGCGTGGCCTGAAAGTCGCTTTTCGAGGGATGGCCGCCGCTCATCGCCCGCACCTCGAGCGCTGATTGGCGGCCATCATCGCAATCAGAGTCGCGGCGGCCGCGGTCGTCGTCCTCGCACGTTGCGGATCGCGCAACGCTTGCTTCACGACGGTACGAGCGATCGCGGTGCGGACAGCCTGCGACGGATTCCATCCGTGCAGGCAAGCGAAGCGGATGAGGGCCAAGTCTGCGCGGGACAGCCGAGAAGCCGCTCGCTCCCAAACTTCCGGCAGACCTGGCCCCCAGTCCGAACCTGCCCCCCAGTCCCCCTGCGCGGGACGACGCGGGGTGCAGTCGTTTTTGTCAGCGGTCGCCTCCGTCAAGCGGGCCTTTGCCCGTTGCCGTAATCGTTTCCGTCGACGTCGATTTTGGTATGCAGCAGTTATCATTCTACGCGCCTCGACCGCTGGTCGCGCCGGCCGTCGTCCGTGGTTGCTTGTGCTCATCGATCCACCGGCTAAGGTCGGGCTCCGCAAATTTGGTCTCGCCCGTGGGAAGGTCCACATGCGGCAACCCGTGATCACGGACCAATGTCCGAACGTGCGATTGCGGTACACCCAGCAGGAAACTCGCGTCCTTAAAGCCGAGAAGTGGAGCCATCATGTTTCGATCCTACTCGCGTCGATCGAGCCCACCGGGCTCTGTTTTCCAAAACCGACAACTTCCGACAACTTCCGACACTCGCGGGCTTGAATGAGCCCCCGCCGCAGCCAATACGCGGGAGGCATGTCGACAATCCGCACCCGAAAGCGGGTTCCGACCCGCCTCAAGCCCTTGAGCGTCGCCAGCAAATCATTTACGTGCGTTCTGTGGATGTCGAAGTATTCGGCCAGCTCGCCCTTGCTGAGCGGCTCGGTTAGCACGCGCGCAAGCAGCGACTCGTACGCCATCGCAAGTGCCCGCTCGCGGGTCAGTTCACTCACCGGCGCGGATACCTCGTTTGCCCGGTTGCTCGCGTTGCTGCTCTACCCGATCGACTTCGGCAAGGTCCACGCACTTCAGGCCGAACGCGCGCAACAGGACCTTGAGGGCCCGCCTCACGCGCACAACGGCCGGCACCGACCAGCCAGGTGACGATTCGATGGTCAATCGGAACTGCTCAGGCATCAGAACACCGCGGACCATTCATTTTCTTGAGTCTTACGAGTCCGACACGAATCGGACTTTCCGAAAAGTTCGCGGAGACGGACCAAGTCCTCCTGCAGCACTCCACGCACAGCTCGCGGCCCATCGGGACCGTCCGCCACATCACGGGCGATCGACGCGAAATATCCGGGCGCATCGCTTACCCGAGCGAACGGAGCCAGGTTGAACCGCGTTCGGGGAAAGCGCTCGACATTCGCGCGAAACCAGTCGACCAACTCGGCATCCCAATTCGCGGGGGGTGCGTTGATCATCGCGGCGGCGCCTGTCGAGCCTGGGGCCATTTCACGAGGCCTGTATCGGGCGGCGGCCCCTGCATCGCGGGAAGCGGAACGAAGACAGGTTTCTGCCGGAGCCGCGCGTGCAGTCGCTTGCCCTCCTGCAGGTCGTCGTCGGCAACTAATTTCCACTGCTTTTCCTTGATGATGCTGGTGAACAGCGCACCTGGGTCTTCTCCTTCCACCCGGGCGTGAACTGCAGCACCGAAGAATCGGGCGACGTCGATCTCCGCTTCGCCGATCCAGCCCCTCCGCTTGGCGAACAGGTACAAATCCCAGAGCAGCTGTGGGTCGGCCAACATGGTGGGCGTTATCGGCACCCGCCATCCTCCGGTTTTCAGTCTTTCCTTACTCGAATCCTTTCGAAGGCCATCTTCATGGCTTTTGTTTTCTCTT
>DASRXU010000188.1:0-1745 GCA_035687365.1 Planctomycetaceae bacterium | reverse complement strand
ATATCGCAGCCGCCGACGAACTCGCCTTTAACATAGAACTGCGGAACCGTCGGCCAATCGGAGAAATCCTTGATGGCCTGCCGCAGCGCCGGGTCGCTGAGCACGTCAATGCCCCTGAACTTGACGCCCAGGTGGCTGAGTACCTGTACCACCAGGCTAGAAAATCCGCATTCCGGGAAAACCGGCGTGCCCTTGATGAACAGTACGACGTCGTGTTCATTGATTTCGCGCTCAATGAGCTCTTGTACCGGATTCGTCATTGCTTCGATCTCCTTTAGGAACGGTCGGCGTAGTGGTCCGCGCCAAAGAAATGCAGGGAGACGTACGGCTCCTCACCGACCACCCAGCTGTCGTGTCCGGGTGCGATGTGGAAGATGTCCCCCGGACGGCTTGATGACGTCGCTGATCCGGTCGGGAAGCTCAGCCAGGATTTTCTCCGTTTCGTATTGCATCGCCGCGTTCATGCTCGCCTTGCCGCCTCAGTCACGCTCAATCGACGACGATAATAGGTGTTATTTTAAAACCTTCAAGGAGCAAACATCATATCGATGTGTTGACAGGTTAGGCTGCTACCATTGCCTCACATGCCGAATCGAATTTGCCTTGACAGGTGTGTTTTCAACACTAACTATGTCGGCGACGCCTCCGGAGAGGAGCGGCGCGGCGGGAGAGTCAGGCTTCAAAAATCGAAAGGACCGGCCGATGAGGATCGGGACGATCGGAGCAGGTGAGGTCGCGCTTGCAGTTGCGCGTGAGGCGCTTGCCCGCGGACATGAGATTGTCTTGAGCAGCAGGAGCGGCCCCGGCGCGCTCGCCGGCAAGGTGGCCGAACTTGGCAAGGGCGCGTCGGCGGCGACCGTCGAGGAAGCGGCCAGTCTGGACTACGTGCTGCTCGCCGTGCCGTGGAAGAACGTCGAGACGGCCTTGCACGGCCTGCCCGAGTGGAACGGCCGTGTCCTCATCGACGCCACCAACCCGTTCGCCGAGACCAGCCCCAAACTCGTTCTTGCCGACCTCGACGGCATCGGCGCCAGCGAGATTGTGGCGGGTTTCGCGCCGGGGGCACGGATCGTCAAGGCGTTCAATTCCATCCGTATGGCTACCTTCAACGAGGGGCCGACCAAGGGCCAAGGCAAGCGTGTGATCTTCGTCTCCGGTGATGACCAAGAATCCAAGCGCGTCGTGAAAGCCCTGATCGAGAGCTTCGGTTTTGCAGCCATCGACCTCGGAGGCCTCGTCATCGGCGGACGAATTCAGCAAGCCGGCGGACCGCTCGCCGGCCTTGACCTGTTTATCGCGGCCTGACGCCCGCTACCGCGATGGATCTTGTCACCGACACCGAGCGCACCGCTCCCGATCTAAATTCCGAAGCGATTGACCTCTTAGCCGACAAATACCGTCAGCACCCGCAGGCCGTGAAACCAGGGGAGCGACAGGGGCCCTTACCCTAGACTATGGGAGCGCGACACATGACAGCACCCGCCAAACGCGACACTCAGCCTTCCAAAGGGGACGTAGCACTGATCGTTGGGGGTGGCCCCGGCATCAGCTCTAGTTGTGCGAGGCTGTTTGCGAATAACGGCATGTCTGTCGCCGTCGCAGCCAGAAACCCAGACAAATCGGTCCTGCAGAACCTGGAGAAGACGCACGGCGTGCGTCGATACGCGTGCGATGCAAGCGAGCCAGCGGCCGTGGAGCTGCTATTTGAAAATGTTGTTCGAGACCTCGGGGCTCCTACGCTTGTC
>DASRXU010000187.1:0-5100 GCA_035687365.1 Planctomycetaceae bacterium | reverse complement strand
CGCGGCGACTTGCAGTCACACACAATTATCACTCGTGCGCCCTTTCCGCGGACGGCAAGACACTTTTGCTGTCGGAATCGGATCTGGAAAAACGTCCACACATCGCCACCTTGGACATTGCGACGGGGCGCGAAACAGTGCTGGACTTCTCGGGGGCCTATGCCGTCTGGGGTGAGGGCGATTCGATCTACTTCGTTCGCGGAGAGACGACACTGTGGTCGGCCACAATCGCGGCGAAGCAACCGACGCGTCTGCTTCAGGCAGTGGGCCAACCGGCGTCCGATCGAGGCAAAGGAAGCTATGCCGAGCGACCCGTCGTATCGCGCGATGGATCGTGGTTGGCTTGGCGTTGGGCTCTGAAAGGTTGGTTCGGGTCCGTGCGTGATGGAACCGTGCTGGTCGACTTGAAGAACCACGAGTACCGGTTACTCGACCGCACCTGGACCAATATCAATTGGGCCAGATGAAGGAGGGAGGCAAATGGACTCCGCAGCCCTAAAGTTAGTGAGACTGCTCCTGGTTGTGGCGTGCGCGATTTTGCTTTGGACCGCCGCGGGTTGTTTCGCGGACGGCGAGTCGAAGGCGAAACAGGATCGGACGAAGTCCGATGACGCGAACGTGCTGGAGATCGTTTTGAGCGATCTCCTGGCTCGACCCCATAGTCCTGTCGAATCCATTCGCTCGCCTCAAGATGCGAAGGAGCCGGCAACACCGCAACTCTTATTCTCGACCGAGCCTCCCGCCGGCAAGATTGAGGGAGGCGAGGTCTTTCCGCGCGGCGGGGGAGGAGCACTGGCGGAAGATTTCGCGAACGAGTGGGAACATCTCTCCGCGCGAGAGCAGGCCGGCGCGAAAGTGGCTGCAGATGATCTGGCGCGTCGAGCGCGCAACAAAGACGGATTCAAAACATTTGTGCCGAAGAACAAACGGATCACGATGTTCACCAAGGAAGCGGAAGCCAAGCAACGAGAAATTGACGCTCGCACGAAAGGTTTCGGCGGCCTGGGACCGCAAGTGTTTCGTGCATTTGCGCCCGGTTACTCGGCCGATCGGCGCGTGGCGGTTGTCTTCCTGTCCTTTGGTTGGAGCATTCACTCCGCGCAGGCAATCTACATCCTGGTGAGACGCGACGATCACTGGTCGGTCGTGGTGCGGAACCTGGTCTTTTTCTTGTGAACGTTGCGCGCGGTATTGATTCACTCGCCCTGCGCCGGCTATTCGCGAAAGGCCTCCGCGGCGGTGCGGAGAAGACGGCCGAACCGCTCCGGCCTGTTGCCCAACCGACGGACCGCCCAGGGCATGAACGCTTGTCCCAAGTTCAGCACGAACCGCGGCAAGGAGGCAAGCCGATACGCCCGGCCCGACAACGCCAGCGATCGTTCGGTCGGGGCGCGACGTCGTCGCTGATATTCGTCCAAGAGCTGTTGGGGCCTTTCGAGGGCCGCCTCGGCAATCACGCGCGCATCCGCGACCGACAGATTGGCTCCCTGTCCGCCGGCCGGCGTGACGGGATGAGCGGCATCTCCCATGAGCAGCGCCCCCGCGCAGCCGAAACAGGGCGTCCGGCCGTAGCCGATCTGGAAACGTGAGAAGTCGGCCGGGTAAGCCCGTGTTCCGATCAGCCCGTCGAGAGCTGGGTCCTGGGCTGCAAAACTGCGTAACGCGGCTCGCAGTCGTGGCTCATCTTGCCCGACTTCCGGCCACGTCGGGATCAGGCCGACGCCTTTGCCTTGGGGCAGGGGAGCGATCGGCATTCCCACCACGCCCGTTTGTCGGCGCTCCTTGTTGAGCCAGATCCGCACGGCGTTCGCAGGAAGAGCCGTCGGCCAGTCGAAGGCGAAGCCCAGCACGTGCACCGGAAACGGCACGACATCCATCGCAAGCCCGCAGCCGCGCCGGATCACCGAACGAATGCCGTCGTCGCCGACTGTCCATTCGGCCAGAACTTCTCGCTCCGCACCGCTGTCGACGTCGCGCGCTCGAACGCCGACGACTCGCTCGCCGTCGCGCAGGACCTCGGTGACCTCCACGCCGCGCTGGTATTCGCAGACGGCCTGGTGCATCAGCAACTCGCGCGTGTTCGCGGTCGAATATGGCTGCACGCCCGCCGCGTCAAATACTTCGGGGCCGAAGCGCAACAGTTCCTCGTTGCGATAGACGATCACCCCGCCCCGGATCGGCAGCGACCAGCGTTGTTCGAGCTCGGCCGGAATCAGCGTGCGCAGGAATTCCACAGTGGCCGGCCAAAGAACCTCCGGCCGCGCCTGGGGCACGGGCGTCCGGCCCTTTTCCAGCACCAGCACGCGCTTGCCGCGCCGACTCAACAAGTTCGCCAGCACTGCCCCGCCGATCCCGCCGCCGACAATTAAGAAGTCGATCGCCATGCCAGTGCGCACCTTACTGCTAGTGCGGACGTCGTTCTTGGCCTGCGTCGGTGTGCCGCCCAGTGTGTTGCCCCGACGCGCGCCACGTTAACATTGCTCCAGCAGTCAGGTCGCCACCAGCCAAATCGAAAAGCAAAAAGCGGGATGGTCAAGAAGTTCGTTGCCCGCGGCTTTCCGGTGTTTTGAATTACGCGATGAGATTTTGGGACTCGCCCAAAGACGTTTTTCGTCGACTTCATGGCAGTGGTGTCCTTGAACCGGCAAACGAACGGTTTTCCGAAGCGGTCTATTGTGCTATTGATGCCTCGGTCGATGCGCGTCTCGGGCAGCCGATGAGCCGAACGAAATTGGGATTAACACCACGGTTGGCATTTGGCTTAATCACGACGGGCTGAGTTGACGAGTGCCAGGATTGCCCGCTTTAGCGACGGGAAAGGGTCGGCAATCTCGCCCGGCGGACGAGCCCCTGCGGCCTTTGCCCCGGTTACCGCGTCTCTTCAATCTTGAAGACCCGGACGCGCTCTTGCGCCACGTGCTTCCATCGGCCGTTGGCGTCGCGAATCGAGCCGCCGCTGGCGACGACCTTGTCGTTGGCGGCCAGCGCGACGCAGAAAATGGCAGTCTGCCCCTTGAATTGCGCCAGCTCTTTTCCCGTCGCCAGATCCCACAGACGCAGCGAACCGTCGTAGCTGCCGGAGACAAGGTGCTTGCCACCGTGCACGAATTGGATTCCCTGCACGCGATCGGAATGACCGCCGAGCGTTTGCAGGAGTTCTCCCGTCGCCACGTCCCAGATGCGAATGTTGTTGTCGTCGTTGCGGACGTAATTCTGGCCGAGCGAGGGTCCTTCAATCGGTCCGCCCGTTCCCGTGGCGACGCGTTTGCCGTCGGGCGAGAACGCGACACTCCAGACCCAGCTTTCGTGTTTCAGCGCGCGCACTTCTTTCCGCTGGGGGACGTTCCAGATTCTGGCCGTCTTGTCGGTGGATCCCGAAACGAGCCGCGTGCCGTCTGGGCTAAAGCTGAGCAGGCCGCCGCCTTTGTGTCCCCTGAGGCGAAAGACCTCTTGTCCCTTTTCCTAATCGATGAAGGTCACGTCGCCGCTTGCCTCGAACAGGGCGATCCACTTCCCGTCGGGCGCATAGGTGATGCCGAAAGTAAACCCGTATCGGTCGAGCCTGTGGAGCAAGTTCCGCCGCGCGAACTCGACGAGGAAGATCCTATTGCGCGACGTGAATAACGCGGCCTTGTTGCCGTCGGGACCGATCGCTACTGAGATGGGACTTCCGTCCGTCTCCATATCGAAGACATTGAAGAACCGTTCCATCGCTCCCGTTTCGAGATTCCACAGCATCGCCACAGGAATGCGCGAGTCGCCGCCGATCAAGACGCGCTTGCCGTCCGGGGTAACCGCCACCTGATAAACGGTTCCCCCACCGCCTCCAGCAGCGACCCGTTTGTCGGTCGACCGCACCAGCTCGAGTTTGTAGCGCGCCTCGGTGGACGTCGGGCGGACTTCTGCCGCCTTGTTTTCTTTCGCAGGCGGTTCGGCCAGCCGTTCCGCAAGATCAGCGGCAGGCACTCGCGGCCGCTGCGCCGCGACGCAGACGACAACGCAACTGCACAGAACCCATGTCCGCCCGAGCGACGCAAGCCGGTGATGCATGGAGCCTCCGAAGAAAGGAGTCGGCACACAATCTCGCGATGCTGCCGCAACGACGCCCCACCAACTGATTGCCCGTTAGCCTAACATGCATTTGGCAATCCGGCGAATGAATTCGCTTCATGGGACTCGTGGCGAAAGTGCGCGAAACCCGCCGATCAGTGCGCAGCCGCACGTCTGTCAGACAACGATCTACTGTCTGCGGGCCGCCCCGATCAAGCGAGACGCTTCATCCACGCTCTGCACGCGCGCTCCACGCCGACGTCCGTCGCGTCAAGGTCGACTGTCACCCCCAATAGCCGATGCCGCTGTGCCTAGCCCACATCCATCGCCCGTCCTTGACCCGGTCGGTCCAACGATGCTTCGATGCATTCGACGACACCACCTTCGACGAAACGCACCAGAAAAGTGCGACTCGATGATGCGGCGCGATGATCGGCACGATGTGAGTGGTCTACAAGCATCGTCCAGCGGCGCGAAGCGGGCAGGCCGCTTGTCGTCGACTCATGGCAGTGGTGTCCTTGAACCGGCAAACGAACGTATGTCGGCAGCGGCTCGTCGTGCCGAATCGCCATCCGCATTGTTCGAATGGGCGCTGAGGAGCCGCCGAAAATCTGAACGACGCGGAGCTTGAAAATGGGTGTTTCCTACCGGCTTTTGAGTCGCTTTTGAATATCGGCCAACTCGGCTTCTCGTTCTTTGATTCTTTCCTCGATGAGTGCCGTCTTGGGTGTCGCCGCCCGGTCCTTCTGGAGTTGCTCAATCAGAATCGCCTCTTGCCCCTTCAGGGATTTGGCATCCCTGACAATGGATTCGTGGGTTGCGGTCCGCTTTTCGGCTTCAAAGGCCTGTTCTTGCTCACGATGGATGACCTGGTATCGGGCCAGCGAACCCCCTACGGCAAAGCAAATAGCTAAGAGAAGCACCACAGGGAAAGCAGAACCAATCGCGGAGATGAGTTTTTGCATGGGTGTTCCTTTTGCACCACTTTTATGCCAATGTTTTGGCACTATGGTCCATCCGCTGCGGGCCCCATGAGCTACCCTTGGAGGG
>DASRXU010000186.1:0-5901 GCA_035687365.1 Planctomycetaceae bacterium | reverse complement strand
TTCTGTTCGGCGACGCGATCATCCGGCTCTACTTGGGCGGGATCGTCGCCATTGGACAGAGTTACGCGGGTACGCCGCTAGAGCGGTTGGCCGACTGGCGGGCCGTCTTTCTCATCGCTGCTGCGACTCTCGGCGTCATCGTGGTGGTGACCGCGGCGGTGCTGCGGGGAAGTCCGCGGGATCTCGGTCTCGAGGAGCCGAGCGCCAATCCAAACAACGTGTTCGGAAAGGCGGGCCAGTCGTCGGCGCCGGCTCCATTCGCGGCACTCGTGTTGCCGCTACTCGAAAGCCCCGTCTTCTGGTCGATCTGCGGAATCAACTTCGGACTGACCCTGGTTCGCGAGGCGTTCAATAACTGGAGCCCGAAGTTCCTCAAGGATGTAGCCGACCTTTCGTCGGGAAATGCCGGGATGGCCAGTCTCGTCTTTCCGCTGGCTGGCGGAGCTTCGGCGATTGTCGCGGGCTTGCTGTCCGATCGATTGCGTGGTCGGCACGGCCGAGTGGTGGTGCCGTCGCTCGTACTGACGACCGGACTGCTCTACGCGATGGGCGTGATCAATGTCGCCGGAAAGCCTTGGCTGGCGATGGCCCTGATTGCTTTGACCTCATTTTTCCTGATTGGACCCTATTCTTATTTGAGCGGCGTCATGGCCCTCGATTTGGGAGGCAAACGGGGAAGCTCGACCGCGGCGGGGTTGATTGACGGTGTCGGTTACTTAGGAGCGATCGCCTCCGGTTCGGGAGTCGCGTGGATCGCGAAGAAATACGCGTGGCACGGCGTGTTTACCTCGCTCGCCCTCGCTTGCGGCTTGACCCTCATTTTCGCCCTGGCATACTTGATTCTCAGCGAACGCGTGAGGCGCACGAACGCGCCCGATGAGCTGCCGGTGCTCGAGGACGAGTCGATTTCATGATTTCCGACGCACGATCCGATGCCCTGATTCAGGAGATTGGCGAGCTGTTTGCGCGGCGCGGCCGCGAAATGTACTCCGGCGAGCCAGTCACGCAGACCGAGCACGCGCTTCAAGCGGCGTTCCAAGCCGAGCAGAGCGGGGCGGATGCGGCTTTGATCACAGCCGCCCTCCTGCACGATGTGGGGCATCTGTTGCACGACCTGGATGAGGACTGTGCCGAAGAGGGCATCGACGACAAGCATGAAGCGCTGGGTGCCCAATGGCTGTCGCAGCATTTTGGTTTCGAGGTCGTCGAGCCGGTGCGACTGCACGTGGCCGCCAAGCGCTACCTCTGCGCGGTCGATCAGGAATATTACGATCGACTGTCCGATGCCTCGCGCCTCAGCCTTGGGTTGCAAGGCCGCCCCTTCACCACGACTCAAGCTCGCAAATTCGAAGAGCATCCTTGTTTTGCCGCCGCCATCCAGCTTCGCCGTTGGGATGAAGAGGCCAAGATTCCACAACTTGCGACGCCTCCGTTGGAACAATATCTCGACTACGCCCGGACAGTCATTTCGCCGCCAGATCCCTCCGGTGAGGCGAGATCATGATCGCTCCGTCGATTCGTCTCGTCGTTTTCGACATGGCGGGAACGATTATCGATCACGGATCCGTCGCGCCCGTCGTTGCGCTGGTTGCCGCTTTTCGGGAACTCGGACTGGAACTCTCCGTTGAGGACGCGCGCGGCCCGATGGGCTTACACAAGCTCGACCACATTGCCGCAGTTCTCCGAATGCCGGCCGTTATATCCCAATGGAAAACGACCTTCGGAAACGAGGCGACTGCGGCCGATGCTAAAGCTATTTACGAGCGATTTCTTCCCGTGCAAGCGGTCGAAGCGCAGGCGCGCACGGACCTGGTTCCGGGGGCCTTGTCCTGTCTGGTTGCGTTGCGTGAGAAAAAAATCAGGTCGGGAACAACGACCGGCTATCCGCGCTCGATCGGCGAGCCGATTGCCGACGCCGTCGCCGCGCGGGGCTGGTCAGCGGATCACTCCCTGTTCCCGGACGACGTCGCCGCAGGGCGGCCAGCTCCCTGGATGATCTTTCGGCTCATGGAGCTGACAGGGGTCTATCCGGCCGCCGCCGTCGTGAAGATTGGCGACACGGTTCCCGACATCGAAGAGGGCCGCAACGCCGGGGTTTGGACCATCGGCGTTACTGACACGGGAAGCGAAGTCGGCCTCACTCTCGCCGAGTGGCAGGCGATTTCGCCGCAGGAACGCACGAGCCGAGCCGCGGCGGCTCATGACAAACTGTTGCACGCTGGTGCTCACGCAGTTGTTGGTTCCGTCGCCGAACTGCCCGCGTTGATCGCTGAGCTGGAGGCACGCCTCGGCCGCGGCGATCGCCCCTGAGTTCTCACCGACTTGGTTACGAATCGGGGAACTGTGAAGGGCTTAGCCCCAGGTCAACGATGCTGCAAGCGGGGACGACGTTAAGCCCCAGTTCGCGGGCGCGGGTCAGAAGGGCGGGGCTTGCACTGCCGGGGTTGAACCAGATTTCTGTGCCGCTTTTTGCCGGGGCCTTGGCCGCCATCTCGTCCAAGACTGCCAAGCCGATTTCCGGTCGCAGGTACACGCTAATCCGGTCGAGGCGATCGGCGGGGAGCTCTGCCAACGAGCGATACACGGCTAGTCCCTCGATCTCACCTCCTGCCGGGTTAATCGGGTAGACCTCGTAGCCAGCCCTCGCGTGCGCGCGAACGGATTTGTTGCCGAACTTCGATCGATCGGCGCTAGCGCCCAGAATGGCGACCGTTGGCTTGGGCCCCGGCATACTCGCTCCTAGTGAGCCGCCGCCAGCGGCTGTCGCGTCAGTTCGGTGACGAATTGGTCGTACTTGGAGTGAATGGCCTCGCGGTCGAGCGGCGAACCGGCCGAGACGATCAAGCGGTAGCGCATCGTCAGCGGGTGCTCGGGCGTGAGAGTCGTCTTGAAATAGGCACCGAATCGGCCGTACGGGCGCTCGGAAAATCGTGACGGTTTGGGTAATGCGGGATCCTCGAAATAGGTGACCGTGTACGGCTTCCCGTTGATTTCGTAAGACATCGCCAGCCAGCCGAGGTTGACGAACTTGTTCGGATCTTTCCGATCGTCGACCTCATACGCCTTGGCAGTTTGTGGAAAATCTTTGGGGCGGATGAACGTAGCCGAGTTGGTCTTTGCGACGGACTGTGCCGCGCGGAATTGAAACCCCGCGTGTTGCCGATCGCCACCCAACTCGATCTTGCCGCGTCGACTCTGCAATTGGCTGGTCCAGTCGATTTGCCACGTCGGGGGCCCGCCGGGCTTGCCCACGTTGGTCACGCGTACCGAGCGAGTCTCGTCGATGACCGGTTGGTTCTTTCCATCGTTCCAGCTGATTTCAGACGTCATGAAACCGGAGTGCGCATCGCCCCCTTTGTCGATGAAGCGCACGTGTCGCTGGTGGGCTCCTTTGATGCAATGCCAGGAGTCGATCTCGCCGCCGTCGTAGCGGGTTTGCCGCCAGCCAACGAAAAGTCCGCGGTGATGCGGATAAAGCCCATCGGGGCCGTTCGTGATCAAGTCGGCCGTGCCGGGACCGAACACGTGGTGATAGACCTTGAACGTTTCGACCGTACGCTTCGGGGTGGAACGGTCGAAGGCATACATGTATCGGAGCACAGGCTT
This sequence comes from Planctomycetaceae bacterium, assembly GCA_035687365.1. Classification (GTDB taxonomy): domain Bacteria; phylum Planctomycetota; class Planctomycetia; order Planctomycetales; family Planctomycetaceae; genus DASPSM01. The sequence continues at coordinate 2,295 of DASRXU010000186.1, read as the reverse complement.
TCCATCGTACGTCAGATCGGCCGTCCCCTGATCGGGCCGATCGACCCACTCAAACGTCGCCGCGCCAGCGGCCCAAAGGCGCGCAGGCGTCGACGTTGCGACAATTGCGAAAACGCAGCAGACAGCTGCGGAAATCAAAACGGATCGAAAATGCCTCACGGCTCTGCCTCCAGGAGACTCTTGAGTTGCTCAATTTGACGTGGTTCGGCGACACCCGCAAGCTGGTGAGGATCCTTGGCGAGAAGCCAATTGCATTCCGAGCGCGAATCGGAATGCCGTCCCGTCTCGTAGCACAGCACTGCCCGTCGCCAATGTTCGAGTACAGAACTGGAATCGAGCGCCAGCATGACCTCGATGTAGCGCAGCATGGCCTCGGCATCGCGCGTCTCCTCGGCACTGGCCGCCAGGTTCTTCACCAGCCGAATGACGATGTCTCGCTTCGATTGCGGGTTCCAACTTTCGGGCGTGACAGGCAGGTCGGAAAGAGACCGGGCCAAAGCTTCCGCTTCAGAGTGTGAGAGTCGCCGACCCCCCTCGAACACGTCGATGACCGACGAGTTATCCTTTGTCGATTCCAACCGCACGAGATAGCGACCCGGCAATCCGATTCCGACGACGCTCACGCCGATCCTGCGAGCCAGCTCGATGTACAAAATCGAAAGGGTCACCGCCAGCCCCTCGCGGTCGTCGATCACCTCGTTCAAATAGCTGTTCGAGCGACTGTCGAACTCGGTGCGGCAACCGTGAAAGCCCATTTTCTTGAACAGGAAGTCGTCGAGCGCCACGAGCTTCGCCAGGTCGCCCGCCTTGGGCGCCAGGCCTTCGCGGATCGTCCGAGCAAAGCCGTCGATCACGCGAAGATAGGCATCGACGTCGAGATCATCGTTATCCATCCTCGCAACAATCAGCGCGGCCCGCAGCAGGTCAATCTCCTTTTCTGCCTTGTGTTCGAAAAGCGCGGCTAGGTCGCGCTGCGTTCGTTGTGAGCGCAGCGAATCGGCGGCACGCCGCAATTGTTTGGCCTCGCGCTCCCGGCGGTCGGCAATGTCGAGCAACGCCCGGACACCCGCGTCGGCATGGGGCAAGAGGTCGCTGATGACTTTCGCGTCCGGCGCATGATCGGCCTTCACGTCGTGTGCCATCCGTTCGACGCGGAGGGCCACCTCGGGTGACGGCCGCTCCGAGGCGAGCTGCGCACCAATCTCGAAGCCCTTAAACTCGGCGTGCGTGTCACGAAAACTTGCCAGCCCCGCCTTTCCCTCACGAAATTCGGCGTCGCTAGTCTCGACGACCAGGACGTCGTTCACGTAGCCCCGGATCTTCTCTTTCTCGATCTGAAGCCTAAGCCGGTTCCATTCACCCGACCGGTACGCCTGCGAATGGACTTCTTTGAGGATGTGCCAGGAATAGACGTCAGGCCCGTCAAATCGTGTCAGTCGCAGTTTGCCGTTGGTCGGATAGAACCCGTAATGGCGCTCCGTGTCGTGCATCGCGAACGCCAACCCCGCGGCACCATCCTCGCTCTTGAGTCGGACCCAAACGGCCAATTCGAACGGCAGTGACGGAACCGCTCGCTTCGAGACTAAGAGCGCCTGGCCGCCGAACCCGCTGCCCGGCCCTTCGACGACGATCCGTCCGGCGTGCTGTCTCCAGCGTCCCCCCATCAGCGGAGCCCACTCCTGCCCGTCCAGGGCGCCGATTGTGAGCCATTGCTCCATTCGAACGGGATTCGGCTTCTTAAGGAGCGGCTTGAGCGCGTTTACGGCCAGTGCGAAGCCCAGGTTTTCGGTGACAACCGATTTCATCGTCACCACACCTTCGACGCGCCCTTCTCGATCGAGGACCGGACCGCCACTGTTCCCTTGCTCAATTGGCATCGCGAGTTGCAGCATCGGCCTTCCGTCCATGACGCGAATGGCAGAGACGACGCCGCTGACAACGCTGTGCTCGAGCCCGCGAGGATTGCCGATCGCAACGACTTCCTGCCCCTGCTTGAGCTTGTCAGAGTCTCCAAGTTCGAGTGGCTTGAGGTTTTCGGCATGCACCCGAATCACCGCCAAATCCATGGCCCGGTCAGTGGCATGAATCGCGGTGGCCTCGAGGCGACGGCCATCGGCGAGGGCCACGAAGATTGGCCGCGCCTCGCCGATCACGTGCAAATTGGTGGCGATCAGGCCGCTCTTGTCGATGACAAATCCCGTCCCCAAGCTGGAACGTTCCCCATCGCGTCCCGAGACCGAAATCACGACCGTCGAGTCGTGGACTTTGGCGGCGAGTTCGGCGACTGACATCTCG
>DASRXU010000185.1:0-2623 GCA_035687365.1 Planctomycetaceae bacterium | reverse complement strand
AACATCCGCTACACCGGCGGAACAACCACTTATCTCGAAGTTCTGGATGGACATCGATCGCTTTACTCGGCGGAACTCACCCTCGCTGCGGCGCGGGGCGATGAATACCGAAGTTTGGTCCAATTGTATAAGGCGCTGGGGGGCGGATGGCAACAGTAATGGGCAAACGCAAGGTATGCTACGTCCCAACTGATGCCGGTGGAGATGCAATTGGCCGTGACAGTGTAGGATTCTAACCAAGTGCGCAGCTTTCGTTGCTTATCTGAGATAGACTGCCGCCCTCAATCGAAGGCCAGGAAGCGCGGACATAGCTTCCAATTCCGACAAGCCGACATCGCAGCACTCATTGGACGAAAACCGCGTATATTCTGCTAGGCCGCGAGGACTAGCCTTTGCTCGATTTCAGCAGCAAATAACACAGCACAGGGAGAAATTACAATGCATCCTTTACGCAAACTACGGGAATCCGGTAAGCCTACACCCGCCCAGGTTAGCGAGCTACTTGCCGAAAACATCGTATTCAACAGCCCCATCCTGGTACGGCCGATCGAGGGGCGTGAAGTCATCGCGGCGATTTTCGCTCAGTCGAGCTCTACGCGTGGTTCCGGTACCTATACAGCCGAGTTTAAGCTCGAAGAGCGCACCACCTTCTTGCGCCGGGTGGGGACCATGGATGGCCAAAGTTCGAGAGCCTGGGGATCATCGTGGACAACGAGCAGGGGCTGATTGTGGAGCGCACATTGCCCTCCGGCCGTATCCGGGTCTGAAACTGTTCCGCGACGCTATGTATGCAGCGCTCAAGGATAAGCTGCCGCCCGTGTTTGGGACTACTCAAAGCCGTAGTGTGACCACGACGCTGCAGATCGCGTCGAGTCATTCCGGTCGCTTTGTTACCATGCCGATCGCCCTTGGACCAGCGACGGAACAGGTGGTGATCGTGCTATACACGGTGGGAGTTCGCGGCAGGAGCGCTGGGACTTGGCTCGACTGCGCGGGGACTGTTTCTTGACCGGCAATTTGTTCTGGCGTAGTTTGTAAAAACGCGACGGTCATCCCAACACAACGATGGAGGCAGCCTTGAGCACCAAGCCAGTCCCTACGAAAGACACAAGCAGCAACGCGAAGGCCGGAACGGTTGACATGAAGTTTGAGATCGTCGTCCTCCCCGTCTCCGACGTCGATCGCGCGAAGGAGTTCTACGCGAAGCTCGGATGGCGGCTCGACGCCGACTACGCTCACGAGAACGACTTCCGCGTGATCCAGTTCACGCCGCCTGGCTCCGGCTGCTCGGTCATTTTCGGCAAGAACGTCACCGCGGCTGCCCCCGGCTCCTCTCAGGGCCTGTACCTGATCGTTCCCGACATCGAGGCCGTCCGCGCCGAGCTGCTCCGACGCGGCGTCGAGGTCAGCGAAGTGTTTCACAACGAGGGCGTGTACGCCGGCACGGACGAGCCCTATCTGTCTGGGCGAGTTCGCCTCAGTGGCCCGGATGCCGAGCATCGCAGTTATCGCTCGTTCGCCTCGTTCAAGGATCCGGACGGCAACGGCTGGCTGTTCCAGGAACTCACGACGCGTCTTCCCGGTCGCATCGACTCCGCGGCGACGACTTTCGCGTCGGCGAACGATCTGGCGAGCGCAATGCGGCGTGCGGCGAAAGCCCACGGCGAACACGAAGCGCGCACCGGCGGCCAACGCGACGAGAACTGGCCCGACTGGTACGCCAAGTACATGGTGGCGGAGCAGGCCGGGACGGAGCTGCCGACATAAGCGGCATTGCTGCAATCCCGTCGCATGGGTTCAGAGGCGACTTTGTTTTCACCCGTTACGCACCTTAATTTGACACCGCCCTAGAAAGGAGCACGCATGTCCACGATCCACCTGCACCAGACAACCACCTCGACGCCCGAGCAGTACGTCGACGGGCTCACCGACTTCGGGCCTCGCCGCTCGAAGCTGTTTGGCAACAGCGCCGACGAGTACCTCAAGGTGCACGACCGGGGCTCCTCGCAGGCCGACGTCACGGAAGGCTCGGGCGGCATCTGGGAACGCCTGCACTACGACTGGTCCGATCCCAACCGCGTGGTCCTCACGACAACCGACTCCAACATTTGGGGAGGCGCGTCGGGCCATACCTATACCTTCACGCGTCAGCCCAACGGCACGACCGACATTGACGTGATCGTTGTACGCGAAGGCAAGAACCTCAAGGGACGGCTACTTGGCTTGGTCCTCGGGACCATCGGCAGGCGCGTCTTGGAAAAGGCGTTTGAAAACTCCGTCAAGGCCATCGAAGCCCGGAACAGCACGGCTAGGGCGGCGCGAGCGGCAGGCGCGTCATGAGCCGGGTACCCGTACCGCCGAATTCACTCTGCAGCGTCAACAAATCTGACTTAGATTAAAGTGAACGCACAGGAGAGAAACATGGCAACTCCCATTCTGGTTACCGGCGCGGCGGGCCGCGTCGGGGCGGTAGGACGCACGGTCACCGAACTGCTGTTGAAGCAAGGCAAGGCGGTGCGGGCGATGGTGCGAACTGAGGACGAGCGCGCGCAAGCATTGCGCGGTCTGGGTGCGGAGGTCGTGGTCGGCAATCTGCTCGATCTCGATTCCATGCATACGGTGA
>DASRXU010000184.1:0-2774 GCA_035687365.1 Planctomycetaceae bacterium | reverse complement strand
GTCGTCACGATCGAAAAGCCCTCGCTGCGATTTCGCGAGGCGTCGTGAGCTCAGACTCAGTCGTCTGATTCGTCGTCGTCTGCGTCGGAATCGTCGTCACTTTTGACGTGGCGAACTTTGATCGCGCCGTTCTGAACGCTGACCTTCAGGGTTCCGACTGCGGAACCGAACGCCTCCTCAACGGAGCGTGGCTTTCGCCAGCGTTTGATCCAGCCGTGCTTCTGCCCAGGGCTGGAGATTCGCCCATTGACCGTGGAGGCCGACAGCTTGCACGACGTGTGATCGCCGACGGTCAGGTTGACCGTGCCGTTTTGTGTGGTGATGTCGCCGTCGATTGCGGCGGCATGGCTCAGGTCAGCGGAAACCGTGCCGTTCTGCGCGTGCAACGCCAGATGCGGGCCGGAATACTTCGCGTCGATCACGCCATTATCGGTGCGCGCCTCGAGCGAGGCGCCCGACGTTTGCGACACGATTTTCCCATTGCGGCTTTTCAGCTTGGCTGTGCCGCTCATGTGGTTGACTGTAATGGTGCCGTTCTGAGCCTCGCAGGCCACGTTCACCTTTTCGGGAGCCGCGATTCGGAAACTGACCAACCCGGACCAATCCGCGTGCGGGGTTTTCTTCCAGCGCCAGCCGACCCGGCAGGTTTCCGTTTCCTTGCCCTCAATAGTGACTTCCATGGCTTCCAGCGCGGCGGCGGCAGATTCTTCATCGGGGGCCGAGGCATGCAGGAGCGAAGTGATTTCGACGTCGGCCGCGGCGTCGTCCTGGCCGACGAACTCGACCGCCCCATTGCCGGTGTGGACGTCAAAGTTCTTGGTGTGGTCCGGGTGGAAAGTGGCCACCTCGGTTCGATCGGCGGAGTTCGGTAGCACGACTCGCAAGCTGGTCGCCGCTTTGGCAATCAGCACCACGACCACCAGACCGACAATCGTCGATCGAAACATGACTCGACTCCTCGGAGAATCCAAGCGAGAGCGCGACGGCTAAATGTTCAAGTTTCCGGTCCGACCCCTCAGACCGTCGACCCAATTTGCCCGGGCCCAAATTCGCCCGGGTGAGCGCGCTCCCTCCTCTGATTGTGGGGAGTTCGTCGGGCCAATTCAAATCTTGACCGATTTTCGCGGAAATCTGCGGAACGCCCGGATTGAAATGGCGATTTTTCGTATCCTCAACGGACGTCGGTCAAGTTCTGCCGGGATCAATGCTTAGGACGCCCGCAGCATGTGCGACACGCTGGTGGTGGTGGGACTGGATCGGGTCCTGTTTGCAAAGAACTCGGATCGCGACCCGAATGAAGCCCAGGTACTCGATTGGCAGCCGCGGCGGGAATACGCGGCCGGCGCAGCGCTCCGCTGCACGTGGATCGAAATCCCCCAGGTACGGGCAACCCACGCGGTGCTCCTCAGCCGCCCGTTCTGGATGTGGGGGGCCGAGATGGGGGCCAACGAGCACGGCGTGGTAATCGGGAACGAGGCCGTCTTCACTCGTGCGAAATACGAAAAGACCGGCCTCACCGGTATGGATCTGTTGCGGCTCGCGTTGGAGCGATCGACGGACGCTCAAGCGGCTGCCGACGTGATCGTCGGTCTGCTCGAAACCCACGGACAAGGTGGTGGCTGTGGACATGAAAATCGTCGCTTCACCTACCACAACAGCTTCTTGATTGCCGACCCAACGCGGGCCATCGTGCTCGAGACGGCGGGCCGTGCTTGGGCCACTCAAGATGTGCGCGGCGCCCGGAGCATTTCCAACGTGCTCTCCATCCCTGGTTTTGCCGAGCGGTACAGCGACCGCGTGAAGACCTGGGCGGGCGCCGGCCGCCTGCGGCGTTCGCGAACGGAGTGCCTGGCCCAACAAGCGACCCGGCCCGCGGAACTCGCGGCGATTCTCCGCGATCATGGAGACGGGCGAACGGGTCCCCATTATTCGTTCTTTCACGGCGGGCTCACCGCGCCCTGCGTCCACGCGGGTGGTCTGATTGCGTCGTCGCAAACAACCGGCAGTTGGATTTCGGAACTGTCGCCGAGCCGTGTGCGACATTGGGCGACCGGGACTGCGGCGCCCTGCGTGAGCCTGTTCAAGCCTGTCGCGATCCAACAACCCGTCGACGTCGGTTCGCCGACCGATCGAGCTGATGAGAACTCGGTCTGGTGGCGGGGCGAGCGGCTTCACCGACGCGCGATGGCCAGCGCGCTCGAGTTCCTTCCAACGTTGGCGATTGAGCGACTGCCGATCGAAAGCGGCTGGTTTGACGATCCTCCCGACTCGAAGGAGGCTTTCCGCCAGGCCGCCGAAATGACCGATCGATGGATCGAAGCCGCCGGAACTCAGGATCTCAACGACCAACGCCCCTGGTTCGTGCGGAGCTACTGGCGGAAACGAAACGCTCGGGCCAGGTTCTTGGAGGCCCATCACTCTCCGCCTTTTTCAGCCCTCACCCCGACAGCCTGAACGCTTGAGTCGAACAAGTTGTTGTTGACTTGCAATGACGATGGCTCAGGACGACGATAATCTGCGCACTCAGGCGGCCAGGGGTGGTTTGGGGTGAGTTTGATGGCGATCTAGTCCGTCGGATTTTATCTGGTGGCGCCACTGGCCGCTGGGCGGCCGCGCCTGACGGAAGAGTCTAACGCCGGCCAAAGATCTTTTGCGTGACTAACCGGTGCAGATCCGATCTTCGGAGCAACTAGCCATGCATCGACGGCTCGTTCGGTCCGTTTTGGGGGGAGTGGGTGGAACAATGAAATTGTCCCTGGGTCGTATCTACGGCG
>DASRXU010000183.1:0-22233 GCA_035687365.1 Planctomycetaceae bacterium | reverse complement strand
GTTCGCCGGCGATCGCGATCTGGATTACGTCGCTGTTGGCGCTCGCGTTCACGATTTACACGCCGATTTACACCACGCTCACCAGCGTGTGTACGATCTTGCTGTACCTTTCTTATGGGTTGCCGACGCTCCTGGGCCTCTTGGCCTACGGACGCTCGTGGACCGAAATGGGCCCGTGGAGCTTGGGCCGCTGGTATCAGCCGCTAGCCGTGATCTGTTTGCTCGGCTGCGGGTTCCTGCTTGCCATCGGCATTCAACCGCCGAACGAAAAAGCCGGCTGGGTCGTGCTCGCGATGTGTGGTCTGACGGCCGTAGTTTGGTTCAGTGTGATGAGGAATCGCTTCCAAGGGCCGCCCGCAAGTTTGCTCGGCGTCCACCGGCGAGTGACCGTCAAGCCGGTCGAGACCGTTGCCGCAGGGAAATCGCCGGGCGAGTGAGCCGATGAGATGAGCACCGCGCCGTTTAACGGCTCCAAACGTTCAACGAGTCCGAAATTGTGAAAGACGTGCGTCTGGTGGGGCTCGATTTTGGCACGACGACCAGTCGTTGTGTCGCCGCGAGCGCTCGCCTGTCGCGAAACGCAGTGACCGGTCGGCACGAGCTGTCCGACGTCCGCGAAATCTTTCGGTCGCCTGTGATGCTGACTCCGTTCGCTCAGGACGGCCTCGATGAATGCCAGCTCAAACAGTCTCTGGACGAATGGCTCGCCGCTGCGACGAGTGACGCGGAAGAAATCTTTGGCGGCGGAGCGCTCGTGACAGGCCTCGCCGCGCAGCAGCCCAATTCAGGTTTTCTGGTCGAGCTGATTCGGTCGCGCATCCCGGACGTGCTGGTTGCCACCGCCGGTGATCCCTGTCTCGAAGCCTGGCTGGCGTTTCAGGCGAACGCGGGAACCGTGTCGCACGCCCACCCGGATCGCTGGGTGTTCAACATTGATATCGGTGGCGGCACGGCCAACATTGCGCTCGGAAAGAATGGCGAAGTGCTGCGCACCGGCTCGCTGTTTGTCGGCGCTCGACATATCGAAGTCGTTCCGGGTACGTATCAGATCCTCAAGCTGTCACGCTACGCCAAGGCGCTTTTGGCCGAGTTGAAGATAGATTCGGGCGTTGGCGATTGTCTGCGTTCAGACGACGTCCGCGCGATTGTCGACTGGCAAATCGATTTGCTGGAACTCGCTCTGACCGGAAATCGGGCCGCATTTCAACAACCGCTGGCCCGGATGCACGAGCAGGCGCGGTTCGACCTGCCCGACGGAGTCCACGAGCCTCTCTTTTGTCTCTCGGGCGGCGTTGGGGAGTTGGTGTACGAGTTTCTTCGCGAGCGCCAACTTCCACCCACGACACAATTCGGTGACTTGGGAATCGATCTAGCCCATCGCATCGCGACCAACGCGCGCCGGGCAACTCGCTTGGCCGCGGCCGCGCCGCCCGATGCAGGGCGAGCCACCGTCTATGGATTGTTGCTGCACGCGACGCAGGTCTCGGGGAGCACGGTTTATCTCTCCGACCCAGCCCTCTTGCCGATGCGCGACGTCCCGATCTTGGGTCGGGTCACCTTCGATTCGACAGCCGACCAGATTCGGGATATTTTTCAACTCGTCGGTCGCAGTGCGGCCGGCGGCTGCGTTTTGGTTGCACTCGACCACGCGGATGGCCTTGGAGTTCGCACCTTGGGCGAGCGGTTGGCATCGACGATCCGATCGTCTCCTTTTCCGCGCGCGACGCCACTCGTGCTCTTGGTGCGAGAAAACGTCGGCAAAGCGCTCGGCGGATACGCGTCGCAATGGGGAACGCTGCCCGTCAAGTTGGTCGTGCTCGATGAAGTTGAACCGCTCGACGCTCGGTTCGTACAAATTGGCCGCATTCGCGAGCAGGTGGTGCCGATTGCCTTTTATGGAATGAACTAACCGGCTCGAGGCTGAGGGGGCCTGATGCGCGATTTGACTCCGCTGAACGAAATTCGCGTGCCGCCCCCGCAGCCCGATCGCGCTTACACCGCGCAAGTGCTCGAACGTAGCGTGTCCTTCGCCGGACTCAAGCGACTGCTTGGCGCGGCCGACTACAGCAAAGCGGGCGATCGCCAGGCCGGTTTGGCGGCGGATAGCGAAGACCTGCGCGAGGCGGCCCGCAGCGCCCTCTCCGATTTGACGCTCGAGCACCTTTACGAGCATCCGCTAACCGACGACCGGGGCCGGGTCGACAGCGTGATGCGCGTCAATTACGACATCGATCTCGACGTGTTCGCAACGATCGCCTCGCTGACGTTAGGCGATTTAAAGGATCGCTTGCTCAGCGCGCCCGATGCGGACGTCCAACGCATCGGCCGCGGGCTCACCGGCGTGATGGCGGCTGCTGTCGCCAAACTTTGCGATGTGCACGAGCTGATCCTCGTCGCAAAGAAATGCAGTCGGCCTACCCAGGCTCGCACGTTGTTGGGATCGCCGGGCACGCTGTCGTCCCGTTTGCAGCCGAACCATCCGACCGACGATCCGCAAGGCATTGCCTGCTTGTGCTATTGGGGCCTGTCGCTCGCGGCCGGTGACGCGCTCTTGGGGATCAATCCGGCCATCGACACGGTCGACAACGTCGAGCGACTCCTGCGTCTGCTCGACGCGCTCCGCCGTCGCACGGGCGTGCCGTCGCAGATTTGCGTGCTGGCCCATATCAAGACGCAGTTGGCCTGTCTCGACCGCGGGGCTCCGGTGGAGGTGCTCTTTCAAAGCCTCGCGGGGACGGAAGACACCAATCTGGCTGAGTTCGATATTTCCGTCGAGCTGCTCGACCACGGCTACCACACGATGGTCGAACGCGGAGCGCTGGCTGGAACGGCGCGGCAGTTCATGTACTTCGAGACGGGGCAAGGCAGCGAGTTCACGTACGGCCGGCATCACGGCATCGACATGACGACGACCGAGGCGCTCTGTTACGGTCTCGCGCGGCGCTACGATCCGTTTATGGTCAACAACGTCACCGGATTCATCGGCCCGGAGACACACCTCGACAGCTTCGAGATGATGCTCGCCAATTTGCAGGACCATTTCATGGGAAAGCTGTTGGGCCTGCCGATGGGGATGGCCCCCTGTTACACGCTGCACTCGCGCACGACGCTCGAGGGGCAACAGATCGCGACGCAGTTGCTGACGGCTGCCGGCGCGAACTATTTCATGGACGTTTGCCTCAACACCGACCGCATGTTGGCCTACTTCGACACCAGCGCGCACGACGTGCAGACCCTGCGCGAAATCCACGGTCGAACACCCGCGCCCGAGTTTTTGGAATGGGCAATCGGCCGTGACATTTTGCGACGCGGCCCGAATGGCTCCGTGCTCCGCGGGACGCAGTGGGGCAATCCCGAACAATTTTGCGACTCGCCCGAGGAATTTGCCGAGCTGGCGCGGCGGACGCCCGCACTCTACGGTCGGGAGACGGCCGGCCCGAGACCCGCGAATGCTGTGGCGCGCCGGGTGAAACTCAATCAAGGCGCCGCTCGCGCGGCGATCTATTCCGAACTGCGGATCGTCGAGCTGGCGCATCTGGCGGACTTTCGCACGCTGGAGACAATGGCCAAGGACAAAGAATCGCATCTCAACTCGCCCAATGCCGGCGCTCGCCTCTCGCCCGCCAGCCTGTCCCGACTCTCGCCGGAAAAAAAGCAGGTGCAGATCGTCGTGTCGGATGGCTTGAGTGCCGAGGCGGTGCACCACAATCTACCCGACTTGCTGCCGACGCTCGTCGACGGATTGACGAGTCGCCACATCAGTCTCGGTCGGCCGATCGCCGTTCGTTACGGGCGGGTCAAGTTAGCGGAGCAGATCGCGGACGCTTTGGAGTGCGAGCTGGTCGTGTTTCTCGTGGGCGAGCGACCGGGAGGCGACGCGCTCGCGTCGCGCAGCCTGTCGGCCTATCTTGTTTATCGTCTCACTGGGACGGCCCAGGCCGAAGCCGCGCGATTCAGCGGCAACGCGCAGGCGCGGTGGGAACAGACGGTGATCTCGAACATTTACGCGGGCGGCCTGCCACCGGTCGAGGCGGGCGCGGTCATTCTCGAAAAAGTGGTTCAAATTCTGGATCATCAGGCGGCGGGCAATCGTTTGGCCACCCTGCTCCACTGACGGCAGCCTGAGCGACCGAAAACCCCTCTTGCGTTCACCCCGCTTGGGCCACACAATCTCGCGGAGGTTTCAATTTACCGCAGGAAGGGTCCATGGACGTCTTCTGTCCGCATTGTCTGCAGAGCGTGACGCTCGAAGGACGCGAACCGGGAGACTATTCGTTCGATTGCCCCGAGTGCGCGGGCGAAGTGCTCGTCACCCTGCCGCGTAACACTTCCGAACGCCCCCAGGTTCGCCCGGTGCGTTCGAAACCTGCCGACGCGGCTGCGAGTGAACGTCCGAAGCGTCCGAAGTCACCACCCGTTCCGACGCAGAAAAACTCACGTCCCCCGGGCGAGAGCTTCGGCACGTTTCGCCAAGACTTGCCGTCGTCCAATCGCCGGGCGCCACGCGAACCGGACCCAATTGATTTTCCATTCCAGGCCGGCGAGGAACCGGTCGTTGAAACAGAGCAGGTTGAATCCAAGGCGCCGCGTGACGAATGGGACTCGCCTGACTTTGAAGTGAGGAAGCCGCTGCGTGGCCAAATCGTCACGCGGCGGGTGGCGCCCAAGCCTAGACGCCGCAAAAGCGCGGACGAACCCGACTTTGGCACCTATTTGAAATGGATGGGAGCGGGAGCCGCGGTTTGGCTGGTGTTGGTGGTGTCGGGTTACTTCCTGCCTGAAGCCGGTTGGGTCGCGATTGTGCTCGGTGTGCTGACGCTTTTGACGTCTCGCGGAATGATCTTGCGTCTGGCTCGCAAAGAAGGTCCCTGGATTTGGCTGGCCTGCTTGCTGGTCCCTTTGTATTCGATTTTTTTTGTCGTCTCGCACTTTCGGCAAACGATCAACGCCTTGTTGATCGCCGCCTTTGGTTACGGATATTTGATCAGCGGGGTCGTGGTGCTGACCTTGCCCGATCTGATCAATGGCGCGAACGCGGCGATCGTCGCTCCCGACGAGGACGACCCCGACGAGGCGGGCGATCATCTTGCCTTAGACGCGCTCACCTTGAATTTGGACGGCGAAGAGACGTCGATCCACGTCGACTCGCTCACTTGCTTCGAGATCAAACCAGACAACGGCGCAAAAGCGGGGCCGGCCGCCGCCCAGCAGGGCTTTGAGTTTTCCGGCCCTGGAGTGAGTCTTCGCGGCACTTTTCCGGTCGGCTTCCACGGCGACTGGAACTCGCTATTCGGCAAGTCGGTGCCGATCGTGGCACACACCGATCGACCCAAGCCGGGCGATTCGCAGATTAAGCTTCCCGGGCGCGGGTTGGTCAAAGTGACGGGCGGAAAGTTTGCGATCTCGGTCGCGGGAGCCGCACCGAAGGGAAAACAACAGCAAAAGCAAATTGGCGGAGCGATCGAACTCGACATCGCGGGCCCCAAGAATCCGGAAACGATTCAGGGCGTTTTCATCGTCCGCGTCAAACCGGAAAATTGAGTGGACTCCTCCGATCGCACCCCGGCCGTCGCCCCATCCTGTCAACGGGCGGTCGTCAGGCGGCTAAGAACCGCCACGCATCAACTGCCGGATTGGCTCGTTGTCGGCATAGACCCGCCACTCGGAAACCAGGTTTCCGTTCACCACCGCGCGGCAAGCGACCGGGGTTGTCCAGCGGCGTTTTGGGTCGAGCGAGCCGTCGGGGCTGTACGTGCCGCTCGCGGTGCCAAGCATGACCACCGTTGATCCATCGGCTAGCCACTGCTCGGCAGCCAGCTTGTAGTCGGGCACCATTCCAAAATAGGCCGCCCAGCCACCTTTCATCGCCTCGCGGCCGTCGACGACATTGCCGAGCGAGTCGACGAAGCGATGATCCGCGGTCATCAGCGCGACCAAACCGGGAACATCATGTGCGTTGATGCGGTCGACGAAGGCCCGCGCGACTTCTGAGGGCGTTATTTCCATTTTCAGTTCACTCACGACCTACGATCGAGCTTCGGATTGAGTGCCGCCAATCGCGCCGTGCGGAAGGACCGCGTGCACGCCGCGGACACCATTGACGACCTGCGTGATGCGGAGATTGACGACCAAGCTCGCGAGTGAAAGGGCCGACTTGGCGGAAAGGTGATGCAGCTCGCTCATCAGCCGAACCATGTCTTCGGTCGCCTGAGCCCAGGCTTCGTTAACGTCGGTGTGAAAACCGAATGTCAGCCATCCGATCGGCGTTTGCGCTCGGGGCATCTTCAAGTGCAAATCGCGATGAAGGTGGATCTCAATCTCGACTCGCTCCATGGGGCACGCCAAAGCGGGGCCGGCGACTTCGCCATCGCCCTGCGCGGCATGGCCGTCGCCCAGCGACAAGAGTCCCCCATCGACGGCGATCGGCAGGTAAAGGCTGCTGCCTTCGACCAATTCTCGGCAGTCCATATTGCCGCCGCAGAAGCGCGGCGGAAACGTGGACTGAATCCCGGGTTCATCCGCCGGCATTCCGACGACTCCCAGGAAAGGCCGTGTCGCGATTGTGAGCCCTGATTGCGTGCGCCCCTGTTGCTGGCCGGGATCGAGTGCCCAAAGCGTCGCCTGGTCGCCCGTCGGGACGGTAATCACGGGAGGAGGCCCCCCCGGCCCGCTACCCAATCCCAGACGCGGATCGAATTGACTTGGTAGCGCTTCGCCTGCCGACCAGCCCCAGTTGCTGAGGCGAATCGTGCGAAAGCGAATCTCCAGCGTCATGCCGGCACGAGCGCCGCGGACAGCGATGGGTCCGGTGAGCGCGTGGGCGAAATCCCGCGCCGTGTCCCGCGGCTGGAAGGAAACAGGCGAGGCAAACGGATCGGCCTGCCGCAGCGCCCCCCAACCGGCGTCGAGCGTTTGGCAGCGGACCGTGTCGCCCGAATCGATCGTCACGGCTGGCGTAACGTCACGAGAAAAGTAACCGCGCAACGTGCTCGGGCCGAGTTCGATTGAGTGCGTCGCCATCGGATTTCACTCCAGACACCAGCGTCGGACGACCGTTCCTATTTGAGCGGCTACTTCCGTCGGCGATAGTAATAAACCGGCTTCGCCGATCGCTCGTGTGCTCCCAGATCGACGATGACCGCCACGATCACCAAGACCAGCCAACCGCCCGACACCTCGTGGTTGTTGTTGAGCATCGCTCCCATGTAGGCAAGTGTCGTGTAGGGCATGAAGAAAAAGCCCAACAGCGGCCAGATCACCGTCTGATAGGCCATAGTGAACCAGTTCGTGAGCAGAAATATGAAAAACATCACGACGCGCGGGACGAACACCGCGACGAGTGGCAGGAGACAGCCCATGTTACATTCGCCTTGCAGGGTTCAGATGCTTCGACGCCTTGCTTCTAAGTGTCAAATGGCCTTGGTCGGGCGTCCACGCAACCGTTTCAAGCGGTCGAGCTGATCCCGAATTTCGGCACTCGAATGTCCCAGCTCCGTCAAATGTTCGATCGCGGAACGAAGCGTTCGACACGTCCTACTGAGCCCCGAGTTACTCAAGTAGAACCGCTCGCCGAAGCAATAGAGCAATTCGACTTTCAGCCACTGCCGCGTCGCTCGACTTGGCGGCGCTTTGAAGTACTTTCCCATGCGAGTCATCGGGCTGCGGCAATTTGGGCACGGACACGGGCGCTGCGGTATCTCTGGATCCCGCGCGGACGATCCGATCTGCTTCAGTGCCCTACGACACGCAAAACAGGCAAAATTTGCCTTGTTTGCCGGCTTCGGTTTCTTCGAGGGTTGCTTGCGCATCGGTCATCTCGGCGATTCGCCTCTGCCTTCAACCGGCATTGATTCTATCCGTCTCTCGGGTCATTTGCGGGAGTCTAGCCTTCCTGCCAGCCGGACCGAAACCACGGCACATCTATCTGATAATCGAGTCTTAGCCGCAGAATCAACTGGGCCGCGTGATGTTGGATGTGGCGAATGTTGTAGACGTGGATCTCGGCTCTCGAAAATGATTTTCGAGGAAACTTGGTGGCGGCGGCCAGTGTTTCCGCGGTCTCGGCCGTGACCACGTCGTGGCACTTCTTCCGGCAATATTGCAGATACGTTTTGGTCCAGGGTTTTTCGTACAGCAGCACGGGCGGACGCGGTTCCAGTTCTTCGTAATCGCGAAAGACGTGGGCGTTTTCGCGATGGAAGGCCTGAGGCCGCAAGTCGTCTTCGGACACGCCGAGATAGTAGTCGGCGTAGAACAGCGTGTGAAAGACGACCTGGCAGAATTTGTAATTCGCGACGGGTGCATTCCAGGCCGCCTCGGGACATTTGTCGATGCACGCGTTGAGCGTGCTCAGCGCCGCCTCGAACTGATTCGTGGTCAGCTGCTTGAATGTGTCGAGCATCGTTTCGGACCTTTCAGCAATCACCAGAGGAGCAAACCGCCAAGACAGAATTATGGGACCCCTTGATCCTCTGTGAAATCGACGCCTGACACCGGCGACATGTTCGCGGTTGTCGATCACGAAATGAGGTGACGAAGGTTGGAACGTGGGGCCCGGCGAATTTGTCGGGAAGAAGCTGTTATCCCTGCCCACCTCGCTACGGTTACATCCTCAAGCCGGCTGCCGAAAGATCGGTTGCAACGAGGCGACCACGAGTGACCGGGCGGGATCCCCAAATGCATGACGTAGCCATTGTCGGAGGTGGAGTCGCAGGCATGGCGACGGCTGCTCGGCTGCAGGCACGGGGGCTTTCGACCATCGTTTTCGAGGCCCACGGTCAGCCAGGTGGATGTGCCGGATTCTTCCGGCGGCGAGGATTTGCGTTCGATGTCGGGGCGACCACGCTCGTCGACTTCCAGCCGAACGGCGTTGGCGGCGAATTGCTCGAGATCATTGGCATGCCGGCCATTGAGGGCCAGGTCCTTCCCGGATATCGGGCTTGGCTGCCCGATCGTTGCGTCACCCTCTACCGCGACACGGCCGCCTGGTCTGCGGAGCGACTGAACGCCTTGGGCGACACCCCCGCCCATCGGCAATTCTGGAACCTCACCGACCGGCTGGCGCAGGTTTTCTGGACAGCAAGCCGCCGCGGCGTGAAGTTGCCGATCACAAGTCTCGACGACCTAGTTCGTGCCGTTCGGGCCCTGGGCGCAGCCGATTTGTCCCTAACAAGGTACTTGCGCTGGACGATGGGAGACGCTTTGGCCGCTTACGGATTGTCCGACGATCGCCCGCTCGTCGGACTGTTGGCCATGTTGATCGAGGATACGGTCCATAGTTCGGTCTGGCAGGCTCCCTTAATCAATGCGGCGCTGGGAATCACGATCCGCGGAGCCGGGCTGACTCGGCCCAAGGGCGGGATGCGAGGGTTTTGGAATTCGTTTGTCGATCGCTATCGCGCGATCGGCGGGCAGTTGAAGGTGGGTTGCCCTGTAGACCGGATCGTCGGAACCGAAGGTCGTTATCTGCTGCAGACGCGGCGCGGCTCGTTTTGCGCCCAACAGGTGGTGAGTGCGCTCCCCGTGTCGCTGACAGCTCGCATCGCTCCGGCTGCCGTCGAGCGCCGACTACGGCCGTACCTCGAGCGGGATAGAGACGCGGCGGGGGGAGCGATTGTTGTGTTCCTCGGTGTGCGCGACAACGACGTGGCGGGGCAAGAATTCACTCATCATCAATTGCTGCAAGACTACGCGCAGCCGCTGGGCAACGGGAACAACATGTTCGTCTCCGTCTCCGACCAGGAAGACACGGCGAGCTCACCGCCCGGCCATCGGGCCGTGATGATTTCGACGCACTGCCCGCTGGAATCGTGGGATGGTCTCTCGGCCGAGAATTATCAAGCTCAGAAACTTGCCACGGGTCGCCGGCTGATCGCCTTGGCGAGACGGGTCTATCCGCGTTTGGGCGAATCGGCCGTGGTCTGCGAGATCGCCACGCCGCGCACGTTTGAACGCTTCACTCGTCATCCGCGCGGAGCGGTTGGCGGTGTTCGCCAAACGCTCGCGAATTCCAATCAGCATGCGATTCCGCACGACTTGGGAGTGCCCGGCTTTTGGCTGGCAGGCGACACCACGTGGCCCGGCTTGGGGACGGTGGCCTGCGTGATCGGGAGCCGCATCGTCGCGGAGGGCGTGCTGCGTCGCAGCCGCCGGCTCCGGCGGACCTCTCTCAATCCGGCTCGCGAAGTGAGGCAAAAGGATGCCATCTATGCTGCAGAGTGAACCCGATTGTCCGGCGTTTTCGACGCTCGGTACCGATCTACTGGTGACGACGGCCTTCCAGCGACGGTTGGCGTTGTCGCGCCCCTTCATTGGTCTGCTGGCCTTTGGTTTGGCTGCCTATGCTCAGTTCTGGTGGCTGACGCCATTCCTGGCGTTCTTGATCTTTGTGGCCGTGGTGACCGTCACCCACGATGTCGTGCACGGGTCATTGGGATTGGATCGCCGAGAGGCGGACTGGGCCTTGTTTGCTCTCGGAGCCATTCTGCTGGAAAGCGGGCATGCGTATCGGAGCACCCACTTCCGCCATCACGCTGTTTTTCCCGCCTGCGATGATCCGGAGGGTGACCCCGCTCGAATGAGTTTCTGGCAGGCAGTCTTCCACGGTCCGCTTTTCTTGCCACGGCTGTGGTGTTGGGCGTACGCCAAACAGAGGAACAATGTGCCGGAGCGATTGTGGTTAATTGCCGAAGCGGCCTGGCCGTTGGTGGTATTGTCGACCGGGATATTCGTTTGGCGGCGAACACCGGCCGTCCTCATCTACGTGGGCCTGGTCCTGGTCGGCAGTTGGGTCTATCCCTTGCTCACGGTACATCTGCCGCATCGGCACTATGGCGACACGCCTCTGAGTCAGACGCATACGCTGCGCGGCCGAATCGTTCCCGCACTCTTTCTCGAGCTGACCTACCACTTGGAACACCATCTCTATCCCCAGGTGCCCAGCCATCACTTGCCCGAGCTTTCGCGCAGGTTGGAGCCTTTTTTTAAGCAGGCTGGCGTTCGTCCGAAGCGTGTCCCGTGAAGCAACGAGCCCTTTCGGTTCGCCGGATTATGCGGGATCCGTCAGAACGGGGGTTTTGCGAGGGCGCGGTGCTCCGCCCGCGAAACGAGTCTTTAAATTTTTTTTCGTCCGATGTAACAAGTCGGGACGCATTGCGCTTTGGAGACAAACTGACTATTCCCCGACCAAAGCGGAGGTGGCGATGCACTACTCATTCCGGCCTTACCTGATTGGGCGAAAGCGGACCTGTCGGCTGACTGATCGCGGGATCGAAATCGACGACGGGACGAAAGAGTCCGATTTCGTCCCTTATTCGGAGATTCGCTTCTTAAATCTCCGTTACAACGGTTTCATACCGGGCGCCGGAAGTTACCGGTGTGTTGTCGCGACAGACCGACGGACACTGGCTATTCCCAGCTCAAAACCGAGCACCGAAAAACTCGACGGGGAACTGCAAACGTATCGCGACTTCGTGACCAACTTACATCAGCGATTAGTGCCTCTTGAAGATCGGATCCGATTCACGCGCGGTTCGACCGGCCTGTACATCGCGTCAATGGTCCTGTCGACACTTCTGCTAGCCTTCCTGGCGTTTGCGGCTTTTCTCGTGCTTATCAAAGGGGCACCCATCCGGATCCGGACCGGAGTCAAGTTCGTCGCGCTTGGGTCTCTCTTCTTCGCCTGTCTCTTCCCGATGATTCAGCGCGGAAAAACTGCCTCCTACGCGCCCGAGGAGATCCCAATGGATCTGCTGCCGGAGTCCGCGGCCGTGTTGGTACCCGCCCCTCAGTAAGTTGGGCGTGCTCGCTGCCCGCCTCGAACTGATTCGCGATCAGAC
This sequence comes from Planctomycetaceae bacterium, assembly GCA_035687365.1. Lineage (GTDB taxonomy): Bacteria > Planctomycetota > Planctomycetia > Planctomycetales > Planctomycetaceae > DASPSM01. Next base: position 10,396 of record DASRXU010000183.1, on the reverse strand, counting down.
GGCGGCACGAACGCCTGGCGCCCAACTCGCGAAAGCCGCTTGCGGGTCGGAATCGCGGGGGCTGCGTGCGTGCGTCGGGCCCCAAAGGATCAGGACTTGGATCAGGAGGCTCCATAATTCTGTCCCCCGCCGGCACTCGTTTCCCCCGGTTTTTACCGCGATATTCGTGAGATCAACACAAAATCTTCATTTTGTCTGGAACTCCGTTCGCCGAGCGGCCGGCCGAGTTGAACAGGCGGAAGCGGCTTGCTAGAGATAGCAGACCATCCGCGAAGCATTCTGCGAACGAGCCGCGGATGCCGCCATAGAATTCACAAAGGCATGCCCGATGTCCGACCTGACTCGCCGAGGATTCATTCAGACCGCATCGCTCCTTGTGGGCGGCGCGTATACCCATTCGCTATTCGCCGATACGCCGCAGCCGGCTCCGGCCTTCGCGCCCAAGCCGTCCTACCAGCCGACGGCGCTCTTTCTGACTTGGCAAAGAGACCCCACGACGACGATGACGATCCAATGGATCGGCGACGCGAAGGACGCCGTCGATCGGCCCATCTGGTACGCAAAACAGGGCAGCGATCTGTGGCAACAGAAGACGGGTAATTCACGTCCCTTTCCGATGACAGACCGCTCGGTCTTGCGGACCGAATTGACCGGCCTCGAGCCGGCCACCGATTATCGTTTTCGCGTCGGCCTCGACTCGGCCGAAGAGCGATTTCGGACGATGCCTGCCAAGGCAAACGACACCATTCACTTTGTCTCGGGCGGTGACAGCGGCGTCGGCAAGCACGCGGTCGCGACCAACCATGTGGCAGCGGCCCAGTCACCGATGTTTGTCGTGATGGCCGGCGATATCGCGTACGAGGACGCGAAATCACCCAAGATCTTTCTAGAGTTTTTCAAAAACTATTCGCGCGATTTGCGTGACAGCCAACGGCGGCTGATCCCGCTCTTGGGCGGCATCGGCAACCATGAAGTGCTCGGCCGATTCGGCAGGCCGCGCCACGAGGCTCCCTTCTTCTATTCGGTCTTCGACGGGCTTTACCCGGAGACCGGCTACGCGAGCCTCGACTTCGGCGACTACTTGTCGCTGATCTTTCTCGACACGAACCACACGTCGCCGGTGGCCGGGGCGCAGACTGACTGGCTGGAGAAAACCCTCAAGCAGCGCGAAGACGTTCCCACGGTCTTCGCCTTCCAGCATGTGCCTGCCTATCCGTCGGTGCGGGCGATGGAGGATCTCAAGAAGATCGACGCTCAGATCGGCGCGGACGCTCGCAAGCATTGGGTGCCGCTCTTCGAGCGATACAACGTCGACGCCGTCTTCGAGCACCACGACCATACCTACAAGCGGACGCATCCGCTGCTGGATGGCCGCGTCAACGACCGCGGGATCGTTTACCTGGGAGATGGCTCGTGGGGCAAAATCGACCGACCCGACACACCGGCGCACCGACCTTACCTGGCGGTCGCCGACGAGGCGTACCACATTTCGGTGCACCGCATTGAAGGTCGCGAACGCTTCCACGTCGGCCTCTCTGACGCGGGCCGTGTCGTTGACGTCTGCGTGACGCAGAAACGCGACCACCGCCGCACGACATAAGTGGGGCACGGTTGTTTGCCGGGTCTGTCGCCGTCGATCGAATGCTGCGCCGAGGAATCGTCGTGAAGACGCCTCGCGCCTCACATGCACACTGACTGGCGATGAAAGCTGATTTAGCGACTCGTGGAGCTTTCAAATTGCGACGCGACTTCGGGCCTCGTCAAAATCCAGAGTTGGGATCCCGCGAAGGCGAGCCCAACCCCTAGCAATACGAACGCGCGCCCCGGATGGTCGACAATCAGGCCTTGCGCTGCGACGGTCCAGCCGGCCAAGTGGCCGAGACACAGCGCCCCGCCGATGACGCAGATGATTGTGCTGCACAGGGACAGCAATACGGCAACTCTGCGAGCCAGAGGATGCCACTTCAGTAGACCGTAACCGAGCAACACGGCAATCACCGCGCCGCCGAAGTCGCCGCCGCTGACGCCAAACAAAGTCGCGTAGACGAGCCAGAACCCACTCGAAATTCCGAGAATCAGGTAGATCCAAGCGATAACCTGCACTGCGACTCGCATTTGTGCCCCCGGGGTGACACTAGCGAGTTAAGCAGAACTCAACAGCCGATGTGACTGCAGAAAATATGTTTTTTGGAAGAAAAGCTGATTTCGGTAGTCTGGCCGGCGCGCCCGGCTCCGCGGAAGCCCGAAGCGTTCGGTAAATGCTTGTGAGTCCCGCCCTCGTCCATTAAACCATCACACATTCGGCCTCACAGGTGGGGGTGTCGCGTGCTTCGCAGTATCGTTGGCGTCGTGACCGGGTACGTTGTGTTTGCGGCCTCGGGGTTCGCCTGGTTCCAGATCGCTGGCCAACCGCCTCATGCCGAAGCGTCGGTCCCGTTCATGGTCGGCTTCGTCGCCTACGGCGTTGCGTTCGCCCTCTTCGGCGGCTACTTGAGTGCGTGGATCGCCGGCCGCCGACCGGTGACCCATGCGGCCGCGATGGCCGCCATTCTGGCCCTCGGCGCGATTGCCTCTCTAATGGCGACATTCGGGAAAGGCGCCATCTGGACGCAGATTTGCGCCCTCGCGCTCATGACCCCAGCGGCCGTCGCCGGCGGTTGGCTTAGGCAACGAGTCGCGCGCGGCTGAATCAGCGGCCGCCACGGTGTTCCGCGAAACCCTTGGCGTTGGTCAGCGGTTGTAAGGCAGTTCCTGAATCCAGTGAAAGCCGCGGGTCGTGAGTTCGTACTGCTTCGCGGGCGTGCGTTTCAGCGTCGCGTTGATTGCCTTGCCATCCATCGAACCCTGAAGCTTCAACTTGTCTGGCTGAGGTAGATCGTAGTTGAAGGTCGCCGTCCACTCGGGCTTGCGGAAATCGGCGAGGGTGATCTTCTTCTCTGTCGGATCCCAGGTGAGCAGGTAATACGCGTTTCGAGGTTTCGGCCCCGCCACACGCAGGACCTTTCGGTTGCTGAAATCGAGCCAACTCCAGTTCAGCGGGTCGTCTTTGCCCGGCTTTTTCTGATCAACCTGCATGGAGACGATGTCCCAACGGCCAAGCACGGGCGCGGGGAGGCTGCCATACATGTCATTCCAGAGTTCTAAGCTCCCGTGGATCTGGCCATAGACCATTGCAACCACGAGGAGCGTCCGCAGTACGTGGGCCAGTCGCTCGAGCGGGACGTGGCCAAACAAAGGTGTGAACGGTCTGGCTTCGACGGCCTTTCCCAGAACCAGCACGCGGATGAGGCGTGGGAGCTCTGGAGCGACCAGAAAAATGGACATCAGCAGGTAATTGAACGAATAAAGTTTGACGGGCACGTCAAAGCACATATTCAGCGCGAAGACATGCGTCATCGACACCGACGTGACGAGTGCCCCCAGCAAGGTTGTTCGACGCACCGTAAGCAAGAGCCCGGCCAAGACCTCGACCGCTCCGGTAAACATTTGATACTTCGGCGAATGGCCCATGAAGGTCCAGAGCAAGCCCATGGGGGACATTTCGCCCAATTGCTGCTCCAGGCGGACGGAACTGGCCTCGGGAAACTGGAGCGGGAAAACTTTGGCGAAGCCGTAGCCCAAGAGCATCTCACACAAGAAGAAACGGACCAGGATTCGGACAAACTCGTGCAGAAAGCGCTCGGGACGCGAATCGGGTTTCCACTTCTGTACCAGCGGCACGATCGCGGTCCACAACAGGGCAGCGACGGCCGCGATGACGATCGCGCACAGGCAGCCGATGTAGGCGCGCATCGTGTCACCGCTGCCAGTGGGCTGAATGATCGCTTCGACGTCCAGCACACGATTGCCGACCGAGGTGCAGGCGGCGTTTTCTTTGTCAGTAATCCACGAATAGGCCTCGCCGTATTTCTCGCCCGCAGCCTTCATCCAGGCCGGCTGATTCTCCGTTTTTACGAACTGGAACGGCAAGCCGACGAGTTCAAGCGGGAAGGGAAAGGTGAAGCAGATCCAGTAGAAGAGGATGAAGGTCAGGCAGTAGCGGCCGATCACGCGGACCAGGGCTTGCATGGGTCGCAACCTCAGAAGAGACGCATCGCTCATGGGGAGCGATTTTATCCTGCAGTCTGTGCATCGGCTAACTTATGCCAGACGCGCGATAACCGAAAACTTTGACAGGCGTGACGACGAGCATTCGCCTGCCGCGCGCAGGGCTCAGCGACTTGCACGAAGCGGCTAACCGCGCTGGCGCTGTTGCTTCAGGTAGGCGGCCAAGTCCGCGTGCCCGTCGTGAGCGGCCCAATCCTCTGGCAGCTTATCGATTTTCGCGTCGCGCACGGCAGGATCGGCTCCGTGTTGCAGGAGCCAGTCGACTGTGTCGCGCCGACCACGCAGTGACGCGTTGTGCAGAGGTGTTCCGGCAAAGTCGAATCCGGCCGGAATAGCATTCACCTCGGCGCCCCGGTTCAGCAATTCCTGCATCGTTTCCTGCTGTCCCCATACCGCGGCATAGACGAGAGCATTGTTAACGATTTCTTGCCGATCGTGCCGCAGCTCGGGAGAATCGAGACGGTCCCATTTGTCGAAGGGCGATACGATCTGTCCGGCTTGTTCTGTCAACTCGCCTGTTTCGTCAAAACAAGCGAGGAAAACATCCCTCCGTCCCAGGGCGGCCGCCTTGCGAAGATTGTCGACGACGGCACCCCGTTCAAGCAACAAGTTCACAGACGCTGCGAATCCCCAATAGAGGGCCTCTTCCAGGGGCGACCAAACCCCATTTCCATCAATCGCCGCGCCCAAATCGAGCAGTTCTTTGATCGCCCGCACGTTGTCCACGCAGGCCGCGGCAATCAGCGGGTTAGTCAGCTCGGAGCCGAAGTCCGCCAGCAGGCGCATGAGCCGCTCCAGTTCCTCTCGCGGCGGTCTGACCAAGACCAGGCACTGCATCAAATTCGGGTGACTGCACGTCGAGCGTGCTGTCGCCAACGCCGGTTCGGCCTCCAAGAGCGCCTTCAGGCGATCAACGTCGCCCGCATTGATGGCCTTTTCGGCGGGCCCAAATCTTGCGTCCACTTCACACCTCTTGAAACGTTGTTACGGAGTTTTGGTGAGCGGCGTCATCGGCGAGGCACATGCAGGACCTCGTCCATGTAGCGGTCTGCGACAGCGGCTGCTTCCTCCGGACTGCTGCCGTTCTGACGCGCGCTCAGATACGGCGCGTACCAGTCCCACCAGCGGTGGTCCGTGTGCGTCTTCTCGTAGTTGTTGTGGTGTTCCCCCGTCTCGCGGAGCAGCTCTGCGAGGGTTGCGACGTCCGTGGCCGGTGCTCGTGTCGCCTTCCATTCGCGACCGGGAAGCCGCTCCTGGATCTCCTGGAACAGCCAGACGTTCCCGTCCGGATCTTTGAACGAGGCAAACGAACTGTAGGAGCGACCCTGCGGATCGCGCCCGGCGACGCGTGCGTTTTTCGCCGCGTTGTTGAAGGGGCCCGCGGCGTAGTGGAAGACCTCGCTTACGTCGACGCCGCGGGCGATCAAGTCTGCGCGGGCGACTTCGATGTCGGCCACGGCCAGGACCAAGCTGTCCGCCGGACCAGACTTGGCCGACGTGATTCCCTTGCCGAAGATGATCGAGGCGTCGGAGTTGTGCGGCGTCAGCTGGATAACGCGGAAGTCGTCGCCATTCGCAAAGTCGGCGTCGAGGCGCCAGCCGAGCTTCTCGTAGAACGCCTTCGCGCGGTCGACGTCGGAAACGACGAGCACCACGACTTCGAGCTTCATGTCGACCGGTTCGACTTTTGCGACTGTTGTGGTTGCCATAACTTCTCCTAAGACGCGGCTCTGTTGACGGTACAGCCAGCAACTAATCGACGGCTTTGACTTCTTCCATCAGTGTCCAGAACCCTTCGGCGAGTGTCGGGTGGATGTAAATGGCCCCTTTCAGAAGTGTGTAGGGGGCTTTGGCGAGCATGATTGCGGAGAGGATTTGAACCAGTTCGCCACCTTCCGTGGCGAGGATCGCCGCCCCCAGTATCTGATCGGTCTCTGCGTCGACGATTAGTTTCATCAGGCCGGCCGTTTCGTCGCGTTCGATCGCGCGGGCGACCCAGCTCATTGGGATTTTGCCGATCTTGAGTCGCCTGCCCGTCGCCCGCGCTTCTTTCTCGGTCATGCCGACGCGTCCCAGTTGCGGATCGGTGAACGCGGAATAGGGAACGAGACGATCATCGGTGGTGAGCGACTGGCCCCCGATGAGATTACCGTAGACGATTTGATAATCGTTAAACGAGATGTGCGTGAACGCGGGCGCCCCTTTCACATCACCCAGTGCCCAGATTCCAGAGACGTTTGTTTCCAGACGGTTGTTCACCTGAATGTAGCCATGGGGGTCGGTCAGCACCCCCACGGCATCCAGACCCAATTCATCGGAATTGGGTCGACGTCCGGTGGCGACCAGCAGGTGCGTTCCACTTACCGTCTCGGGACCGCTCGCCGCCTCGAACTTTAGGACAACTCGGTTGTTCTCCTTGTCGACACGGGTGGTCCGAGAGTTCAGACGGAATTCGATTCCCTCGGCTTCGAGGGCCTTTTGCAGTTCCTGGATCACGTCGGCATCCTCGCGCGGCAGGAGCTGTTCGCCGCGATGGATGACAGTCACCCGGCTACCGAATCGGCGGAACATCTGCCCGAATTCCAGGCCGACGTAACCGCCCCCGAGAACCAGCAGGTGCTCGGGGAGTTCGCTTAGCTGCATGATGCTGGCGTTGGTCAGGTAGTCGACCTTCTCCAAACCATCGACGCGAGGAGTGTCGACTCGCGTTCCGGTGTTTATGAAGATGCGTTCGCTCTCAAGTTCTTGATCGCCCACCGTGAGCCGGTGAGGCGCGACGAACCGTGCGTGCCCGTGATAGAGGTGCAGGCTCTTGCGCTGCTCGACCTTTCGCTGGATGCCGTGACGCCACTGGGCGACGATCTGCTCTTTGCGGGCCACAATCTTTGGCAGATCGACGGTCACATCGCCGGTCCGCACACCCCATCTCGCCGCGTTACGCGCGTAATGAGCCACCTGCGCGGAGGCGACCATCGTCTTTGTCGGCGTGCAGCCGGTATTAATGCACGTGCCGCCCAAGTGCTCCCTCTCGATCAGGGCAACGGCCCAGCCCTGGTCTGCCAGTTTTTGAGACAACGGATTTCCGGCCTGACCAGACCCGATCACGATCGCGTCGTATTTGGACATGCGAGTTACTCGTTAGTGCAATCGCCCCAGAAAATGGATCGCCGGCCTGCAGACAAACGGCATGACGGCCTGCGCGAGGTTACGCGCCGCCCGAGGCACTGGCGTCACTCACACCCTCTGAAGTCAGCTCAAACGCGAAGAAAGATCTTGTTCTTTTCGAGCGTGCGCACAAAGAGCCAAATTAAGAAGAAATCGAAGCACAATGCGGTGATCACGTACCAGGCCGGCGCATCTTGGGGAATAAAACTCTTCACGGCCCCGCCGATAATTCCATGCAACACGTAGGCGGCCAGCGCGTTGGTGCCGAACGTGCGAAAGACTCCAATGCGGACGCCCAGCAGGTCGGCCAACACATAAAACAACACGTAGACCAACAAAGAAAACCCTGCTCCGAACGTGACGTACGACAGCGAACCGGCGCGCTGGGTCATCATCCAGTAGTTCCAATAACGATGCATCATATAAGGGGGCAGATCGACGCGTGGATCATCAGCCGGCGGTTGGACGAACGGGGGTTCGGCAAGGAGAGTCTTCCACGTTCGGCCTTGCCAGGCCTCTTGCGGCGGGACGACCGGACTGGGGGCCAATTTAACCTCGCGAAACTTGTGCAGTTCCGCGCGCAACTCGGCGACGTTGCCTTCGAGTTTGGCCGTTTGGCCATCCGCCTTTAGCGTCTCGAGTGCAGCCGAAAGTTTCGCGACGCGCGGATCGGTCCCCTCGTTGGACAACTGCCGTTTTGCCTCGTCGATGTTCGCCGTGCGGTCAGATTTGCCCGGTACGTCCTCCGTGCTCTCGCGCTTTGCCGCCACTTCGGCAAGCTTGGCTCTCAAGCGGTCCCGGCGAATGTCGGCAAGCTGGTCTTCGAGGTTTTTTTCATCCGCTTTGTGTGCAGAAATCGCTTTGAGAGCGGCGTCAATCTTCTCGTTCAGACGCGAGTTTCGATCGTCTTGCGCCTTTGACTCCTCCTTGAGTCGCACCAACTCGATGGGCGACAGATCGTACAGCCGCGTGCCGCAGGAAAAGACGTAGCCGAGCGCCATGACGAGGAGAGCGACGAGTGTGAGCCGCGCCAATGGCGGGCGAGCGGGGGCATCCACGATGGCATCGCAAGTCAGCGTTCCCAGGATGGTCGGAACGGCCCACGTGAGGAAGCCGAGCGGGCCGCCGTCGATCCCATTCGGGTCGGTGTTGTCCCAGTGATAGTTGAACAGGTGCGACAGCCAGACATGCAGGGCGGCTGAAGCGATGACGAACAGAATTCGCACTTTCGCACCGGCGCGGATCACCGGCAGAATCCACAACGACGTCAACGCAATCTGGCCCAGCGTCTGCAGCCAGTGTCGCTTCAAGTAGGGGGAAACTGCGTTCCAAGCGCCGAGTGTTGTCAGGTCGTGCCAGTTCTCGGCCACCTGCCCCTCGACGTAGATGGCAAACGCGACCAGAAACAGCCCGAGGATCCGCCGCACCATGCGACCATAGCCGGCGACCAGCCCCTGAGACTCAACCCGGCGGCCGAACGAAAGGCGCATCGCGAAACCGACCGCGAAGAGGAATTGCGGCATGATCGTGTCGGCATAGCTGCAGTATGTGTGATGGTGCAGCAGGACCGGCGGCACCCAACTGTCGTAGGCGGCCAGAAAATTTACCACGAACATTCCGGCCACAGTGTAGCCGCGAAACTGATCGAGCGACGCCAGGCGCGGTTTGGCTGGGAGAGCTGTGGACATTCCGTGAGTTTGCTCCCAATAGCTTCGCGGGGCAAGGTGATCGCGTTGGACGGCGAGGCCGATCGCTGGGGGTCGCGCGATGTATCGAATCGCGGGCCGATTGCAGGCGACCAGGTCCAGCGCGTGGCCTGATTGCCAAAGCGAGATGCCTGAGCGATAAAGGCACAGCGCATACTCTCCACCCAAGACCCCTGCCCGCCCCAACCACGTGCCGCTCGAGCCCCATGAGGAGCGAAGCCGCTTCTTAAAGATCGTGGACAACGATGACGACTGCCGCCGACCCCAGATTGTCGAACTCAGCAGCAGGCGAACGGCCACGTCTTTGGTGGCCGACCGTCGGGCTACTGATGCTTGTCGTCGGCACAGCTCAATTCAATCGCGTCGCGATTTCTGTTGCGGGCGCGGAACACATCATTCGCGAGTCGGGCATCAGCGCAACGCGGATGGGGTGGGTCTATTCCGCGTTTCTGTTGTTCTATACGCTAGCCATGCTGCCGGCCGGTTGGCTCATCGATCGGGTCGGAGCGCGGGCCACGCTGACCATGCTCTGTTTGGGCTCGGCAATCTTTGTGGCCGGGACCAGCATGGTCGGACTCTTTTCGCCGACGGCCACCCTGCTCTTTGTCGGGCTCCTTGGCGTGCGCTCGCTGATGGGGATCGTCAACGCCCCGCTGCACCCGGCAGCCGCCCGCATGGTCTACGGGCAGGTGCCGCACCGGGCGAGATCGTTTGCCAACGGCTTAGTCACGTTTTCGGCATGCTTGGGGATTTCGGCGACATATTACGGTTTCGGCTTGTTGGCCGCACGTTTCGGCTGGCCGACCGCATTCTTAATGACCGGCTGGTTCACGCTGCTCGTCGGTGTCGTCTGGGTGTGGGGGACTCGGTCGAAAAGAAACGAGTCGAAGCCTGCTGCCGCGCCTAACAACGCGAGCTCCGCCGCCACTCTCGCGTCTCCCGATGAGGCGATCTGGCACATCCTGCGAAATCGCGGAGTGATTTGCCTCACATTGAGTTACGCGGCCCTCGGGTATTTCCAATACCTCTTCTTTTATTGGATTCAGTACTACATCGGCACCGTCGAACATTTGGGGGCCGACACGGCACGCCTTTACTCGACGGGCATTACGCTCACGATGGGTTTCGGGATGGTTTTCGGCGGCTGGCTGGCTGACCGAATTCCGCCGCACTCCAGCGGTCGCTCGCGACGGGGACTGGTAGCAGCGTGGGGAATGGTTGCCAGCGGCGTCGTATTCGAGCTCGGATTGCTCGGCTCCGATTCGCGCGTGATGGTGAGCGCCTTTGCAATTTCCGCGGCCCTCTTGGGAATGTGCGAAGCTGCGTTCTGGACGACGATCGTCCAACTGGGCCGAACCCGCGGCGGCCTCGCGGCCGGAATGATGAATCTGGGAGGCAACGCCGGCGGGTTTCTTTCT
>DASRXU010000182.1:0-1912 GCA_035687365.1 Planctomycetaceae bacterium | reverse complement strand
GACAGCTCTGGTTCGACCTCGAGCGCCAGGAGCAGATTGAGCCAGCCGTCCAAATCATCTTGGACGAGCCCCGGGGGCGGGGTGATTCCCGCTCGCGCTGCCATCTTCGACAACTCCTCGGCTGTTTTGTCGAGGACCGTGGTGCCAAGAGCGCCGCAAAAAAGGTCATCGTAAGTCGAACGCAAGAAGGGGCGCCCCAGCCGACCGTCTGATTGCTCGTTCGGTGCGGTTGGCGTATCAGTGCGTCTCCGCTCGACAGCCAGGCGATTGGCCTCGTCATAGAACGCCGACACGAACTCCTCGACGAACGTCATCTCGTCGTGATACGACGCGCCGACGTGGTACCACTCGAGAATCGTGAACTCGGGATTGTGCAGTCGCCCGACCTCCCCCCGACGAAACGATCGAGTGAGCTGAAAGATATCGGAGGCACCCGCGGCCAGGAGCCGTTTCATGGCGAACTCGGGCGAGGTCTGCAGGAACAGTTCTTTGTCTGCCGCAGCCGGCCGACATTCGCTTCCACTGTCCTGTCGCGTGCTGAACGGCTCGAGATAAGCGTCGACGACGATGTCTCGGGAGAGCAATGGCGTCTCGACTTCCCACAAGCCGCGCAGCCGAAAATAGGCTCGGGTAAAGTCGAGCAGTTGCGAACGCAACTGTAGCAACTCGAGACTGGCGGACGGTCTGAAGAGACCGGGGTCACGGCCAGTAGTCGATTCGTTCGACGTCATCTCGCGGACCATCGCGGCAGACGTGTCATGATCAGGCGGCAGCTCTGAGTGCCAGTTGTTCGGCCGGTTGCGGGAATGGCAATGTCACAGGCGGCTCGTCCTCGGCCGGCTCTTCGCGTACGACGCGTTTCGAATAGACGATGTTCAAGAATTGTGGAAAGGCTTGCCAGGATCCGGGTGAACGGTTCCACAAATCGGCGACCTGTCGAAAGAATGCCAACTCGTACTTGAGCACCGCGAGGTCTCGAACAGAGTCGATCGGATCGACATCCTCCGGCTGCCAAGGTCTTGGACACAGACCATAAGCCGGATTCGTGCTTTGGCGCATCCGCTCGGGGATATCGCACACGATAACCAGGTCATGGGTGGCGTTAAACTTCGTCGGAAAGACGCGACACGCAGAGGGCCGCACACTGTAAATGCCGCAACGAGCGCGGCCCAGCGGGAATTCCTCGTCCGGCGCACCCTCGATCAGGAAGCGGCATTTGCTGCTGTTAGCGTGAAATGCGCTCGACACATGAGTGAGGCAAATCACGTAGGGCGTTTCGGGCGAATCGTCAAACGAAAAGTGAGGCACTGCCCCGTTGGAGATTCGCCCGCCTGGGTCTGGCATTCGACGGACAAATTCTTCGAAGGGCAGCCCGAGCTTCTTTTGGATGGCGATGATGTCGGCCCCCGTCACCGGAACGGCAAAGGCCCGACAGCATCCCGCATGACAAGAATCGCACAGGCCCATTCGCTCGTCCCCAGCGTACCAGCCAACTCCGCGCGGCAAGCCCCGCGCCCATCCCCTATTATCGTAACAATCGTTGCAATCGATTCAGACGAATCGAAGGACGCGGCGGATTGATTCCGCTTCGCGCGCGAAGGTTTGTCCAACAAGTCGTGCGCAGCGCCTGGGATGCAATGGAGTTGCGTGGCCATCCTCATCGGAGGGCGCTCGTTGCAAGATCTCGCGGCGGCTCGTTAAAACCGGGAATTGCGGGAAGCTTGGTTGACCTTGGCTCCAACTTGCAGCAGGGCTAGAATCCCGCCCCGCGCCTCATTGGAAAGAAAGACCCTGTGCGGATCGCCTACCTCGATTGCTCGACCGGCATCAGCGGTGACATGACGCTGGCGGCCCTCATCGATGCGGGCGTCGATCCGGCCATCCTGCGAGCGGCGGTCGACTCGCTCGGTCT
>DASRXU010000181.1:0-3851 GCA_035687365.1 Planctomycetaceae bacterium | reverse complement strand
CATTTCCGCCAAGTCGCGTATCGCGATGTCCGTTCCCGTTCCCACATTCACGTGTTCGCTGTCTGAGTAATGCGTCATCAGATGCACGAGCGCATCGGCGCAATCGTCGACGTGCAGAAACTCGCGCCGGGGTCGGCCCGTGCCCCAGATCGTCACGGTTGGGTCGCCTCGGCGGGTCGCGTCGTCGATTTTCCGCAAGAGGGCCGGGACGACGTGACTCGATTCGAGATCGAAGTTGTCCCCCGGGCCATAGAGATTGGTCGGCATGGCAGCGATGAAATCGGCGCCGTACTGCCGGCGATAACTCTCGCAGAGCATCAGTCCGGCAATCTTGGCAATGGCGTACGCTTTGTTCGTCGACTCGAGGGGCCCGGTCAGAAGCGCGCTTTCGGGGATCGGTTGGGGAGCTTCCTTCGGATAGATGCAGGAGGAGCCGAGAGCCAGCAGCTTTTTGACGCCACAGCGCCATGCGGCCTCGATGACGTTGGCCTGAATCGTCAGATTGTCGTACAGGAATTCGGCGGGCCGCGTGTCGTTGGCAAAAATGCCTCCGACCTTGGCCGCCGCCAGGAAGATCGCATCGGGGCGATTCGCTTCGATCCAGTCGTGCGTCTCCTGCTGTTTACAAAGATCGACGGCCTTGCGGTCGGCCGTCAGGATTTCGCACTTCTCCTTTTGCAACCGCCTGACGAGGGCCTGACCAACCATGCCCCGATGACCGGCCACCCAGACCCGCCGCCCGGCGAGGCGAAACGGGCATTCGAACTCGTGTTTCATTGTCATCGTGGAGTCTAACCCGTGGGGTCTGCAGCACGTCCGCCGTCGAGCGCGGGCACTCGCATGCGAGTCCGCCGCTAAATGAGAATGGGTGCCATGCCCACGGCTCGGCGTGGGCATGCATTGCAGGACATGCCCACCCAAAGCTGTGGGCATGCCACCCGACAGATTGCCATAAATGGAGTACTACTGACTGTTAGTTTTGGCGAGCAAGTCGCGGTCGAACTGAACCATTTCTCGAACCAACTCTTCAAAACCGATCGTATGCTTCCAACCGAGCCGCTCGCGGGCCTTGGCTGGGTTGCCCAAGAGCGAATTGACTTCCGTCGGGCGGAAATACCGGGGATCGATGGCCACGCGGCGAGTCCCTTTCTCGTCGAGGCCTTGCTCGTCCAGGCCCGAACCGCGCCAGGTGATCTTCATGCCGATTGCGACGAACGCCCATTCGACGAATTCGCGGACCGAGTGCGCGACGCCCGTGGCGAGCACGTAATCGTCGGGCCGCTCCTGTTGGACGATTCGCCAGATGCCGTCCACGAAATCCCGGGCATGCCCCCAATCGCGACGCGCGTCGAGGTTTCCGAGGTAAACCGTCTCTTGTTGGCCCGCTTCGATCGCGGCAACGGCGCGGGTGATCTTGCGAGTGACGAACGTTTCGCCGCGGGTCGGCCCTTCGTGATTGAACAGAATTCCGTTCGACGCGTGCAGGCCATACGCCTCCCGATAGTTGAGTGTGATCCAGTAGGCATAGACCTTGGCGGCGGCGTACGGGCTGCGAGGGCGGAAGGGGCTGTGCTCGTCTTGAGGCGGCGGCGCGTCGCCGTACATCTCGGAACTCGACGCTTGATAAAGCCGCACGCGGCTTTCCATCTTGAGGATGCGAATGGCCTCGAGCAGGCGCAGCGTTCCGAGCGCATCTGCGTTGGCCGTGTATTCCGGAGTTTCAAAACTGACTTGAACGTGGCTTTGGGCGGCGAGGTTATAGATCTCGTCGGGCTGTGTTTCTTGAATGATACGGATCAGGTTGGTGGCGTCGGTCATGTCTCCGTAGTGCATTCGAAACGGGCCGCGGTTTTCGCGAGGATCGTCTTCGTGGGGGTCGACATAGAGATGGTCGACCCGGGCCGTGTTGAACGAGGACGAGCGACGCTTGATGCCGTGAACCGCGTAGTCTTTCGACAAGAGCAGCTCGGCCAGGAGTGCGCCGTCTTGCCCGGTGACTCCCGTGATCAAGGCTACCCGTCGCCCCATGCGTTCACGCTCCGCTTTACTGCCAACTCGCGATTCAACCGCTCAGTTTGTTATACGGGCAGCGGCGCGCGCAAGTCAAAAGCGGTGCGAGAAAGGGTCACGAACAATGACGCGACGGTAGTGGCCCGGTTCACTTGCACTTTCCCTCGTACTTCCAGTTGCGCGATTTTCCCTCGGCCAGCCACTCGACGGCCGTCTCGATGCGGCGCTCGCGCGTTTGGGGCTGTTTGGCATCGAGAATCCACTCGAGGTAGTCGCGTTTTTTGCCGGGAGGAAAGTTCTCGAACGTCGACCGCGCCTTGGGATTGCTTTTGAGAGCCGCGATCAGATCGGCGGGAATAGGAAGCTTTGGCTTGGGCTTCGTTGACGTGCGCGACTTCTTCACGCCGGCCGCGTTTTGCTTCATTGCGTATTTGAGACAGCGCTTAAGTTCTGCATCGGTGGGCAAATCTTTGAGACTGGTGATCTTGCCGCACTCGCCGCGGCCTTGTTCGTTCTTGCCAGCCCATGAATCCTTCTCGTAATGCCAGAAGACGATTCCACAATGCCGCTTGAACGCAGCCAGTCCACAAATGATGCCCCCATCGACGAAGAACGGGGCGCCCCACTTCAACGTCTCTTCGGCGTTTGGGCAGGTCGCGTGCACGAGCTTGCGAACGTGCCGCAGGATCGGCTGGGCAAAATCGGCCGCCTTAGCGATGTACGCGTCGACGCGCGGATCCTTAGTGCCCATTCGGTGAGACAGCCTGACCCGGCGCCGTGGTGGGGGGAGTGCTCGTCGGCGGGGTGGTCGCCGCGGGAGCTGCGGGCTGCGGATTGAGGTAATGGTCTCGAAGATAGGGCATGCCGTACTGCCACGCGGCAATACAGATTGCAGCGATGATCACCAAATAGATGACCAGAGTGACGAGTCCCTTAACGTTCGAGACCAGTTTTCCAAGCCAGCGCCAGCGCTTCCGACGGGCTTCTTGCCGGTCGAGCTTGGCGTAGATGCCCTGCGTTTTTCGTGACTTGGCCTCCGCTTGCAGTTTGACGGCTCGATGGGATGCCAGCGCCTCAAACTCGGGGTATTGCATCAGCGGGAGGAATTTGCCGTTCGCGTTATCCTTCGCCTTAGCGGTCGGATCGAGAGTTTCCCCTTTGATGCCCGCCATGATTTCGGGCGTGGACATGCGGGTGATCCCGCCTTTTTGCTGCACGAACCACGATTTGTTCGCTACGACGGAGGCTTTGGTAGCGCTGCGGGCCGCATCCTGGGCCGACGTGAGCCGATCCGGTGCGGGCGGCAACTTGACGGCCGATTGTGTCGGGTTGGCCCCGGTTCCCCGCGTGGCCTGCACGCGAGAAAGGCTCGCCGAAGAGGCCGCAGCGACGGACGGATTCACCACGGCCGTCGCTCCGCCGGCCGACTCGATGAAACCGAGTGCAGGATTCGCCAACCCGAGGTTGCCCAAGTCGCGAATGATGTCCTCACAGTCGCCATAACGATCTTTCGGATCCTTCAGCAGCATTTTGCCGATGATCAGGTCGAGGCGCTCGGGGACCTTCGGGTTCACTTTCCGAGCGCTGGCATAGGTGCCTCTTTCCTTGGCAATGATCAGCTCCAGCGTGCTTTCGCCCGTGAACGGCAGCTTGCCGGTGACGAAGTAATAGAGCGTGCTCCCCAACGCGTAGATGTCGGATCGCTTGTCGACATGTTTCGCATTGCGGGCTTGCTCGGGAGCCATATAGAGCGGTGTGCCCAGCCCGGTTCCGCTCTGGGTCATCGACACGTCTTCGTCCAGGGCCTTGGCCAGTCCAAAGTCGGCGACCTTCACGACGCC
>DASRXU010000180.1:0-5087 GCA_035687365.1 Planctomycetaceae bacterium | reverse complement strand
ATCCAGCGGTTGGTTTCGCGTTTGATCGTCATCAACGTGCCCGCACACTGAGCGCAGAGTGCGAAAAATACCATGATCGAAAGGGCCACGGGCAGGTTGTACACTTTTTTCCCCTCCGCGTCGGTCGCGTTCTGCAGCGAGGAGATCAGCCCCTCGTTGTGGGTTTTGTCGACTTCGTCGCCCAGGCTGTAGATCGTTCCCAGCGTGGCAATGATCACTTCGCGGGCCGGGAAGGAGGCGATCGCTCCGACACCGATCCGCCAATCCCAGCCCAGCGGCCGCACGGCCGGCTCGATGGCGTGCCCGATGCGGCCCAAAAAGCTCTTTTCGATCAATTGGCTGCCAAGCTGGTTGCGGCGGGCCGTCAACTCCTTTAGTTCGGACTCTTGGGCCTTATCGCCCTCTTTGACGGGCTGGGCCGCCTCAATCTGTCGGATGACCGCGTCTCGCTCGCTGTGGTCGCCGGGAAAATATCCGGCCGCCCAAACGACAATCGACGTGGCGAAAATCAGCGTGCCCGCCCGCGTGACGAAGGCTTTACCACGGTCATAGGCGCGGTGCAGTACGACGCGCGGCGAAGGGATTTTGTAAGACGGCAGCTCCATCACGAAAGGCGGCGTCTCGCCACGAAAGAATGTCTTCTTGAGCAACCAGGCGCAGGGCACGGCGACGAGTGCGCCAACCGATGACATGGCAAGCAGCACGAGACCCTGCAGCGACACCCAACCTCCCCAGTAGGTGAGCGCCGGCACAAAAGCCCAGATCAGCAGCAAGTAAACTGGAAGTCGCGCGGAACAGCTCATCAAGGGCGCGATCAAGATGGTGACCATGCGGTCGCGACGATTCTCGATGACGCGGGTCGCCATCACGCCGGGAATCGCGCAGGCGAACGACGACATCAGCGGGATAAACGATTTGCCGCTCAAACCGAGTTTGCTCATCAGGCGATCCATCAGGAAGGCCGCCCGGGCCATGTATCCGCAATCCTCGAGGATGGCGATGAACAAAAATAAGAAAACGATCTGCGGCAAAAAGACGAGCACGCCGCCGACGCCCGCCACGACGCCGTCGACCAGCAGGCTGCGCAGCGCCCCGGGGGAAATGAGCGACTCAATGCCCCTCTTAACCAGCTCCTCGCCGGCCTCGATCGAGTGCATGAAGGGCTCGGCCCAGTAATAAATCGACTGGAAGATCAGGAACATGATTGCCGCAAAGATCAGCAATCCCGAAACGCGATGCGTCAAGATGCGATCAATACGGTCGCTCAGCGTCGTCGGCGCCGCGGTTGAATGCGTCACGACGCCCGCGACCATTTCGCGGATCGCCGCGTAGCGAGTTTTCGCCTCGGCACCAGGCAGCCGGAAACCGCCCTGGGCCAGCCGCTCTCGGGCCGCAGCCAGTCGCTCGGCGAGTCCATCGGGTTGGGTGGGCGTCAGCCATTTTTCGATCTGACCGTTCGGGTCGAGCAGCAACCGCTCGACCAGATACCGCGGGAGCGCGGCTCCGTTCACCGCACGCAAGTTACCGGCCAGCTCGTCGACTTCCTCATAAAAGAGACGAGGAAACACAGGCTTGGCGGCGGCGCGGCCCGACTCGGCCGTCTCCAAAATGGCCCGCCGCACCTCCTCGATGCCAACGCGGCGATGGGCCTCGGTCGCGACGATCGGAACGCCCAGTCGCTTCGAAAGCGCCGGAACATCGATGGTGGTGCCGCGCTGTCGTGCGACGTCCGACATGTTGAGAATCACAACGGTCGGCAGACCGACGTCCAGCACCTGGCTGACGAGGAACAAATTGCGTTCGAGGTTCGACGCGTCGACGATGCAGGCCACCGCATCGAGTCGACCGACGTCGGGCTGTCGGCCAAGCAGGACCTCGACCGACACCATTTCATCAGGTGAGCGCGGGGCCAAGCTGTAGGTGCCCGGCAGATCGACCAGTTGCAGCGTGCGATCGCCGCAACGGATCCGGCCGATTTTTTTCTCGACGGTCACACCCGGATAGTTGCCGACGCGGGCGTGCATTCCGGCCAGCGCGTTGAAGAGCGTGCTCTTGCCGGTGTTCGGGTTTCCGATGAAGGCGACCGTAAGCGTGCGCGGCACGGGGACCGCCGCACCGGTGATGCTCGGCGTGGTGGCGGTCATACAGTCTCATTTCCGCGCACGACGGGCATCCTCGATCGTTAGGTGGCGAGCTGCTCGACTTGCAGCCGTCGCGCCTCGGCGGCTCGCAATGAGATGCGGTAGCCCCGCACGCGAAACTCGATCGGGTCGCCGAAGGGAGCGAAGCCGACCACCTCGATCTCCTCTCCTTCTGTCAGGCCCATTTCCAGCAGGCGGACGGCCACGCCGTCGTCTCCGTGAACATCACGAATGATGGCTCGCGCGCCGACCTTCAATTGATCCAGGGTTTCCATAGAAACACCGACATGATCAAGGGGGCCGGTCTGTTTGGGGCCTATTGTCGCGCGGGGGCCGGCTGGCCGACTTGAACCAAGATCAGGGCCGCGTCGGCGCCACGGAATCCAAACCGGTGGTTGCCAACTGCCACGATGCAGGCTCCGCCGGGACGCACCATCCGCACCGGTCCACCGGGGCGCAAACCCATTTCGCCGAGCCGCCGGACGTGGTCTGGCTGCCCGTCGACTTCCAAAATGGTTCCCGACTCTCCGGGTGCAAGCTGGGCCAAGGGCATGACTTGGCTGACGGCAGCAACCTTTGGCGACACGGGCACGCGCTTCATGGGCAGGGTCTACGAGACGAAGGACGATTTGCGAATCGGACGGCCAATTCGCGCAAGCCTCAATTGAGACTGAGTCTCAATGTCCGACTGCACCCTCATAATACAGTGTCGGCACCCAGCAGGCAACAGTTCAATTGCAATGTCGATCTGTGCCATGGATAGTAGACGTATCCTTCGACGTTACCGCCACTTGACGCTGTTTTCGCCCAGACCTATACTCGCGCCGAGTTTCGTTGCGTCCTGCCCAAAGAGCCCATCCCGAATGAAAAGCGAACATCGTCACGAGCTAAAGACCAATGAGTTGGAGCGGATTGCCTCGGAATTGGGGCACACCGCCGAGCACTATGTGCACGACAACTTGTGGTTGCTCGTCGTGGCCGCCGTGGCGGTCGCACTGGGAGCGGGGGGCGTCGTTTACTGGCGCTCGGCCAGCGGCTCGGCAGGACAACAAGGATGGCGAGAGTTTGCCATCGCGTCAAAGACGGCCGACTACGGCAACGTCGCCGACAAATATTCCGGAACGGTCGCCGGTTCTTGGGCTCGGCTGCTGGAGGGTGAGATGGAACTCTCCAACGGCATTCGCTCGAGCTTCACCGACCGTGCTGCCAGTGTCTCCGACCTGAAGAAGGCGGAAGAGAATTTCGACAAGCTGGTCAACGACAAGTCGGACGATGTGAGGGAGCGTGCTCTCTTCGGTCTGGCTCGCGCTAAAGAGGCGCTTCCCGAAAAGAACGCCAGTCCGTCGAAGATCAACGATGCGGCCATCGAGGCGTACCAACGTCTGCTGACCCAATTTCCGCTCAGCATCTATAAGGACTACGCCGAAGCGCGAATTGCCGCGCTCAAGACGGGCACGGCCCAGGATTTTTATGCTTGGTTCGAGCAGCAGAATCCCAAGCCGGCCGACCGCGAGATGCCCAAGGATTTGATTCCGCCGCTGCCTGATGAGAGCAAGACGGCGACCGGGACGGCGCTCCCCACTCCGAAAACGCCCGCGGCGCCGCCTACGACACCGCCGGCCAAGTCGACATCGAGCACTCCGGGAACAACTGGCCCCGCGAAGACGGAACCGCCGAAGGCCAGCACGAAGCCGGCAGCATCCACCCCCAGTCCGGCGAAGCCGACCTCGTCAGCGAGTTCAAGCAAGACGCCGGCGACCGACGACGGACCCGCGGTGCCGGCTCCTGCAGCGCCAGCCGGTAAATAGCCCGGCAGAAATTCCGGAATGACCGGTTCGGAATGACCGACGGCCTCTCGTCCGACCAACCGATTCTGATTACGGTCGAGGCCCGCGCTCAAGGTTGGCGGGTCGATCATTATCTGAGCCGCCTGTTCCCCAACTTCAGCCGGGCCCTGTTTCAGAAGGCGATCGAACAGCAGGCGATCCTCGTCAACGGCATCCCCGCGAAGCCGTCGCGCAAGCTGCGGATGAATGATCGTCTCTCGGTGCGACTGCCCGAATTGCCCGACCGCACGCTCCCGCCCGAAGATATCCCGCTCAACATTCTTTACGAGGACGAATACCTCGTCGTCCTCAACAAGCAGGCCGGGCTGATCGTCCACCCGGGCAAGGGCAACTATCGCGGGACGCTGGCGGGCGCTTTGCAATTTCATTTCGACCGGCTTAGCGACATCGCGGGCCAACTTCGTCCGGGAATCGTGCATCGCCTCGATCGCGATACCAGCGGCGTGCTCGTGATCGCCAAGGACAATCAGGTCCATCACCGCTTGAGCGGACAATTCGAGCGTCGCGAAGTGACCAAGGAATATTTCGCCATCGCCCGTGGCGTGATCGATCTCAACGAGGATGAAATCTCGACCTATCAGCGGATTCACCCGCGGCATCGCGAAAAAATGACCGTCTGTGAACCAGGTGGGAACGCGCGGCAAGCTGTCACGCGTTATGTCATCGCCGAGCGGTATGCCGGTTTCACGACAGTGCAGTTGTTTCCCAAGACGGGTCGCACGCACCAATTGCGGGTTCATCTGCAACATCTGGGGCATCCGATTGTGGCCGATCGCCTGTACGGCGGCGGATCGCATCTGTCGCTGGCCGACCTCAGTTCCTCCTCCCTCGGCGCGACCGAGGCCGGGGATTCGCCCGCCGCCGAGCATCTGTCGCAGGCTGAGCTTCAATCGCGGCCAGATTTGAACCAGTCTTATTTGATTTCCCGCCAGGCACTGCATGCCCGCCGGCTCGCCTTTCGGCATCCGCACAGTGGCAAGGAACTGGAATTTGAGGCACCATTACCCGACGATATCGCGCGCACGATCGCGGCCATCGCTCGCCACTGCCCCCGCCCCCTTCGAGGTGCGAAGCCATGAAGCTCGCCAAGATTCGACTG
>DASRXU010000179.1:0-7110 GCA_035687365.1 Planctomycetaceae bacterium | reverse complement strand
CGCCGATGAGAGAACCCGAGCGGTGCGCAACCATTGACGTGCTCACAGTGCTTACGTCGCCCTCTTTGTTCACTGACTTGAATCTGTTCCGTCTCGTAGTGAGTCGGATGTCGGCCCTCAGCCTTGAGCACGGCAACGCCGACGGGTCATGCCTCGCCTATGCTTGGCTAGGTGGGATTCTCGGGACGCACTTCGGAGACTACCAGGCCGGGTTACGTTTTGGCAGACTTGGCATCGATCTGGTCGAGAAACACGGGCTGGACCGCTTCAGAGCTCGCGTCTACCTGGTCTTTGCTGTCCACGTCGCTGACTGGACTCAGCCCTTGCAGACGTCCCGCACCTTCCTCAGGCGCGCCTTTGATGCGGCACAGACTGCCGGTGACGTCTCCTGTGCCGCCTATAGCTGTATCGATCTGATCACAAATCGCTTTGCCGCCGGCGATTCGCTCAGCCAAGTCGAGCAAGAAGCTGAGCAGGGCCTCCAATTCGCACTGAAGGCAAGGTTTGGTCTGGCGGCGGACTGCATCACTGGGCAGCTGAGGCTGATCCGGATGCTCCGTGGACTGACGCCAGAATTCACCTCCTTCAACGACGCGGAGTTCGACGAGCGCCGCTTCGAGCTCCATCTGCAGATCAATCCCCAGCTGGCCATTGGCGCGTGCTGGTATTGGATTCGCAGGCTGCAGGCGAGCATCTACGCCAACGACGTTGCGTCTGCCATTGCGGCGCTATCGCATGCCGCGCCGCTGCTTTGGACCGCTCCGACCCAATTTGAGTTGGCTGAATATCATTTTTACGGGGCGCTTGCTCGCGCGGCGCATTGCGATTTGACGTCAGGGAAGGAGCAGTCTCTGCATTTGGAAGCGCTGGCAGCTCAACACAAGCAGCTCACGGTCTGGGCCGAGAACTGCCCGGCAACTTTCGCGAACCGCGCCGCGTTGGTCGGCGCCGAGATTGCGCGCCTCGAAAATCGAGAGCTGGACGCGATGCGCCTCTATGAAGAGGCCATCCGCTCCGCGCGCGCAAACGGCTTCGTCCATATTGAGGCCCTCGGCTACGAGCTAGCTGCGCGTTTCTATGATGCGAGAGGGTTCGAACAGATCGGGCGCGTGTACCTCCGGAACGCTCGCAATGGCTATCTGCGATGGGGCGCTGATGGGAAGGTGCGGCAACTGCAAGATGCAAATCCACAAATCATCGAGGAAGAGCGGGCTCTGGGGCCGACGAGCACAATCTCCACGCCGGTTGGTAGCCTGGACCTTGCAACCGTGCTCAAGGTTTCGGAGGCCGTGTCCGCTGAGCTTGTGATCGAGAAGCTGCTTGATACGTTGATGCGAACTGCCATCGAGCAGGCTGGTGCCGAACGTGGGCTGCTGATCCTTCTCATGGGCGCTGAACGACGAATCACGGCAGAGGCCGCTACCGCTGGCGACAGGGTAGTGGTGGAGCTGCGGAATGAGGCGGCGACTGCGGTAGCGTTGCCGGAGACGGTCCTCCACTACGTCTTGCACACTCGAGAGCCCGTGGTCCTCGAGGACGCTGCGGTCCAGGATCCTTTTTCTGGGGACCCCTACATTCGCAGCCAATCGTCTCGGTCCATCGTCGCTGCGCCTCTGATCGCTCGGGGCAAGCTCATCGGTGTGCTCTACCTTGAGAACAACCTGGCGCGGAGCGTCTTTGCGCCGGCTCGAGTCGCGGTCCTGGAGCTGATCGCGTCGCAGGCAGCGATCGCGCTGGAGAACTCACGCCTCTACAACGATGTTGCACAAAGGGAAGCGAAGATCCGCCGCCTGGTCGACGCCAACATTGCTGGAATTTTCATCTGGGACTTCGAGGGACGGATTCTTGAAGCCAACAACGAGTTTCTGAGAATCATCGGATACGACCGCGACGATCTTGCGGCGGGAACACTCCGATGGACCGATTTGACGCCACAGGAGTGGCGCGACCGTGACGAACAGTGGGTCCACGAGCACAAGGCGTCCGGGCTCCGCGGGCCGATCGAGAAGGAATACTTCCGGAAAGACGGCACTCGTGTGTCGGTTCTGCTCGCCGCCGCGACGTTTGACCAAAGCGAGACCGAAGGCGTTGCTTTCGTACTCGATCTGAGTGAGCGCAAGCGAGCCGAAGAGGAGCTGCGAACGGGCGAGGCTCGCTTTCGTACCTTCGTGGACCATGCGGCCGACGCCTTCTTTCTCCATGGACGGGATGGGACCATTCTCGATGTGAACCGCTACGCTTCTGAAAGCTTGGGCTATAGCCGTGAGGAGTTAGTCGGCATGGATGTCAAGCTCATTGACCCGTATGCGAGCACCGCGGTCATTGAGCGCATGCGACAGCGCTTTGCGTCGAAGGAGATCGAGATCCTAACGTTCGAGTCTCGTCACCGACGAAAGGACGGAACTCAATTTCCCGTAGAGGTTCGCGTTCGAGAGTTCCGACAGCATGACCAGTCGTTTGCCCTCGCCCTTGCGAGGGACATTACGGATCGTAAACGGGCGGAGAAGGCGCTGCGGGAGAGCGAGGAACAATGGAAGGCAGTCTTTGAAAACAATCCGACCATGTACTTCATGGTGGATGCGAGCGGCGTCATCATGTCGGTGAATCCTTTCGGCGCTGAACAGCTCGGCTTCATGGTCGCAGAGTTGGTCGGGCTTCCCGTGCGCGACCTGTTTCATGAGGGGGACCGAGAGGCTGTAGAGAGAAATATGGCCATCTGCTTCAAACAACCCGGCCAAACGATAAGCTGGGAGACACGCAAAATCCGCAAAGATGGCGAGGTTCTGTGGGTTCGCGAGACGGCGCGGGTCATGTTGATTAAGGACCAACCCGTGGCTCTCATTGTGTGTGAGGATATCACAGAGCGAAAGCTCGTGAGTGAGGCATTAGGCGAAATGCAAACGGAGCTGGAGCATTCGAACCGCGTGGCGATAATGGGGCAGCTTACCGCTTCCATCGCTCATGAAGTGAGCCAACCACTCGCGGCCACGATTACCAATGCTCAGGCCGCCTTGCGCTGGCTAGATCGTCCGGAGCCGGATCTGGAAGAGCTGCGGGCGGCTCTCGGCCGCATTGTCAGGGACGGAGCCCGCGGTGGCGCAGTGATCGACCGAATCCGTGCTTTGATCAAGAAGGCGCCGCCGCGCAAGGACATGGTGGATATCAATTCGGCGATCCGCGAGGTGGTCGAGGTTACCCGCAACGAAGCGTTGAAGAATGGGGTGTTGGTCAATACCGAGCTCGCGGATGACTTGCCGGTCGTTCACGGCGACCGGGTTGAGCTGCAGCAGGTTCTTCTCAACCTGATCATCAACGCTGTCGATGCGATGCGAGATGTGAGCGAGCGACCCCGCGACCTGTTGATTATGGCGGACAAGACTGAAGCAGACGAGGTGCTGGTCTCAGTCCGAGATTCCGGTCCGGGCTTGTCGCCTACGATTCGCGATAACCTCTTCCAAGCCTTCCAAACGACCAAGCCGAACGGTCTGGGCCTAGGCCTTTCCATCTGCCGTTCGATCATCGAATCGCACGGCGGACGTTTGTGGGCGAGCGCCAACACGACTCACGGGACGGTCTTTCAGTTCACCTTGCCGCAGCATTCAGACGCAACATGCATTGAGTGACGTGCCGTTCGTGCGCGATCGCGTGCAATTGCAACAAAAAACTGTGCGTCCACGAAACTCGCCGTTTCGATGAGGACCACCCCGAACGGATTTTCGGATGAAGCGGCTTGTCTGATCTTGTCGACCTTGAAAAGTCCCTCGGCAGAGAAGGTATGGCTCAGTCTGCTTAGGTCTCATACACGCAAGTATAGGCGATCGATCCATTCGTTGATCTATCAAGCGGGCGTCCGGACGCTATCTCCTTGTCGAAGACATTATCGTATCGTCCTTCGAACGGAGACACTCCATGCGAAATTCAAAGTTGAAGACCGCCACCGCGTTATTTGCAGCTCTCGCGATGATTGTTTCTCTCGGAACTTCCACCGCGCTGGCGCGGGGTGGGGGCGGCGGCCATGGCGGGGGCGGCCATTTCGGCAGCGAGGGAACGTTTATGGGTAGGGGAGCTGGCTTCGGCGGCTTTCATGGGGGCGGAATGCACGGCGGCATCCATCGCGGCAGGTTCTACAGCGGTTACAACGCCTGTGTGACTAATCCGTATAATCAGTGGCTAAATCCCACTACCCCGCCATATTCGTTGCCGTTTACCTGCTAGTTGTGAGCTTCTAGAGCTTGTCCATTCGGACCCGACCGGGAAGCGTGAGGCGAACTTCGATGTGCTGACCAGCGGGCGCTCGGTCCAAGGCCTCGCTGGCGGCGAAGATCGCTGGCGCGTTTTCGCTAGTCGACAGGAAAGTGGACAATTCGCGTCTCGTGTCGTCATCCGGAAACGATCCAAAATCGCGCGCAATTTGAAGGGATGACAATGCCGTTTTGGGTTCCGTATCTAAGCTGAACCTGCATCTGCGTTGAGGTGCAGTTTGGCCACTACGCTGTGAGGAGCGAGAGTGCGCATGCGTGTGCCCTACAAGTCCGCGCTGGGCGTTGTCGGTCTGGCGGCCGTTGCGCTCGCCCTCGTCTATTGGAGGTTCGCTGACCAACCCGCCTCGGCGCCCGCGGCCGCATCTCCCGTCCCGGTCGTCACTGCGCAGGTGCAGCGGCACGACGAGCCTATCGTGCTTTCTGGCCTCGGAACCGTTCAGGCCCTGAATACGGCCTCGATCCAGAGCCAGGTGACGGGGGTGCTCGAGGAGGTCGATTTTGTCGAAGGCCAGACGGTCAAAAAGGGCGACGTCCTAGCCAAGATCGACCCTCGTCTCTTCGAGGCGGCTTTGGCGCAAGCGCAAGGACAACTGGCCAAGGACACTGCCCTTCACGCCCAAGCGCAATCCGATCTCGCGCGCTTTCAAAAGCTTGGCAAAGAGGATTCGATCGCCCTCCAGCAAGTCGCCGATCAGCAGTTTCTGGTTGCGCAGGACGCGGCAGCGATGGAAGCCGACCGCGGGTTGATCGCCAGCGACCAGGCGCAGCTGGACTACACAATATTGCGAGCGCCGTTTGATGGCGTGACCGGTCTGCTGCAGATCCAAATCGGCAACCTGATCCAACCGAGCAACACGATGGGCATCGTGGTTCTGACCCAAGTGCAACCGATCGCTGTCGTGTTCATTCTGCCGCAGGCCGACATCGCCCCGGTCCAAACGGCAATGGCGAAAGGACCGGTTCAGGCGACGGTCTATGATCAAAGCGGCGCCGAACAGCTCGATGTCGGCACGTTGCTCTCGATCAATAACCAGGCGATGCCTACTTCTGGGACTGTTCAGCTCAAGGCGATATTTCAGAACCAGCAGCGACAGCTCTGGCCAGGGACGTTCGTCAATGTCGACCTCACGACATCGGTCGTCCCCAATGCGCTGACGATCCCGACGAACGCGCTGCAGCAGAACGACAAGGGGCAATATGTCTATGTGGTCGGCGCCGACAAAAGGGTGTCGGTGCGGCCGGTAGAGGTTGCACAGCGGCTGCACGCGGTCGCGCTCATCTCGAAGGGGCTGCAGGCCGGCGAGACCGTCGTCGTACAGGGTCAGTATCGTCTGACGCCGGGGACGCTCGTCGTCGCGACGGCGCCATCCGACGCGCCAAGCCCGTCGACGGCTAGCGCTGGAATGCTGCCGTGAACCTCTCTAGCGGTTTCATCACCAGGCCGATCGCAACTGCGCTCATGATGGTCGCAGTCGTGGCGCTGGGGATCGTCAGTTACCGGCTGCTTCCGGTCGCGGCCTTGCCCAATATCGACACGCCGACGATCCAGGTGACGGCCCAGATGCCAGGAGCGGCCCCCCAAACGATGGCGGCCTCGGTGGCCACTCAACTTGAACGCCAATTCGGCCAGATCCCCGGCTTGAACCAGATGACTTCGAGCAGCGGCACGGGATTCACTTCAATCACGTTGCAATTCGACCGCAGCCGCACCGTCGACTCGGCAGCTCAAGACGTGCAAGCGGCAATCAACGCCACGCAGGCCCAATTGCCAATCTCGCTTCTGACTTCGCCGATCTATCGCAAGACCAATCCGGCCGACACGCCGATCCTGCTGGTCTCGATGACCTCCGACGTGCTGCCGATCATGACGGTCAGCGACTATGCCTACTCGATCCTGGCCCAGAAGGTCTCACAAATCCCTGGCGTCGGCCTCGTGACGGTCGGCGGCAACCTAAGTCCATCGATCCGAATCCAGCTCAACCCGGCCCAACTCGCCAACATGAATCTTGATTTCGAAACGGTTCGGCTCGCCCTCGCGAACCTGACCGTCGTTCAGCCGACGGGCCTGCTCTACGGTAGTCAACAAGCAGCCGCACTCCAGACGAATGACCAGCTGATGACGGCTCAGGGCTTTGACGACGCGATTGTGGCCTATCGCAACGGGTCGCCGATTCGAATCCGCGACATCGGGCGGGTGATCAAGGCGCCCGTGGATACGACGCTCGGAGGTTGGCTCAACGGCAAGCCGGCCGTCTTGCTGTCCGTTTTTCGGCAGCCCGGCGCCAATGTCATGTCGGCCGTCGCGGCGATCAAGAAAGCCCTGCCGCAACTCCGGGCCTCGCTGCCGCCGGGCATCAACGTCGCAATCGTATCCGACCGAACCCAAACGATCGCGGCCAGCCTTGCCGACGTGCGCTTCACGTTGCTCCTGACGATCGCCCTCGTCGTTGGCGTTATCGCGCTCTTCCTCCGCCGGCTTTGGGCAACCGTCATTCCCGCAATTTCGGTCCCGATTTCCCTTATCGGCACGTTCGCGGTGATGTACGCCCTAGGCTACAGCCTCGACAATCTGTCCTTGATGGCGCTCACCATCGCGGTGGGCTTCGTCGTCGACGACGCCATCGTCATGGTCGAGAACATCGTGCGGCACATCGAGGGCGGATCGACGGCGTTGCAGGCCGCACTGGATGGCGCCGGCGAGATCGGCTTCACCATCCTTTCGATTTCGATTTCGCTGATTGCGGTCTTCATTCCGCTCTTCCTGATGGGCGGCGTGGTCGGAGTTCTGTTTCGGGAATTCGCTGTTACGGTCGCCGTGTCGATTCTAGTCTCGGTGCTCGTCTCGCTG
>DASRXU010000178.1:0-3442 GCA_035687365.1 Planctomycetaceae bacterium | reverse complement strand
CGGCCACGAGCAAGCCGAAAACCTGTGGGAGGTGTATTCGGTCGGTCCTCAATCGAGCCCTGATCCCGCGAACTGGCGCACGGAATTGAACAGGCCTCTTGCAAACTGATCATGCACCCGTGCATCGACCTATGTCAGTTGAGCTGCTTCGGGTCAAATTCCCAAGAAAAGGGGGCTTCGGATTGCATCCGCTTTGCCCACTCAGAAACTGAGCGGACAGAGTCGCATGCGAAGCTTCGCGTCGTTCACTGTCGACCGCTGCGAGTAGCGATGACAGTCACGCTCGTGCCAACGTCCAGTGCGAGGGCATGGAGTCCCGCAAGTGCCACCGAAAACAAATCGTTGCGGTATTTGAGGCGCTGTTCACTCTACAATATCGGCTTGATGTTTCTGGTTGTAACGGAACAGGTTCGTCGGGTCGTACTTGTTCTTCACAGCCACAAGCCGCTCGTAATTCGCCCCGCAGGCGGCCTTGACGCGCTCAGATCCTTCGTCTGTCTCCAGACCGATCTGGTTGGCATAGTCGCTGCCAGTGGTGCAGGCACGCATCACCTCCGCCAGCTCGCGTCCACCGGAACGTTGGCGTCGTCTGCCGTCCAGCCAGCGCGACAGGCAGCCCCACTCGCGGAGGGCGTCGCGATGGTTGAACGCTGTTGCTGCAGCGCCAACCCATTCGCCGCGCTCCTGTCGCTTTCGGCAACACCATACCTGCGCTATGCTGTTTCAAAGCTTAAACCATATCGGTCGCGATCTGGGGTCTCGGATCAAGCGCATTATCCGAATAGCGTCGGAGAATATCCCGCCACCTTCAAGGAGGCCGTCCATGAGCTACTATAAGGCATGCAGAAAGGAAATCTTGATTCGGTCAAGGCCGATGAGCACGGAAAGATCAAAAAGGAGACGGTTGATCTCGAAGGAGTTTCGGTGACGCGTGTGACTTTTGATGTCGGTGCGAAGTGGTCAACTGATTTGAAGGGCTACGCAGGAACCAACAGTTGTCAATTGCCACATGTGGCTCTAGTGCTATCAGGGACTCTTCGCGTCGTCATGGACGATGGGTCGCAACAGGACTTTTCAAAGAACGATGTCATGCTGCTGCCGCCCGGTCATGATGCGTGGTCGGTAGGTAACGAGCCTTGCGTATTTGTCGAATTTTCCCGAGGCAATGACTATTACACGGGCGACCAGGGCGACTGATGGGTTGCCCCGAAACGGGGCGGTATCAACCAGCAAGACGAATTGATGACACTCTACGGGATCCGTCGAGGTCTAAACGGCTCACTGCGGGAGAATTGAAGATGACGCGCTCTTGGATCCACTTTACACGCGGCCGCTTTGTGCGTCAGGCGCGGGTCGGGCTTGGCGATTTGCGCGAGGAGCACCTGAGCCGGCAGGGCTTTGCTGGGCCGGTCGCGATGCTCTATCGCGCCGATGGGCCGAACGAAGTGGTGAGGTTCGAAGGCGACTATCGGCCGCGTCAGATCGACAGCGCCGATGTTGCCGCGCCCGATGCGAGCGACCCGCGCGGCGGCTGGCGGACATTGCTGTCGAACGACGATGTCGCTGTGGCGATCAGCCGTCGGCGAGAGGCGATGCCTTACTGCTATCGCGACATGGAGGGCGATCTTCTCTACTTCGTGCATCGCGGCTGCGGTGTGTTCGCGACCGAGTTTGGGCCTATCTCCTACGAACCGGGCGACTGGGTGCTGTTGCCGAAGGCGACGACGTTCCGGCAATTGCCCGAGGCGGGCGACAGCCTGTTGCTGGTCGTCGAGTCGCCGCAGCCGATCCGCCTGTGCGAGCACGAGCAGGTCGGCCGTCACACCCCGATAGATCCGACCATGCTGGAAGTGCCGGATGTCGCCGATTACGGCTGGCCGAAGCAAGATGAGTACGAAGTGAGGGTGAAGCACGCCGGTGGGCACAGTTCGATCTTCTACCGCAACGATCCGATGAAGGTGGTCGGCTGGAAGGGCGATCTGTTCCCGTTCAAGCTCAATGTGCGGAATATCCTGCCGATCATGTCGGACCGCATTCACGTCCCACCCTCATCCTGGGTCACCTTCGAGGCGCCGGGGTTCGTCGTGTTGAGCATTCCCCCACAGATCGCCGTGGCCGATCTAGAAGCGGAGGAATTGCCCAGCTATCACCGCAACATCGACATGGACGAGGTCATGCTGTCCCATGCGGACGAAGACCCTAGCGGTCGCCGGCCCGGCAGCTTCCGGCACACGCCGCAAGGGATCTTGCACGGGGCCAATGAGGCTTATAGAGCCGAATTTCAGGCGCGCCGGAAGCCGGGCATGCGTCGGACAAGCACGAGCGTCGGCGTCGACACATACCGGCCGCTCAGACCCTCTGCCGAATTCGCCCGAATGAACAGCTAACTCTTAGGCGGGCACCCGCAAGGAGTGACGTGGATGGACGAGCGGATCTGGGACAAGTTTCTCACCGAGCGCGACAAGACGGTCTTTGCGGCAAGCGGGTACGGCGCCCGTGCTGGGTTTGGCAAGCGGCCAGCGCTGCTGGTGATCGACGTCAATTGGGCATTTTGCGGCGAGCGGCCGGAACCCATCCTGGAGTCGATCAAGCGCTGGCGTAACTCCTGCGGTGAGGAAAGCTGGGTCGCCCTCGAATACATCAAATCGCTGATTGAAGCGGCACGCGGCAGGGGACTTCCAGTCATCTACACCACAGGGGAGCGGCGTCCGGACAATTGGGATGCCGGTAGCTGGCGGTGGAAGAGCACCCGTGCTGACGAGACGGGCGGCGCCGTCCACAACGATATCGATGGCAATGAAATCGTCGCCATGATTGCACCCGGCCCGCGGGACATCGTGATCAAGAAGCAGAAGCCGTCGGGTTTCTTCGGAACGAACCTAGCCTCCTATCTCACGCTGTTCGGCTGCGACAGCGTGATCGTCGTTGGGACGACCACCTCGGGCTGCGTGCGGGCCACCGTTGTCGATGCGTTCAGCCTCAACTATCGCGTTGTCCTGGCCGAAGAAGGTTGTTTCGACCGCAGTGAGGCCAGCCACGCCGTCAGCTTGTGCGACATGCACGCCAAATACGCCGACGTCATCCCAACGGCTGAAATCCTTTCCTACTTCAATCAGTTGCCCGCCAACCTGTTCGATCTGCCGACCGGCCACCGCAGCCCTGCATCGCCGATCAGGGAAGCGGCCGAATAAAGCATCCTCGGGACTTCACCAGCCGCCCGGCACCAACGGGAAGTTTTCTCGCCGATAACGCGGTAGGCATCACCCCTCCTTACGAGCGCGCTCGTATTGCACGCGCATTTGAACGAGCGAATATGACGTGGACGCCATTTTGCTCCAATTGCGGGAGCAGCTTGGAGAAAGATCAGACCGGCCAATGGCAGCGTTGTCTGTGCCGAGTAACGAAGACATAGGTGCTGAGGGCACAATGAGCAATTTGCTTA
>DASRXU010000177.1:0-12068 GCA_035687365.1 Planctomycetaceae bacterium | reverse complement strand
CCATTGCCCGACGAGAAGACGAGCGAGCTATTCTCGGCCAGCGAAGCCGATGCGGGGGCTGTGATGACGGGAGCCAGGATGTTGACCGTCAATGCGACGCTCGTCGAGGCTGACAGACTGTCGCCGGGATCGGTGACGGAGACCAAGAGCGAATCGGAGCCCACGTAACCCGACACCGGCTGGTAGATCAGCCCGTTGAGGGCCGCATCGAGATTGGCCACCGTTCCGGTCACGGTGAAAGAGGCCGAGCCGTTCGTCCCCGACGCGAATGTCAAACCGGCGGTCGAGGCCAGCGTGAGCACGCCGTGCGCGACTGACAGAGTCAGCGAATCGGCCGAACCCGCCGCGGCATCCGTGAAGGAGATCGCGTTGCCGCTCCCCGTCGAGAAGGCGAGCGATCCGTTCTGATTGACCGAGGCCGAGCTGGGTGCGGTGATCGCTGGAGCCCCGTCGACCGTCAACGCTACCGTTGTCGAAGCGCTGACGTTGGCCAAGGGGTCAGCGAGCAGAACCGAGAGGGAATCAGCGCCCGTATAGCCGGCGTTCGGCGTGTAGGTCAGACCGACCACGGCCGCCTCGAGCTGACTGATCGTGCCCGTAACGGTCATCGAGGCCGAACCGTTTGCGCCGGAGGTGAAGCTCAAGCCGCTGGTCGATCCCAGCGCGAGCGTACCGTTGCTGACGGAGAGCGTCAGCGAATCGGTGTTCGTGCCGGCGATCTGATCGGTCAAAGTGATCGCGTTCGATCCCGAAAAGCTCAGCGAGGTGTTTTGAGTGGTCGCAGCGGCGGCAGGGCCGGCAACCGTGGGCGACCAGTTGATATTCGAATTCGCCAAATCGGGAACGAGCAAGTTGGCAATTGGCGTTCCCCGACCGGTCACGAGGTCATAGCCGGTAGTGGCCGAAAACGTGCCGTTGCTGCCGGCAGTGATATCGTTGAAATCGGAACTCGGGAGGCCGTACAGCGTCGGTAACGTCTGGGTCAGGCCGTTGAGACTCGTCTGGCCATTCAAAGCACGCCCTTGATTGGCGATTGCGACCAGCCCCGCCCAGAGCGGAGTCGAGAGGCTGGTGCCGC
Source organism: Planctomycetaceae bacterium (assembly GCA_035687365.1). Classification (GTDB taxonomy): domain Bacteria; phylum Planctomycetota; class Planctomycetia; order Planctomycetales; family Planctomycetaceae; genus DASPSM01. The sequence goes on along the minus strand of DASRXU010000177.1, from coordinate 10,990 downwards.
CCACCTGAAACCATCCGCCGCCCCCAAAGGTGTCTCTCACATAGACGCCCGTATTCGGGTCGGCGTCCATGGCAACGTCCGGGGCGGACCGATTCGTGGTGCTGGCTCCGTTCACATTGCCGACTTGATACGAGGGCTGTGACTCGAGCGTGCTGACCCCGCCGCCTGTTGCGTGACCGTTGTTGTTATTCCAGACCGATTCAGAAATGTACGCGCCGTTCGTTTGGATGGAGAGCGCCGTGCCGCCGACGGAAACCACGTCCGGCGACGTCGCAGGGTAAATGGCCGGCGAACCGTCGTCGCCCGCGGCGGCCAGGAAGGTGACTCCTCCCGTGCGGCCTGTCGGCGTGAGCACAAAGGGGTCCTCGGTCTGCTCACCCTGGAACTCGCCTTCACCCCAGCTCATCGACACCACGGAGACCGCCGGATTGGCGGCCGCCGTAGCGACGGCCTGATCCATATCGGTATCGTTATTCGTGTTGGATTCGTACAGGATGATGTTGGCCTGCGGAGCAATCGAGTGGGCCCACTGGACGTCGAGTGACTCTTCGAGGTCCCACCCCTGACCGTTGACAGTGGGAGGCGTCGTGCCGCCAGTTTGGTTGAGCACCGCCAGCGTGGGTCCACCCGACACATTGAATTGCGGCAAGTTGAATTGGCTATTGAACGTCGCCGTGTCGCCGATGATGTTCGGATCGTTAAACGCGTCGACGATGGCAATGGTTTGGCCGGCCCCTGTTCCAGTCACCGTGCCGAACGAAATCAGATTCACACCGTAGGCCGTGGTCACTTGGGCCGGAGTGTAGGGAGCGGAGGCCGCGGCAGGTGTGACGGCGTGCGGCGTCAGGCCGGGGGCAGGGACGGCCCCTGCCACCACAATCTGGGGCTGAAAGGCGGCCGCCGAAAGCATCTGCCGCTCTTCGAGAACTTCGATGATGAGACCCGAGAGGATCGACTGTTGAACAGGCCCGGCGTTCCGCCGATTGCGACGCTTCAGTGACTTGTTGCTGCGGTAGGTGTTTCCATTCATCTCAAAGAAATTCGAGGGCCGGTTCGAAAACAGCATGCGGATCTCCAAATCCTAGTTGAGCAAAGGGTTCGGGCGCGCGGAGAAGTGGAGCACACGACTTCAGAGTGCCGGCCCAGCACCGTGCCGTAGGAAGAACCCCTTACAGCATCGCGTCAGTCGTGAACACCATTGTCACTTGCGGCCGATTTTTATCAACCCAGTCGCCCCGATAATCGCTGTCCACCACAGCGCCCCGGGGGTATGCACGGCCGCACGAGGATGAGATGGCGGGGACGATTGCGGATTGGTTCAGCGACGGTTCGACCTGGCTAAGGTCAAACCGTGCGTCGCACACGGATTGCGGCTTCATTGGCGATCAGCGATGGTTCTGCCACAGAGCGCTAGTGCCTTTTCCTTCGCTCGAGATCTCGCAAAGCGATCCGCTCGGCTTCCGTCTGAGCTTTGCGGTACTCGTAGTGGATCGGCGGATCGTAGCGCCAGTCGGTCGTCACCGGAACGCCATCCTGCAGCTCGATTTGAAACAGCTTCATCGGAAGAGGTTCGTCAACAGAGACCGTGGTCACTTTCTGTTCGATACGAGACTCCACAAAGGGCTCGGGCGCTTTTGTGTTGTATTGGATGACGAATTGTCGAAAGGGCAACCAATGTCCCGGCGAAACCTGACGATAGTCGTCGAAGAACTGATGGAAAGCAGCGCGCTTCGATCGGACGTATTCAGCTTCGGCAACGTGAAGCTGATGGATTGCGCGACTGCGCCCGGCCGGATCCAAGGCTTCGCACCACTTGACCCATCCCTGGTAGGACTTGACGGTCGGGCCGGCTACCTTTTGGAAAATTGCTTTTTGGTCGTAGCCAGGTTTGTTTTCAACGGCCAGTAGCCAAGTGCGGCGGTACAGACGCCCGTCAGCCACACCAACAGCCAGCCGATAACCGCCAATCCATGACTCGACTACGTAGCACGGCTTGCTATTGATCGTTTCCCTTCCAACCAACTCGAAGTCTCGCGGCAACAAACCGGCGGCTTCTCGCCACGCAGCCACGTCGGTCGACAGCCACCAGAAGTGATGGGGGCCGCCAGGACCCCAGGGCAGCATCAATTGAGTCGTGACGTTTTGTTCGTCGAAAAAGATGCCGAGCTTATTGTCGAAGGCGTAGCTCAGCTGCGAGTGGTCTGAGCGCTCGGAACGACTGATCGCCAGCGATCCGTCCCAGATCCGCTTTTGGCAACCATAAGTCGATTTGGGGTCGCCAACGTAGTGGTTTTCGTAGGAATAGTGAATTCGAGTTTTGTCCCAGGCCCATTCCGAGTCGAGGCAAAATGTTCGCAAGTCCACTGTGCCAGGTGCTTCGCCGAGGGGTGGATGCTTTTCTTCCCAGCGGCGTTTCGCCTCAGTCGGAATAAAGCTGTACTCAGTGCGAATGCGAAAACTGCGCGCTGCGTCGATCCAGCCAAAGCTCTCATAGACGCCCTGCACAAGTGCGGCCGCAGACGGTTCCCGGTTTTGGGATCGTTTCGCGTCAGAACGTGCGGCGGGTTGACCCGATGGCGGCGGTCCCGGCGGAGCGCCGCTCGACTTCGACCTGGCGCTCGCTATGAGCAGAAGCACGCTAGCAACCAGCGTCAACCGACCGATTGGACGTCTTCGTGGAGGAAACTGACCGGAACGTGGCATAGATCCTCGTGCGCTAACAGCAAAATGATGGTGAGTTGCTAATCTGCGAACTTCGCAATTCGACCGTGCGGGCCAACGGCCCAGTCTTCCCCCGCCGGGCTGAAGGCGACGCTGTTGTAGTTCTGGCGATCGAGCGGTTGCCACGTCACACCATCGTCTCGGGAAACATCGGAACCCGAGGTCCCCACGGCGATCCATCGATCCTTCGCCCACGCCACTCCCGATCGATATCCAAACGGCTTGTTAATTAATGTCCAGGTTTGTCCGCCGTCGGCTGTGGTTGCTGCGTTTGCGCTGGATTCGTTCGGTTTGCGATAGTCGCCGCCGACAATCAGGCCATGATTCCGATCGCGAAAGGCGATCGAAAAAATGCCGGCCGAGGCGGTTCCCGCAACGATCGGCGTGTTGCTCACCGTCCAATGCTGGCCTCGATCGCTGGAATGGAAGACCCGGGCCGTCTTGGCTCCGCCCGTACAGAACCAGACGTCTTGCTTGCCGTGCGTGACGAGACAAGTGCCGCTCGCCGCGAAGCAGCCTTCGTTTGGCAGAGCGGGCGGCAGGTCGATTGCGGCGAGAGGTTTCCAATGCGCACCGCCGTCCTGGGTGACGATCAACGGAAAATGCCCCTTCAGCGGGTCGCTGAGTGCAATCCCGTGCGTCTCGTCCCAGAAGGCCATCGCGTCAAAAAAGGCGTCTCGCTCAGCATTCTTGAATTGGAGGATCCATGTGCGGCCGCCGTCGATGGTTTTGTAGATGCGCGACTCCTCGCCGGGCCCAGCGCTCAGGAGATAAGCCGTCGTCTCTCCGAACGCTTCGACATCGCGGAAATCGAGTTTTGCGGCGCCGGGCACGGTGCCAACAGCCCAATTCATGCCGCCGTCGGTGGTTCGCCCATACGTCCCCTTCGTGCCGCTGACCCACGCCACGTGTGCGCTCACGACACTCAGGCCGCGAAAGTTGGCGTGGGAGTTGATGGTCTGCTGGTGCCATTGGGCGCTCGCGGTGGAAACGCCAATCCCCAACAGCATCGCGGCGACGCAGACGTGTTTCATGGCAAATCCTTAACGTCGGCCGAGCACTCTCGATCGGGGGCCGAGGCGGCCCGGTGAATTTCAAACCGGACCTCGAACTCTGTTATATTCGAGTACTCACCGTTGAAGTCATCTGAAGTCATCCGCACCCGTGTTCCACCTGCCTGAGAGCTCACAATGACTCCGTTCCGGCTGTTTTCCGCCGCCCGAGCTGTTGCCCTTGCCACCCTGGTGTTGGCGGGCATCCTTTCTCAACGAACGGCCATCGGCCAACCGCCGCCGGCCGACCCCGCTCAGGTCGCTGACACAAAAGCCCACTACACGAAGTACGAATACAAGATCCCGATGCGGGACGGCGTAAAGCTCTTCACTTCGGTCTACGTGCCGAAAGATCAAACGCAGAAGTACCCCATGCTCATGACGCGCACACCCTACAGTGTGCGACCCTACGGCGAGGATCAGTACCGGCCCCGGCTGGGGCAATCGCCCCTCTACGACAAGTCGGGCTATATCTTCGTATTTCAGGACGTGCGCGGCTGTCACATGTCTGAAGGCAAGTTCGTCAACGTCCGCCCCTACATTCCGGCCAAGAAGGGCAAAGAGGTCGACGAGACGAGCGACACTTACGACACGATCGATTGGCTCATCAAGCACGTGGCGAACAACAACGGCAACGTCGGCATCATGGGGATTTCTTATCCCGGTTTCTACTCTGCGTGCGGCATGATCGATGCGCATCCCGCGCTCAAAGCCGTTTCTCCGCAGGCGCCAGTCACCGACTGGTTCGTCGGCGACGATTACCATCACAACGGCGCGTTCATCCTGGCCGACAGCATCAGCTTCCTCGAGTTTTTTGACCGACCCCAGCGGGGAGCTGCGGCCAACCGCGGCCGCGGGCCGTCGCGGCGCGACAACGTGCGTCCCGATGTCTACAACTCCTACCTCGGGCTCGGTCCGATCAACGTCCTCAGCGAGAAACAGTTTCGGGGCGGCACCGGCTTCCTCAAGGATATCGCGGAGCACGGTACCTACGATGACTTTTGGAAAGCCCGCAACATCCTTCCGCATCTCAAGCACATCAAGCCGGCCGTCATGACGGTGGGCGGCTGGTACGACTGCGAAGATCTCTACGGTGCGCTGCAGGTTTATCAGCACGTCGAACAGCAATCTCCGGAGACCACCAACCGGCTCGTGATGGGACCTTGGATTCACGGGGGCTGGGCTCGTGGCGAGGGCTCGAAGCTGGGCGACGTCTCCTTCAACGCCAAGACCGCCGAGTTCTACTCGGAAAAAATCGAGTTCCCGTTCTTCGAGTATTACCTCAAAGGCAAAGGAAAAGCCGACAAGACCGAGGCTTGGGTCTTCGAGACGGGCACGAACGTTTGGCGGGATTACCCGACGTGGCCACCCAAGGGCGTGAAGGCCAAGTCGTTTTACTTTCAAGAAGGAGGCAAGCTCACCGACGGTCCGCCAAAAGCTGGCGTGCAGAACAGCGACAAGGAGTCGGACGAATACGTCAGCGACCCAGCCCACCCGGTCCCCTACATCGAGCGAATCACGAATACGATCGCCCGCGACTACATGACGGCCGACCAGCGTTTCGCTTCGCGACGCGGCGACGTGTTGAGCTACACGACTCCCGTGCTCGAAGAAGACCTGACTATCGCCGGACCGGTTCAGGCCGACCTCGTGGTTTCAACCTCGGGGACGGACTCAGACTGGGTCGTGAAACTGATCGACGTCTATCCCGACGATTATCCTGATCCGGATCCCAACCCCACGCGGATCAGCATGGGCGGCTATCAGCAACTCGTTCGCGTCGAAATGATGCGCGGTAAATTCCGCGATAGCTACGAGAAGCCGCAACCCTTCGTCGCCAACAAACCCACAGCGGTGAAGTTTGCTCTTAACGATGTGCTGCACAACTTCCGTAGCGGACACCGGCTGATGGTCCAGGTGCAATCGAGTTACTTCCCGGTCATCGACCGCAACCCGCAGATCTTTACCGACATCTACTCGGCAAAAGAGTCTGACTATCACAAAGCCAGCGAGCGCGTGTACCACTCGCACGAGCACCCGTCGCACATCAGCGTGCTGGTTGTGCCAGGTCAGGCCCCGTAGCCAGCTAAGTTGCGTGGACATTGAACTGGGGGGCAGGGTCGTGGCGACGGCCTCGATGTGACGCGCTTGCAATCCGGCGGAGTTCCCGTCAACAATCGTTGAGGAACCGAGCGAGTTGCTCCATTTTGGCGTCTCTGGGCGTCAGCTCGCTAGCCATGAGCAGAGCGCGTATTTCGGCGACCTTCGCCTCACAATTGATGTGGTTGGTTAACCACCGGTTGTGATGCCCTCTGAATCTTATGGCAAGTTTCGATTGGCGGTTGGCGCCGCGCAGAGAAAACCGTTGAGAACTGCGAAGGGTCAAATGCACGATTTCTGAAGCGGATCGCATGTGTGGTTCCTTTGCTTCGTTTGAACGATGCTCTCGAATCCGTGAGCGAGCAGTCGACTCTCGCCGCAATGGTGGACAAGTACCACACCGGAATCTCAACGTCTGTCAGTGCCAATGCAGCGGGCCTTTGCGTAAGCACAAAGCGCATGCGCACCTGTGCGTATGCACTGCTCGCCTGGAGACTGTTCAAGGTGCACCGCGGAACCTAGGGGGCTATACTTGCGCGACCGAGTCGAGGTAACGTGATTTCCGGACCGCGCTTGCCATGCCGCGCATCGCGACCGTCGCAAATGGGCTCGCTGTGTAAAAACAGACCCTGCAGCGTAAAGAGTTTAAGCAAGCCCCGCGTTGGTGGGGACACAAGCTGCGGCCCTGGCGCCGCTCCAACCGATGAGATCGGGAACGTCGAGAATTTCTTCTGGCCAAATATGCGCGTTGGCACCGAACTGGCTGTTGCACCCCCAAAAGGCAAGTTCTCGCGCCGACAACAATTGACCGGTGTTGTGGAGTGGACTCGTTGGTGAATTGCCGAATAATTGTTTGGCTTACGACCTGACGACTAAGTACGCTAGTTTGACATGAACTCTTCTCATGGCTACGATCCCGACCTTCTTGGTTTCCGCGGTGTGACGCTGTCAAGAGTCGCGAAATCAGCAGGGCCTGTCCTCAGGTCGGACCAGCGGGTACGCGCTTTCACCCCATGCTGTCGCGGTCGAAATGAGCACGGGCGATCGGCACAACAAACGCTGGATGAGAGACGTGCTCCGATTGCGCTTTCACCTGCTGAACACCGAGTCACGCGCAGACGATCCGCCATCCGTTGCGGAGCAGGCAGAGTTTTTGGCAGCGGCAGCGGAACTCGCGGATCGGTTTGGAAAGACCGTTGCTGGGAGTTCAAACGATCGCTCAATTTTGCAATCCATTGCGCAGAAACTAAGTACCATAGTCGAAGCATTTCGGGCATGCGAAGGAGCCGAAGCGAAAAAGTGGATCGAAGACGCGATTCGCGGAGTTCAAGAATCGTGCAGATTGGTTGAAGACATGGATGGTGACTAAACCAATGCTCATGTCGAGTAACGAGCCTGGCATTGGTTCCGAACGCACAATTCTCAATTTTTCCGCCAATATGAACTCGGCAGCGAGCACATTGATGCCGATGACATTTGAGCGTGGGTAAGGTGAAGCACCATGGCGAACTCGCAGATGTCGACTGAAATGCCCGGCAATAGACTTGACTCCGCTACTTTGCGACTCTCGGCATTGCTCGCGAAGCTCGAGCACGATCAGGAGGAAGTTAGAGGTGTCGAATTCGCGGAAGAATGTGACGTTATGGTCTGCCGCGCCGTTCGTTCCGCCTTTACCTATTTCGTCGACTTTTGCGCTTGGCAAGTGCCAGAAGAACGAAGCGTCGCAAAGACCAACGCCGACACCCTGCTGGCGCTTTTTGAGCGGGCAATCGCATTACTCAACCGAAGTACCTACCCCAGCGCCCCTCTTTATCAGAAGTCCGTCGCCGAGAAGCGGGCGCTAATGTGTGGCCTTAGGGGCGGTAAGACGCTGGCGGAAATGCTTCCCGAGACAGGGTCGCAGTCTTAATCGCCGCCACGAAGGTGCCTTAGCTGCTCGATTGTTTGTCGGCGCCCCTGCGCTCTTCTCTCCGGCATTTTGGTACACAAGGGCGCGGGCCGACTACAGCCACAACAACCCTGTTGCCCTTTGACGGTTCTATGTGCGGCGATTATTCTGAAGCTGCGCGTACCTTGGCAAGATAGCACTGAGAGATGTGGGTCCACGGAGAGCTAGAACTATGCGATCGCAAACGCAGGAAACCTACTGCGTATCATGACGAACTTTGAAGATCTGCGCCTTCAAAAGATCGTCACAGCAATCGCGCTAGCGATTCGTGAGGATATCCTCGTAATTCAGGGATCTCTTTCTGAACCAGCGAAAATGTGGCAAGACGGAGAGCAAGTCCGGGAGTCTCGCGATGGCGCTTTGAAGGCACAGACTTCTGCTAGAACCCTTCACTGCTGCATCCGAGAAATCTCGATGGAGAACTCGCGCATGCACGACGTGACTCGCGCTCTCACTTCTCTTGAGGTCACGCTCAAAGAAATCTTTAATAGTTTCGACGAACTTCTTTACGCGAATAAGACAGTTGACAAGATTCGTCGTCAGAAGGGCGTGCGAATACGCGTTGACTCGCAGCCTCCGCGCCATGCCCCCGACCAAAAAACATTGCAGGAATCGTCTCGAAGAGTGAATGAATGTCTGGGCCACCTTGATGAGCTCGTGGAGGCTGCAACTGAGTTGGGTCCTGCGGAAAGCAACCAGCAGTTGACACTGGACGAGATCGCGAAACACAACGCCGACGCAAGCCCCGAAGAAGTTTGGGTTACGCGTGAGGACTTGAAAGCACTCTGGGGCTGCAGCAAAGACACCGTGATTAGGGAGCTAAATGGCGTTCCTAATACGAGGATCGGTCCGAAGGGTACGGTCGTCTATGTTTGGAAAGTGATTCAAAGGCATTGCTCCCGTAAATCCAAGCCGAGGTACTCCCTTCCTTCGAATCCACGCGAAACGTTGCGACAAATTGCCAAAGGTGGCCGGCAAGGCCTTGGCAGTGACAACGCATTGAATTGAGAGCAACAGGGATTGACCGCATGAACAACTCGAGGACCCGTCGCACCTCCGCGTGCTCGTCGTGCCGGCCACGGGTCAGACCCCGTAACGGACGGCCACCCTCGATGCCACCGCACCGTCGTTTAACAACGGTCGGCTGACACTCCGTTACGTTTCAGTAATGGGAGTGGCGGCGCGCGGATATTGGTCAGCGCCGAACGGAGAACTCGCGGTCCGTTTCGCCAGCGGTGGGGTTATGTAATGGGGTGAGGACACAAATTCGGGAAAGGGACGTCGGCCCGAGGCATCGTTCATGATTCCCAAAACGCCGCCCGACGAATGCAAGCCGGATTATCGACTGCCACACCGTGTGGAGTCTGGTCCGCGCTCCACTTTTCGAACATGCCTCGCGCAACCCACCCGTTTCAGGTTGTGGGTCAGGCATTGCGTCAGTCGCTGCACGTTTACGCGCGAGGACCTGCGGGCCTTATCTCGCCAGCCCGCATTCTTTCTTGTCGCCGCGCTGCTCTGCTTGTTGATTACATTCTCGGTCAAGATCAGCGGCAGTCCGGAGACGCTGGCTCGGGTCGAAGTCACCCCAGTCGAGGGCGCACGAGCCAAGGACGCCAAAGCTGTCCAGGCCAAGCCCGTGACCCTCGTCGAGCCGGTTGCACAACCGGTCGCCGCGCTGTCCGACAAAAAGCCGTTGCGAACGCTGCCGTTCGAAGAGATCGCGGCTCTCAATGCCGCCAAACAGCAGGCGTCTCTCCCTGCAGAAGAGCCGGGCCTCAAAAATGGCGTCGAACCGGACCATCTAAAGGTGTTCCGGAATTCATGGGGCCTCAACCAGCCTGACCCGGGCAACTTTAAGCCGGATCCCGTGACCGGGGCGTGGATCAACGACCACAACGAATGGCAGATTCGACACTCCTATCACTTGCCCGTCGATGGGTCAGAGATCAACAGTATCCGACGCAAATTGGCGAAGATCGGCGACGTGCCATTTATCGAACAGCAATGGTGGTATCCGCGTCCGATCGAAATTCGCGAACGGCACTGGAAGGGCCGGGTCGGCAAATTGCGATTTGTGATCGCCCTCCAGCCGCCTCAATTTGTTCGGCTCGGAAGCCAATTCCGCGTGTTGCGTGTGCTCGGTGTCACGCGGGAGCGTACTGGAATCGTGGAAGCTGAAGCGTATTCGACTTCGTCGCCCACCTTTTCCATTGCCATGGCCGTTAAAGCCAAGCCGAAATTGTTCGTTGATGGTGATCGGAGCATCACCAGAGGCGATGCCAGTCAACTGCCGGTCCAGGGCCCGGAGATCGACGTTGTTCGACGGGCCGTGAGCGAGAGATCGCCCGGCGACTCAATTCGAGAGCTCAAATGGTGGCCGCCGAGATTGGACGAAGAGACCGGCCACCAGACGAGCAAGTTGCGATACGAAGTGAACCACAGCGGTGATATCAAGACAGAAGAGCTTGTTTTCGACTACAGCCAAAAAAAGCCCATGCAGACGCGGCAGGCTGTCAGTCTCTTTCCCGAGCGGGACCGACGTACGCTGAGGCTCGAACAGGTTCGCAATTAGATAAGATGAACCGATCGGTATGGCACTCAGCCGTGGCACTCGATCCGAGTCCCGGACATCCCTCTCGCATGGTCCGGACGCTGCCGCGCTTTACGGGAGATCGCCCATGCTGTCGCGACGAGTCGCGTTTCGCATTGTCGTCGTCTGGTGCGCGGGCCTAATCGTCAGCCTGCCGCTGGGGGACCGACAAACGTCGCTGGCGGCCGATCCCCCCCGCGCTCGGGCCAAGGCGCAGCCGCAGTTGCCCAACTCCCTCGCCGGGCGGATCACGGACGAGAACGGTGCACCCGTCGCAGATGCCGAACTACAGATGTATCGCAACGGCGGCGGCAGGGGCTACATGGCGAAGACCAAAGCCGACGGGTCTTACGCGCTCGAACGCGTGGAAGCCGCGGGCGTCTACCGTCTCAGCATCCTCAGCTCGCGCTGCATCAGCCTCTCCGATTACCAAGACGAGAACCTGCACGTTCGGCTCGACCCACCCAAAACTATGACGCGCGATTTTGTCCTCAAGCTCGCGTGCCAACTGCGCCTGACAGTAGTTGACGAGGACGGCCGCCCCGTTCCCACAGTGACGGTCTATAAGCCGGGCCGCTT
>DASRXU010000176.1:0-2650 GCA_035687365.1 Planctomycetaceae bacterium | reverse complement strand
CAGCGAGAGCATCTCGACGAAGAGCGCCGAGTCCTCGGCTGAAGACCAGGACTGTCGAAGGAGCGTATCGAGTTTGTCGAGTTTCGTTTCCAGCGGATCGTCACGCGCAAAGGCGGCGGAGCGTTCGACATGGTCGATGATCGGGTGAAGCGCGCTGTTGGTGTGCTGTGGGGAGCAGAAGCAACGAATGCGAAGATAGCGCTCGCCCTTGAGACGTTCCGAAAATGCGACCGTCAGGCGTGATTTGCCCACGCCAGCCTCGCCGGACAGCAGCACGGTTTGGCCTTGGCCTTGTTGCGCCTTCAACCAGCGGCGCAGCAGCAATTCGTATTCGTCTTCGCGGCCGACGAGGGTGGTCATCCTGCTCGGGTGTAGCGCCTCGAAGCGGCTCGTTGAGGCAGTCGGCCGAAGCACCTCCCAGACCTGCACCGACGCCGCAATTCCCTTCAAGTCCCTTGTCCCGAGGTCCTCAAGCTCAAACAGTTGCCCGAGAAGCCTCCGCGTGTCTTCACTAATAACGACCGTGTTAGGCTTGGCGAGGCTCTGGAGGCGGGCGGCAAGGTTCGGGGTCTCGCCGATGATGCTGGGGGTCTGATTTCCCACCACGACCACTCCGGTCGCGATGCCGACCCTCACTTGCTGCGGAACACGCGTCTTCAGTCCGGTGACCGCCGCAATGAGCTCGAGTCCCCCTCTGACCGCTTGTGCCGCATCGTCTTCGTGAGCGTTGGGATAGCCGAAGTATACCAGGATCCCATCGCCCATATATTGACCGACGTTCCCGCCGAACCTGCTCACGGTTTCTTCGGCGCAGTTCGAATAAGCGGCGAAGACATCTCGCAGATCCTCCGGATCCATGCCGGCTGAGAGCGCGGTCGATCCGACCAGATCAGCGAACATCACCGTGACTTGGCGCCGTTCGGCCCCTTCGAGTGGCCGTGACCCGGATATAACGGGGACTTGCGGCTTAGGAGCGAGCTCTGCAATCAAACGCAGAATTCGCCGACGATCCCCCAGTAATACGCCGAGCTCCTTAAGATCGTCGTCTGTAAGGTCTGGGAGGATGGAAAGATCGATCCGATTCTGGGCAAAACGATCCGCATAGTCCGATAAGCCGTGCGAATTCAGCCACTCTCTAATCCCCGACATCCGGGCTCTCCGCAGCTTGGGGGTTCTCCCTTACTTAGGCCCTTCCGACGCAACCTGCTCGAGGTGACGCTCCGACGCCTCGTCGAAAATCTCTGGGAACCGATGTTCCGACCGGACGTCTCGGATAGAAAAACAATGTTATCATACCGCTCATTGCGCACAATTGCCCCCTGTGAGTCACGCCGCGCGAAATCGTCAGCGCGAGCGCGAAGCTAGTCGAAATCGGGCTCCGGGGAGGGCGTTTCGCTTGCTCCCCGACGGGGACCTATCCTCGCGCCGCCGCCTGAAACACAACTGTCGCAGTCTTGCTCACATGGGAAGGCTTGCTCACATGAACGACCTCAGCGACGTTAAAGGCCCTCGGGGCAAATGGAGCCTTTATAGAGGGAGTGGACTCGGTTCGACCCGGGCTGCCTTTGTCTTGGCCGATTTGTTCCGGTAGAAAGCCAGCCAATCTCGTTTCGACTTTTCGCTTCCTTACGACCGCGTTGAAGGTTGCCCATGACTGTGGAAAAGGCGCGCGCGCTGGTCGCAGCCGGCTTTTTTTGCCTTGTCGCCGCGCTCGGTGGCGTCGCTCAGGCGGCTGAGCTTTACCCCGGCTGCGCTCAGCCCGGCCCGACCGGAAAAGTCTGGTGGGTCGATCCGGTCAACGGCAAGACGCCGGCCGACGGCGGGGACGGCTCCCAGGCGCACCCCTGGAACGCGTTGCAAGGTGTCCTTTTTTTTAAGTTTCCCCAAGGCTACGCACGCCCGCTGCTGTCGAGCGTCCCCTACTATCACGTCGTCGAGGGCAAGCGCGTTTACGTTGCGGACCAGCTTGGCAGCCCGCCCGTCCAGCCCGGCGACACGATCATGCTGATGAGCGGCAATTACGGCGACATCGTCATCGGCGATTACTCGAAGCAAGTCGTCAACCCGAGTTTCGTCACAGTCGAGGCCGCGTCCGGGCAGACGCCGGTTTTCTCGACCCTGTACATCCGCTCGACCAACAAGTGGGTGTTCAAGGACATCAAAGTGCAGAGCCTGTTGGGCGCGAATAACAACAAGCTGTCGCTGGTGACCGTTACGGATCAGGGAGCCGCACTCCCGACCTCCGACATCATCCTGCAGAACATGCAGGTCAGCACGGCTGACAGTACCGACGGATGGACCAAGGCGCAGTGGGTCGCTCAAGGACGGAGCGGCTACCGGGAGGAAGGCACAGCCAGCACTGGCGCGAACGGCATACACGACTTGCGTCTCGATGACCGGGTCGCACATCCGGAACGTGCGCTTCGGCGCGGTGATCTCGGCAACAATTCGTTGTTCTCGAACAACGAGATTGACCACTTCGGCGACGATGGGATCGACTATGCCGCAAGCAATATCTCGATCACTCACAACACCATCCACGACAACTTCGACCTTGGCGACGGCAACCACGAAGACGCGATGCAAGGGCAAAACGGGGCGCTCGCAACGGGCGTTCTCTATAACTCCTTTTCGAACATCCTGATCGATT
>DASRXU010000175.1:0-24195 GCA_035687365.1 Planctomycetaceae bacterium | reverse complement strand
CGATGCCTCGCTGCTCTGCGAGTTTCTCGGACGTCGCAAGGTTGCGAACCTGCGCAAGTTGATCGAGATGGCCCGGCAATTCGACCGATCGGGAATCGGGACGCTGGCCGACTTTACGCGCCGGATTCAGGACTCTGTGTCTGACCAAACGATCGAGGACTTGGCCGCAACGCATCCCGAGTCGAGCGACGAAATAGTGCGTCTGATGACGATTCATCAGGCGAAGGGACTGGAGTTTCCGGTTGTGATCCTGGCCGATATGGAGCGGCGAAATCGCGGCTCGTTCTCCGACGCGGTTTACCACCGCGACTTCGGGCCGATTATGGCCGCGCCGAAATTCGGATCCGAAGAGCCCCGGCATCCGGCGATCGATATGCATCGATATATCGAGGATCGCGAGGACGACGACGAATCGTTGCGGATTCTCTACGTCGCGCTGACTCGTGCGGCCGACCATCTGATCTTGTCCGCCGGGTTGCCGGCCGACCCGGCGATGGCCGGAGATCGTGCCGCGCGATCCCAGTGGCTGCGATTGGTGGCGCAGCGATACGACCTCGGAACGGGACTCCCAAAGGGCGATCCCTATTTCGCCTCGTCGGCTGGCGATCCCAAGCTGTCTCACGATAAGCCGGGGCTGCGTGGCAAGAAGGCCGCAGCAAATGCGGGCGATCCGAATGCGATTCCGCAAATTGAAATACATCGGCAATGCCCCGCGCTCACCGTCGTGCCGCGACCCGATTCGAAGACGACCAAGCTCGGCCAATGGCGCGAGCTTGCCGAGGCGGCCGAGGCCGATCCGCTGCCTCGGCTCATGACGCCTGTCGTCGCCACCCACTCGGGACCTCTCTATTTGAGCGTCTCCCAAATTGAGGAACAGGACGCGCAATTACGCGATGCGCAGTGGCCGAGCCGCACCCGTCCGAGCACTTCGCGCAGAGCCGCGGACGACACTTTCGAGCCGCTGGGCGAAGCCGCGACGCTCCTGGGCTCGCTCATGCATCGCGTGATCGAGCGTCTGCCCCGCGATTCCAATGTCGATGCCGACCTGATCGCGACCGGCGTGAATTCTGTGCTCAAAGGCCAGACGGCCCGCGGCGTCGGACGTTTCGACCCAACCGTTATGGTCCGCCGAGTCCAAGCGCTGGTCGAAAGTGACTTGTGGGACGAAATGCGAGCGGCGCAGCGCTGCTTTAACGAGATCGACTTTCTGCTCGGCTGGCCGCTGGGCGCACCGGCCTCCGAGCGAACGGCCGTCATCTCGGGCACGCTCGACTGCCTGCTCCTCTCGCAAGGCGGCGAGTGGAAGATTCTCGATTACAAAACGGGGCGTCTGCCCGACGGCGATCCCGCCGCGCTCCGCGAACACTTTGCGATTCAATTTCTGCTCTATGCCGAAGCGGTGCGGGCGATGGTCGGTCGGCCGCCGGCGAGCCTCGAGATCGTGGCCCTGCACGACAAGGTCGGCCGATTCCCGCTCGTCTTTTGGGAAGAGTTTCGCGGCCCGCTCGCCGAGCGGATCGACGTCGCCATTCGGAGTTTGGCAACGGCTCCCGATCGCGAGGTTCCTGCCGAAACTTCCTTCGCGCTCGGTGCGACTGCCGCTACAGATTCTGATTGACGCATTTCTTTGACACACGTGGCAGGATCGCGACGCGCCGGCGTCTAACGGTCGCCAGGTGTTGCTCCACGAGCGTTTCCGCCAATAGGCCGGCCTTGCTGTGCCGATCTCTTCGGATGTCGAGCATTCGCGCGCTCGCTTCTTTCAGCACTGAGGCCCCACTCGCTCTCCATGTCGACCGAACCGATCCAATCCGAACACGTCGACATGGCTGCACCGTCTGCGGTCGAAGCCTCCGAATCGCCGCTTGTGCCCGATCCGGATGCCTCTGCGTCTACGTCAAAATCAGAAACGTCGTCCACGACTCCGCCGCTGCCACCGCGAATCGACGGTGGCGAAGATCTCGACAATGTGCTCGGGGAAGTGAGTCGAATTTTCGGGCAAGCCGACGGGCACTCCGCTCCTCTGGCGGCCCTCGCAGAGGACACGATCAACGAACACGTGGCGGACCTGTCTGCCGCCGCGAGGGCCGAGTCAACCGACCGACCTGCACCGCCCAGACAGGACGCCCCTCTCAACTCCGCATCGGATCTGTTTCGCTCGGCCCCGAAGGTCGAGGAGCCCGCTGCTTCAACGTCGGAACCGGAAGCCGTCAACTCCGATTGGCCGGTGACTTCTGAATCGGAAACGGCTGAGGCGCCGCAGTCGGACGTCGCTATGATCACTCCGACAACGGCCGCTGTCGCGACAGTGGACGAGCTTCCCCCAGTGCTTGCCGAAAGTCCCGTCTCGACGCACGCACCCGACGCTCCGATCCGTGGCGTCCGCCCGACCGTGGTAGCCCGCGTGGTTCGCGCCGCGACAGGCGCGTTCGATCTCCTGCGGCAAACAAACCAGCGCCTGCCCCAGCGAGCCAAACTGGCGGCCGGTTTGCTGGCAGCCGTGTTACTCGGCTGGATCGGAGCCTCGGTTCTCACACGATCTTCCGGAGCGCAGACGGTCGTCGCGAATCCCACGCCGACTTCGGAATCCGAGTCTGAAATCCCTCCGGCCGAGGTCGCCAACGAGAAGGCAAAGATCACCGCTCTTGAAGAACAGCTCGAGAAAGCCAAGCACGATCGCGAGGTCGCGCAGCATGAGCGCGACCAGGCGCGCCAACGACTCGACCAGTCGTCCGTTCTGCTGCGGACCGAGCAACAGTCGATCGCCGCCCAGCGTGCCCGCGACGAAGCGGCTCGCAAGCAAGCAATCGAGGAGTTTCAGGGAGCCGAGGATCGCCTGCAGCTGATGGAATTGCGGGCCTACGACGCCCAGTTGGCACGTGTGCGCGACTGCTGGCAGCGAAGTCCCGGGTTGGCAGCGGTACTCCTCGAAAACTCGCAGGGATGTCCACCGAAACTCCGCGATTTTGCCTGGGGCTATTTTTACGGTCGATCGAAAAACGATCGGGCCACCTGGCGCGGCACGGCCCCGGCCAACGCCGTGGCTTGGTCCCCGGACGGAACAGTGTTAGCAAGTGCCGGAGAGGACGGTGCGATCACGCTGCGCGACGCGATCAGCGGCAAGCCGGTTGCGTCGCTCCCGGCCCACGCGGGAGGCGTTCGCGGATTGGCCTTCTCGCAGCGCGGCGAGTGGCTGGCTTCCGCTGGGGCCGATGCCACGGTCAAGCTCTGGAACGTCGCGGCGCGGCGCCTCGAGGCGACATTTTTCGGCCACTTGGGGGCCGTGCTCTCGGTCGCAATCTCTCCTGATTCTTCGGCCCTGGTCTCCGGCGGTGACGACGGGACCGTGAAGTTTTGGGACGTGGCTTCCCGTCGTGCGGTCGCAACACGCTGGGGTCATCCTCGCAATCACGAGCCGGATAGCGCCGACGATCCGACGCGTTTTGTCCGCGCAGTCGCCTTCTCCCCCGACGGACAGCTGGTCGCCTCCGGCGGATATCAAGTTGTGCGCATTTGGGACGCGGCAGGGCTCGAGCGAGCGACGCTTGCCGTGCCGGGGGGCGCCGTGAGCGCTCTGGCCTTTTCTCCCGATGCGAAAACGCTCGCTGCTGGCAGCGAAGGATCGATCAGTCTTCGAGACGTCGATTCGCTGCTCGTGCGTTCCGGGCCACAAAGCGTCGACGCGCCGGTCAACTCTCTCGCCTTCTCGCCCGACGGCGCGTGGTTGGCTGCTGCGGTCGGCGAACGGGGCCTGATCTTCAATCGAACACCCCGTCCCACGGACGAGCCGCCAAAAAAAATCCGAGCCAACGCAAATAGCGAGCCCTCGAGTTACGACTTGGGCCATCCTCGGCCTCTGTCAGGGCACAACGGACTCGTCACCGGCATTGGGTTCGCACCGAACGGACAGTTGGCCGCCACCAGCGGGTCCGACGGAACTCTCCGGCTCTGGGACCCTCGGGGAGCAATTGTCGACAAGTCGCGTCCCGATGTGGTTCTGCGAGACGCTCCCCGCGCGGCTGCGCTCGCTTACTCGCCGGATAGCCGCTGTTTGGCAGTCGGCACCTCTGATTCGATTCGCTTATGGGATGTTGGCAGCGGAGTCGAAATGGCTCGGCTGACCAACCGCTCGGGCGACATTAAGCGGTTGGCATTCTCTCCGGACGGAATTCATCTCGCGTCGGCAGGCCGTGATTGGCCGATCCTGATCTGGACCGTGGGTGGACAGCGGGTTGAGTTGGCGCTCAACGGACACACGGCCAGCGTCAATTCTCTGGCGTACGCGGGTGACGGGAAAACGTTGGTTTCCGCCGGCGACGACGGCACCGTGCGGCTTTGGAACACGGCAAACGGACAGCCCCTCGCCAGCTTGACCGGACACACGGGCCCCGTGTTGAGCGCGGCCTTCGCTCCCGACGCCAAGTGGGCGGCTTCGGGAGGAGCCGATCGAGCCATTCGAGTGTGGAGCGTCGAGCGCCGGCAAACACTCGCGACATTGACGGGTCACACGGGCGCGGTTGTCTCGCTCACGTTCTCGCCCGACGGCCGATTCCTGATCTCCGCCGAAGGCAGTTCCGTTGCACCGCTTGAGACGCAGGCCAGCGTGGCTCATCGTCCCCTGCGATTGTGGCGAGTGCCGGAAGGCAAAGAGATTCTCGCGTTTGGTCCGGCCGAGCTCGTCGTTTGCGATGTCGCCTTTTCACCCGACTCCAAGACGCTCGCCGTTTCAGGACCAAGCGGCGTGACGCTCTGGGATCCCCGAACGGGAGAACTGCGGGCATCGCTCCGACTGTTGCAGGCAACCAAGGAATACTTGCAGTACGGTGAGCCAGTGCCGCCCGCGGCTTGGCCGATCGCATTTTCGCCTGACGGCCGATCGCTGGCGGCAGGCGGCGCTGCAGCACTGGCGATTTGGACCGCGGCACCGCTTACTTCCGCACCCGACGAACGGACTGCGTCGAGCCCTTAAATGGGTCGCGAAGCACGACTCCGATATGGGATACTGGAGATCTCTCCTTTCCCTCGGAGCCGTCCATGACCAATCCGCTCAGACGCTTTCCGCTCGCCCGCCTCTCGGCCGCATTCCTGCTTGTCACTGCCTGCTGGCAAGTTGGTGCTCGGGTCCCTGCCGCCCCCGGCGACGACCCCGCGGAAAAGCAACCTGGAATACGGCCCCTGCATGTCTGGGACGAACAGCCCGACTGGATCACGTCGCTGGTGTTTTTGAAAGATGGCCACCACTTCTGCGCGGGCACGTACGAACAGTTGCTGGCTCTCGACGCGCGCGACCAGGCGGCGTCCAAGTCGATCCCCGTGCAGCCGGGATATGTCAAAGCGCTCGCCCTGTCGCCGGACGGCAAGACTTTGGCTTGTGGACACTATCAGGCGGTGACTCTGTTGGACGCCGCCACGTTCGCGGTGAAACGCACAATAGGCGACCACGCGGGCTATGTGACGGGGTTGGCGTTTTCGCCCGACGGTCGGCAATTGGCGACGGCCACGGAGGCGGCCGAAACCGAATCGGCCCGCGTGTTCGACATTGCCACAGGCAAAGTCGTCCACGTGCTGACCGGTCATCACTTTCCGGTACGGGCGATTGCTTTCTCGGTGGACGGAAAGCGAATCGCGACGGCAGCCGGCGACGAGGAGCGTATCACGCAGCCGGGCGAGGTAAAGGTCTGGAACACGGCCGACGGCAATGAACTCAACTCTTTCTCCAATCCGAAACGGGCAGCCACGGGCGTGGCGTTTTCGCCGGACGGCAAATATCTCGCGTCGAGCGGTTTCGACGAGCGTGTGATCATCTACGATTTGTCCAAGGGCAAAGCCGTGTCCTTCTTCGCGGGACATAGCCGGCCGACGAATGCCGTGCTCTTCGCTCGCGGCGGATCCGTGGTGATCAGCGCGTCCGGCGGACGAGCCCGCGGTGGGAACGAGGCGAAAATCTGGGAGCGGGATAGCGGCAACGAGCTGGCGACCGTCGCCGGCCACGCGGCCCGCATCGACGCCATCGCTCTCTCGGCCGACGAATCGCTGTTGGCCACCGCCGGATACGACAAACGCATCGCGGTCTGGGACTTGAAGACGGTCTGGAAGAGTGATTCCGCGCCGGGCAAGTCCGCGACTCAGGTCGCCGCGAAATCGCCAGAGAAAGCGGCCGCCGCGCAGCCAGGCGACAAGGCGAAGGCCGGGACGAAGCCGCCGATTCGCGTGGGCATGATCGGACTCGACACTTCGCATTGTGCCGCCTTCACGCAGGCCCTCAACGATCCGAAGGCTGCACCGGACATCGCCGGCTTTCGCGTCGTCGCGGCTTACCCGCGCGGGAGTGCCGATATTGTCTCGAGCACGGAACGGATTCCGGAGTACACCAAAGACTTTCGGAAAAGGGGCGTGGAAATCGTCGATTCGATTTCCGCCCTCTTGCCCAAAGTCGACGTCGTGCTTTTGGAGACCAACGACGGACGCCCCCATTTGGAACAGGCGCTGGCCGTGATGAAAGCGGGCAAACCGCTCTTTATCGACAAGCCGATTGCCGGCTCGCTGGCTGACGCGATCGCCATTTTCGAGGCGTCCAAACGTTATCACGTGCCCCTCTTTTCCAGCTCTTCCTTGCGGTTCAGCAAGCAAACGCTCGAGGCGCGCAATGGAAAAATCGGGCCGGTGCAAAGCTGTGAAACGACCAGCCCTTGTCATCTCGAGAAGACGCATCCTGACTTGTTCTGGTACGGAATTCACGGAGTGGAGTCGCTGTTTACCGTCATGGGGACGGGTTGCAAGAGCGTGAAACGCACCCAAAGCACGAGCACCGATGACGTCGTCGTCGGGCTGTGGGAAGGGGGCCGCGTCGGCACGTTCCATGGCACACGCTCGAAAGGCGGCTACGGCGGGAAGGCACATGGGACAAAGGGCACCCTGGACGTCGGCGCCTACGACGGCTACCGGCCGCTCGTCGTCGCGATCGTGAACTTCTTTCGGACTGGAGTTGTGCCAGTCAAAGAAGACGAAACACTCGAGATCTACGCCTTCATGGAGGCGGCTGACGAAAGCAAACGTCAACACGGCGCCGAGGTGACCTTGGCAAGCGTCATGGCGAAGGCCCGAGCCGAGGCCGACAAACGCTTGCGGCAACTGCAATGATTCGGCGCGATGACGGCGACGACTGGATCATCATCGAACAAATCAAGCACGCGAACCTGGCGGCTCAGATCGCTCGGGCGTGGGGCAACGAGCAGTTCGAATCGCTTACGGCTCATCCGACGGGCACTCCCCTCCACCATGCCGTGTCGCAGTACGACGACGGCTGGAACGAGTGGGATTGGGCACCGCGCCTCGATCCGCGAACCGGCAAGCCTCGCGATTTTCGCGAAATGCGAATGTCCGACGCGACGGCGATTTGGTCCAAAAGCGTTCGAGCGGCGGAAAGCCCGTTCCCATTGGCCGCTTATGCGGTGAGTCGTCATTTCTGCTACCTGGCAGAGCTCGTGCGCGATGGCGGCCGCCACGATGCCGACGATCTGGCTGCCGTCACCCGCTTTCTCACGCAACAGTCGCGGGAGCAAACCCGGCTCGAGCAGAAGGCGGAAACCCGCGGCTGGGAGCCGGCCTTCGATCGCGATCGAGAATTGGCGTATCGCACGGTGCAGTTCTTTGATCGCGTCAGCCTTTGGCTGTGCTGCGCCGATGAGCGAGAGCCCCAGCCGATGACCGCGCCCTTGGGCGAGGTGGTGACTTTTTCCGCACGCCGGGCGCCCCCGCCCCCTGCGGAGTCGACCTCGACCGTTTATCGACTGGCGACCTCGCGCCCAGATTTTCGACGGTGGCACGTGTCGATCGAACCTTACCCATTGAGCCAGAGCTCGCCCGGCGATAACACACACGAATTCTCTGTCGACGCCCGCCGTATCCCCGCACGGCCGTACGTCGACGACCAAGATCTTGCGGCGACGTGGAACGACGCCCCGTCTGTGCGCTTGGTCTGGATGTTCAGCCCCGGCCCAATCGCGACGTAAGAACGACGCCGTGGGGATTAGGGTCACTCGGCGAGTGCATCGCCGCCAAGCTCGTGACAGTAGAATCGGACTCTCTCGTCGTTCCACGCGGCTGGGTGGCGGCGAAATCCTCGCGCCAGGCTGGTGCTCCGGTAGTTCGTCGCTCCCGCTTGGATGATCTGGGGCCCGTCCTGCTCGATCGCGGCAATGCTCTTGTTGCAAGGCCGAACAATGGCGATATGCCCGGGTCGGCGCCCGCGCTCCTTGTAGGTGGCCACAACCAGCAGGCCCTGGTTGGCCAACTGCTGTGCTTCAACCGGATGCCCGACCGGCCTCCAGCCCTGTGCTCGGCCTTCGCGGCTGAGCCAGCGGTATTGAGCGTTCGCCAGCAACACAGTCGAATGTTCGGGTGGACGCAGGATATAGACGTTCAATCGTGCGCAAGCCGCGGCGACAAAGGCGCTGCAATGCGTATGACGCTTGCCATTCGAATCGCCGTCATCCAGCGGCCTTCCCGTTTTCCACGCGACGCGCCCCCCGGAAAGCCAGAGTTCTTCAACGTGCATCGAATCGAGTGCCGCACGGAGTCTTTCTCCGTCAGGAGTGACCGTTTGCTCTTCGAAGGCCGAGGTCATCCCAGCGTTCAGTGAGAAAGCCACACAACACGCCAGGCTGGCAGTCAGCAATCGTCTCGCATGGAGGTGCATTTGATTTCCGTTCGCGGGCTCTCGACTTGCCAGATTTCCGTCTGGCAGAGATTGTGCGCCGCATTGTCGGTACTCCCACCTGGTCGAGAGTCTCGCTACTTGTCCAAAGCGGAGAACGCGGCCAGTTGTTGCACCCCCTATTGAGCGTTTTCGAGGGATTGAACCGAAGCGGTCTTGGCATGCTGGATCGACCCATGCCCCTCAGGGACATTGGGGACCCTATCGACCGATTCGCCGGACTCAGTTCCCAGGACGGAAAAGGGACGACCTTAGGCCCCCTATCAAGATAGTGTCCCGTCCCATTGGTCCCGACCGTCCGTACCTATCAAAGCGAGTGCCCGGACCGGGAATTTCGTTGCTCTAAGTCATTACTCTCGAAGGATTACGGCCGGACTCGTTCGGAATTGTTAACGGGGACCGGACTTTGGGACCCGCTAGTTGAATCCCCGTCCCGAGTTCGAGTCCCGTCCCGGTCACTGGTGCTCCCGCTGGCGCAACACTGTCCGGACCTGAGTTCCGTTGGCGAAAGTTGTCCCGTCGCGCAGTTGTGCAAAAACTGCAGAGGCGGCCCCATCAGACCGATCGCCAGACGACTCGTCCATAACGAATAGCCAAGGCTCGTTTCGGCCTCCCCCGGTTCTATCATCGAGATTCGATCTACACAGCGGCTTGCGGGCTAGCTGTTGTTCGACCGAGGCAATTGTGACCAGATCGTCTTTATTGCAAGTTCCATCACTTGGTCCAATTCGGGCCCTACGCTGCGTTTAGCTCGTTCCGTTGTCAGGTGCAGGCACAGAGCTGTTAGTGCGATGCACGTCTTAAACTGGAACTTAGAATCACGCCCGTGCCGCTTTGCGGCCTCGGCCCTTCCCTCTGGAGAGGATTGGTAGAAGGTCAACTGGCCGCACCGATTGGCTATGTCTAAGTTATCGAACTTCAGTTCTTCCATGGCATGGGCAAAATCGTTGCGAATCGCGTTGATTAACTTGATATTTCGATGCGTCTCGGCGGAGATCAAACCGAGAATAAGCGCAACGTCGTTTTGTGCGCCCGAGTTTTCGAGGACTGCTCCTGTTCCGAACATGGACTTAATGATCGCCGGCGAGTCGATGAAGACTTTTCGCAGCAGTACACCCAAATGCTTCTCGATGTGCGCCGCGCCAAGAATCGCGCACGCTAGATCGGAGCCTCCGTCCATAGCGGCGGCGACGTTATCAAAAGATTTACCTACTTCCTCTTGAGTCGGCAGCTTGCGCCCCATGCAGTGTACCTCTGCTGACGAGACGTTCGGTCCATAAACATACGCCGATGGACACTCCGCGCGCTGACCCGGTTCGAGGTCTGCTCTGTCAGCGGCATACTCAAGAAAGTGTGTCCCGGCGCGCCGGGATTTTGGCTCGCCGGGCCAACTCGGCTCACCGCGAGGAGACGACCGATCGCCCCGCAAGGCGCGCTACCACGATCGTAACAGCAACCACAGCGACGCCCGAGACCGAGTTTCTACGGCCGTAGAAACAACATCGGAATTCACAGGAAACGCGGCGTCAATAGGAATTCCTGCCCTCATAGGAGTTGGATTGAATTCTTGAGTCGCGACCGTGAGAGGGAGCGGGGTCTAACGCTGGTTTGTGCGCGAAATAGCCCGCTTCCTCACGGTCGCGGCTCCAAATCATTCGTCGTGTCCTGCTAAACAAACACTGGCCTCATCGCAGATGTCCTCACCGCATGCCTCAACAGAGACGGCGAAGATCGACGACCAAGTCTGGCCGCCGGGCGACCGTCAGGAAACTCGATCGAATGGAAACGGAGCTTCGACGAAGTGCTGTCGTCAGCAGAGCCGGGGATCAAGGCAACGGGACGAAGAGTTAAACAACGTCTTCTATGCTCTTCAGGCCGATCTCTTCGCGGCTGCCGAACGGTTCGGCGTAAGCTTTGCCGATCGTCCAGCCCCAGTAGCGCGCCCGGTCGCGGATGTCGTCCAGTGGACTGAGAAAGGTGGGTGTTCGTCCCGTCACGAACTGGCTTTCGTAGGCTGTGATCGCCTGCATCTTCGCGTCGATGCTGTCGCTGATGTCGAGCACGAAGGCCGGCTTGGGGTGAATCCGCAAGTGGATGCTCCAATAGTAAAACATCCGCGGTGGCCAGAATGGTTCCCCCGGCAAGTCGCTGCGGGAGAGTTTCGCCCAGAATCGCGCGTCTTCGCAAAGCCTGCTGGCCGCAATGTGGTCGGGATGCGAATCTTCCCAATACGGTGCGAAGATAAATCGAGGGCGGACGAGGCGGAGAACGCCCGCCAGTGCGCGGCGCGCCTCCAAGGTCGCCTCGACGCTGCGGTTGGGTAGGCCCAGGTTGTGCCGCCAGGCGATTCCGAGCTGGGCGCTGGCCGCAAGCGTTTCCCGAGCACGCAGTTCGGGCGAACCGTGGGGCGTCGGCTCGCCGTTGGTCAAATCCAGAATCCCTGTCCTCAGTCCGGCCCGGGCCGAGCGAGCCAGCGTGCCTCCGACGCCGATTTCCGCGTCGTCGGGGTGAGTCGCGATCACAAGGATGTCTAAAGGTTGCGCGGAATTCGGCATCATGGGGTGTTTGTCGAGCGGTCGGACCGGCGTTTTGATGTTGGCGCGTTTTGATCTTTACGTAATTGGCCGGATGTCGAGAATAAGGCTCCTCTCCAGCCTTTCCACTTTTCAGCCCATCATAGCCAACCCCTACCGCGCTCGCCTGCCTTGTTAGGCGGCCCACCCCACTGCGAGGCCTTCATGCCCAGTCGCATGTTTGCGCTGAGTCTTTTTGCTTGCCTCGGGTTCGCCTCTGGCTGCATGACGCCGCAGACGTCGGATTCCGATGCTCCTCCCAAATCGAGCTTGCTCACCGGAAATTCCTCGGCCGGTGCGGCGACCTCGGAAGACGAAGCCTGGAGCAAGATGGGCCGGCAGATGCGCGGCGACGCTCCCGCGCAACAAACGTTTGATCCGCTGCGCGACGTCATGTCGTCGCCCAAAGCACAATCGATCGAACGCAGCTTAGGCGTTGATTGAGCGGTCGAGCCTTCTCTGACGCGCGCTCGAGCGTTACTGAGGCGTGCGCTTGGAGGGAGGCCGCTTGAGTCGTGCGGCGCCGGACGAACCGCCTCGATCTTCTGCGCTCCCGATGATGCGCTCGATGGCTTCCAGCAGCACGTCCATGGCGAACGGCTTGCGCAGGTATTCGTCGACGCCGAGCATTTCAGCGTAAGCCTTATGTCGGCCACCTTCGTTCGCGGTGATCATGATTACCCGCGGGGGAGAGGCCAGGCCGCGGAGGTATTCGAGAATCGGAAAGCCGCCCATTTTGGGCATCATCATGTCGGTGATGACGAGCGCGGGAGGATCGTTGTCGATGATGCGCCGCCCCTCGACGCCGTTTTGTGCGACGGCGACGCGATAGCCGGCCGCTTGCAGCACGCCGTGAATGGTGCTGGAGATTTCGCGATCATCTTCGATCAACAGAATTGTCTTGTCGCCGGGCATGACTATCCCCACGCGTGGGAGGCGGGCCGTCCTGGCCCCATCGTATGTTCGCCCGCAGGCGTTCTCAAGTCCGCTCGAGCGGATTGAACACCAGTCCCGAGAGCAGCTTCGGATAAAAATAAGTGCTCTTGGGCGGCATCTTCTCAAACTTCGACGCGATCGTCTCGACGTGATCGATTCGCGCCGCCGGTACGAGACACGCAAGGTCACAGCTCTTGGCGTCGATCGCCTCCGTGGCTTCGTCCAGCAGATGGACATATTTGAATTGCGGCGACGCGTGCGGAGCATCTCGCTTCAAGAGGTGATCGATCACCAGCTTGTGCAGCAGGCTGACGCCGAGCTCGCGCCACGCTTCGCTCTGATCGGCGGCCAACTTGGCCATCGGCGAAGCATCGACCACACGGGCGAACGACCACACGCCGTCTGCCGCGGTGCCGAAGCCAAACACATTCTGCCCATCGTCGAGTTCGACTTGTTCCCAGACGCGGCGAGCCGCCTCGGGGCCGTGTCCCATCGGTTCGACAGACACGTTCGGCGCCAAGGCTCGGATCAGATCGTCCGATGTCAGATTCGGAAAGCCCGACACCAACCGATGCGTCGGCAAGATGGCCAGCCCCGGATCGCTCATTCCGACCAACATCATCAGCACAAAGTTGGACGGATCTGTGTCACCCTTGTGCTGGCCCTGCTCGATCAGCCAGTTGCGATACGTGTTCGCCGTCTCGTAACGATGGTGGCCGTCGGCAATGAAAACCGGCGCCGACCGCAATTGAGCGCGGACCGCATTGATCACGCCCACGCGAGTCATTGGCCACATCCGATGGACGACGCCCAAATGATCGACGGCCACCAGCGGGGTCATCCCCTGAATGGCCGTATCGAGTTCGGCATTTGTGGCGCCGTCGGCATCGGGATACAAGCCGAAGACCGGCGAGAGATTCATCCGGCAGGCTTTGGTGAGCAACAGCCGATCGGCCTTGGGCCCCAACATCGTTTGCTCGTGCGGGTAGATATGCCCTTTGCCGAATTCTTCGAGGCGCACGCGTCCCAAGAAACCTTTGCGGACGTATTTGCGCCCCTCCCACTCGAATTCCTGGTGATACACGTAGAGGGCGTCTTCGTGCTCGGGAATCAAGATCCCCTCGGACTGCCAGTGCCGCAAAAACTTGGCCGCCCGCGCGTAACGGGCTTCGGGATCGGTGTCGCCGGGCTCGTCGCGGTTCAGGATCAGGCGGATCACGTTGCAGGGATGTCGCTCGTAGAGATCGCGCTGCTGATCGGGGCTGATCACGTCATAGGGGGGCGCCGTCACTTCGGACAAATCGCCCACTTGTCCCAGGTCGTAGCGCCAGCCACGAAACGGATGCACGTCAGCCATCGATGCTCCTCATCTTGGTTGCCGACTCGATGCTCAAGCGACCGGACTCGAGCGGCCGCGCTTCAACTCGACAAAAGCCCGCCGCGCTTCGAGGATGAATCGGGCGACTCGTTCCAGATCTTTGATGCCCGGCGACGACTCGATTCCGCTCGCGACGTCGACTCCCCACGGTTGCACGGCGGCAACCCCTTCCGCCACGTTCTCCGGACGCAGACCGCCTGCCAGAATCAGCGGCGGCCACTCATTGTGCCGATATTCGTCTCGCAAGACTTGCCAGGGTACCGTTTTTCCCGTTCCGCCGTGCAATCCCTGCACCAGGGCATCGGCCAGGCACGCGTCTGCGATCCACTCACCCGGTTTGCGATCCTTGAGAGAGTGTTTCAGATGCGCGAGGCCGGCCTCGCCGACTTGAAATCCGCAGATCTTGCGGGTGATGGGGCCGGCGTCGAGGCCCATCTCGGCAAGTGCATGCTGTTCGTCGGCCGCGTGAATTTGAACTCCGCTCAAGCCACATTCGGTGACGGTGCGCTGAAGATGTTCGGCCGAAGGCTCGACGAAAACGCCGATCCGTTCGATCTGCGGACCGACGGCGTCCGAGATTCGGCGAGCGACGGAGGTCGAAACAAATCGTGGACTCTTCGGATAAAAGTTGAGCCCGATGGCGTCCGGACGCAAAGCGGCAATCGCTCGCGCCTGGCTCGGTTCAGTCAAACCGCAGATCTTGATCCACATGGCTGGAACGTACAAAACTTACTGGCCGGTCGCCAGCCCGCTCGTTGGCCGTCCGCGCGCGCCGCGTGATATGATGAGACGTCGATCCTTTCAGCCATTTTGGAGCCAGCCGAGCATGAACTCAGGATCCCGCACGCAAACCGAGTCGACCAGCCGACGTGACTTTTTGAGGGTGGGAACAGCCGTCGTGGGCGGATCGCTGCTCGGCCCCCTCGCTTTGAACGCCGGTGCCTATGCAGCCGGCAGCGACATCATTCGCATCGGATTGATCGGGTGCGGCGGACGAGGGACCGGAGCGGCCGAGCAGGCGTTGGCCGCCGACCCGAACGTGCATTTGGTCGCGCTGGGAGACGCGTTCGCCGATCGAATCGAGGCGGCCCACGAACGGCTCGTGCATCACTCGGCGGGCGACCGGATCCATGTGCCGCCCGAACGGCGGTTTGCGGGCTTCGACGCGTACAAGCATGTCATCGCCGTGTGCGATGTCGTCCTGCTATGTACTCCGCCCCATTTTCGGCCCGCGCATTTGAAAGCCGCGGTCGAGGCCGGGCGACATGTGTTCGCCGAGAAGCCAGTGGCTGTCGACCCCGCGGGCGTCCGCTCGGTGATCGAGACTTGCCAGCAGGCGGAAGCCAAGCGGCTCTCCGTCGTGTCTGGGCTTTGCTATCGGTACGACCCGGCGAAGCGCGCGACGTTCGCCCGTCTCCACGACGGCATCGTCGGCGACGTCGTCGCGATGCAGACCAGCTACGACACCCACGGTCTGTGGATGCATCCGCGTCAACCGGCCTGGAGCGACATGGAATGGCAAATTCGCAACTGGCTCTATTTCACGTGGCTGTCTGGGGATTTCAACGTCGAACAGCACGTGCACAGCCTCGATAAGACCGCTTGGGCCATGCACGACCAATATCCGATCTCGTGCAGCGGTACGGGCGGACGGCAAACCCGCACCAGCCCAGAATATGGCAACATCTTCGACCACATGGCCGTCGTCTACGAGTACCCCAACGGGGTCAAAACGTTCAGCCGCTGCCGACAACAAGACGGCTGCTCGGTCGATGTCAGCGATCACATCTTCGGGACCAAGGGACGCGTCGACATCATGAACCATGTTGCGTACGGTCCCGACGGCAAAGAGATCTGGCGCTACCGGGGCCCAAAGGCCAATATGTATCAGGTCGAGCACAACGAATTGTTCGCCGGCATCCGTAGCGGCAAGCCCATCAACAACGGCCACTACATGGCCCACAGCACGATGATGGGCATCATCGGCCGCATGGCGGCTTACACGGGCAAAAAGATCACCTGGGAACAGGCGATGAATTCCAAGCTCGACCTGACGCCGCATGCGTACCAGTGGGGACCCATTGAAGTGGCTCCCGTAGCGATGCCCGGCATCACGCCGTTCGTTTGATTCGACGCGACCTTCGGCCCGCACGGCCCGCGGTCATTTCTTGTTGCGGGATTCGCTGAGCGCCTTGAGGTCGGCGCCCAGCTTGTCCAAGTGGGATCGGATTGAGTCGATCCCCTTCGTGAGCGCGCCGACGTCGTGGCGAAGTTCGTCGATTCGCTTTTCGACATCGGTCTTCTCCACGCGGACAACCGGCGCCTGCAGCGTGTTTTGCGGGTATGTTAAAAACCAGGAGTTGATTTGGGCCTTCGGATCGCTATTGGCCGAACCGTTGGGAGTAAACGTAAGCCCATTCTGTGGGGTCGTAAGGATCAGTTCGGAATTGGGATTCGTAAGAGTCACCCCAGCCGCATTCGTGTAAACCAAATCAACGGTCTGCCCGAGGTATTGAGGGCTGGCCGGCGTCGGCGCAGGGCGCGCCGCCAGCACTGCGGCTGCCACCAGGTCCTTTTCACCGCGCCGATACTTGACGACGACTGCCGATCCCGGCAACTTCATGCCGACGTACTCCATCAGTTCTTCCGGCGAGTTGAACTGTCGGCCGTCGATGGATTCGACCCTGTCCCCCTTTTGCAAACCGGCCTTTTCGGCGGGGCTACCACCGCTGACGCCCTTGACCACTATCAACTTGTCGTCGCCCGGATCGCCCACAGAGATTCCGAGCCTTCCCGGTTCAATGGTGGTGACCGCGCCATCCCGTCGTGACAGGAATAAGTCATTCACGAAAGTCGCAGTGACAACACGCGCGTGTTTGTCGTTTCCCTGGCCGTGCGCCGACACCAAACCGACCAGCTCGCCTTGCGTGTTGCAAACGGGTGCCCCGGCCGCCGCTTCTGGCACCGGCAAATCCGTCAGAATGAGCGGGAGGGAGGCCCCGTCGACATGCCGATTCAGAGCTGTGACGATTCCCCGCGCGATCTGCCGCGATTTCGGGCCGTCCATCATTGCCGCAACGACGTCCTGACCCAGTTCGACCGGCACCGTCGCGAGCGATACGGAAGGCGACTCAACGAGTGCCACTTTCAAGAGCCACAATCCTGTACGGCGATCGTCGACGACCAATCGGGCCGGTAAGGCCCGACCATCAGTCAACCGCACTTCCAATTCGGCATTTGGCGAGCCGCACGAGGTTGTCACGATCCAGCCGTCGGGTCGGATGAGGACACCGCACCACACGTTGACAGCGGCAACTCCCGGAATTTGGGCAGTCAGCGCCCCAGCCAGCGGATTCGAAACAACATTCTGATCCCAAAAAAACACGTTTGGTCCGGCTTTTGTCGCGCCGCCCGGCGCAGCGGCCGAGGGTTTCGCCAACGAAGTTTCGGCTTTCTTCTCGGAATGCTCGATGCGGGTAATCGCGACGGTGGCCGGCACCAATTTGCGTGCCGCCTCGCGGAAATCGGCGCGAACAGCCGCTGGGCTTGCGAAAAGCAGAACAACACCGGCACCCGTGGCAACCGCACTCAGTCGAGCGATACGCCGAGCACGACAGCCAACCGACTGTGACGAGTTCGGTTGAGTTACGCGCGCAACACGAATCAGCGAAGAGGACAATCGAAACATCGGTGTCTCCAATTGTTCGCAAACTTTAAAAAGGGAGCGCGGAATCGCGCCTATCAGAACGTGACACTCGCGGCCACGGGTTGCTCCATTCCCAGGAGCCGACGGACCGCGTCCTGTTGCACGAAGCTCAGTTCGTCGAAGTTAACCCGCCGTCGGGTTGTGAGTCGGTAGACTGGCGATTGGGATTGGCCCGTCGTGGGCAGTTGATTCTTGCGGACGGGAAACCAGTAGATTCGGCCGATCGCGCGACGCCCCTCGCCGTCGGGGACCGTCACCACGAACTCGATCGGTCGCAACGCTGTGTTCGCACTCGTCGATGCGGGACTGGCGTCGATCTTGGCTATCACGACTTTCGCTGTCACGACGTTCGCATCGGTTGCGACGGGGTGTGTCGGTGCCTGTTTCTGTGTCTGAGTGAGGACGTGCGGCAGCGCCGCGTTGGGCACGATTCGGGCAGGTGTTTGGTCGAGATGGCTCACCACGGCAGATCGTGGGTTGTCCGTCCAGGTTCTCGTCACGGTAGCCGTGGTCAGAGCGACGAGAATCAACGCGACCGCACCGCCCGACAGCCGCCTCGTGCGGCGAGCGCGCGCCTCGCAAACAAGTTTGTTCGAATCGACGAACTCGACGGTCCGTTCTTGAAGACGGTTCGCGTCGGCGACCAACCGCCGTTCGAGATCCGCAAAATCGTCGGAGTCATTCATGGGTGCGCTCATTCTTGCAGGGTCGCCGTTCGCAACGCCGCCAGACCGTGATGGATTCGCGACTTCACTGTGCCGAGGGGACAATCGACGATGCGGGAGATTTCTTCGCAGGACAATCCTTCACTGTAGCGGAGGAAGACGCAGTCTCGCTGAGGCCCCGGAAGCTCCGTGACCTGTCGCCAAATCGACGCTCTCCATTCCGCATCTTCCAACTCCGGTGCCGTGCCATTGGAGCGATGAAGCCAATGAACCCAGCGCCCGGCGACACGATGCAATTGCTCACGCCGCCGACGGATGCGCTGCAATCGACGCCCCTGATTCAACAAGATCCCATACAGCCAGGTGTCGAAACGACTCTTGCCCTGAAACTTCTGAACGGAACGCAGTGCCTGGAGGATCGTCTCCTGCGCGAGATCGTCCGCGTCCGATTCGCGGCCGGTCAGGACCAAGGCGGCCCGACGGATGCGCGGATAGCAGTCTTCGATCAGCGCTTCGAGTTCGGCGGCTGCCACCAGCTTGGGTGCCCATCCTGATTGGATCGCAACCTCACTCGGATTCATGGAATCCATTTCCCACGGAAAGTGAGTGTCCGCGCGACGTCAGTTCGTTCACCGCAGCCCACGAAAAAGCCGCGAATTCGTCCTGGTAATTTGGGGACTTCAGATTAAGGAGCCCGTCACGTTGTCCGCCTGATTGGGGCGCGCAACCTCACCGTGCAGCTGGGCCGCGACTCAAGACGGCTGAGTATTCTGACCAGACGTCGTGCCGGAAGAATGCCGCCGACGTTAGAGACGTCCGGCGGGACGCAAGTTTTTACCCACGCGGCCCGTGAGTGTGTCGCCCAAATCGTCGCGCGCCGCTTCGCCCAGCTTTTCAAGGCGTGCCACGACATCGGGATGCTCGGCCGCGACGTTGTGTTGTTCCCCGACGTCGGTTTCCAAATTGAAGAGCGCCAGCCCCGTCGTGCGATCTACATAGGAGGCCGGTTTACCGCCGTGGCCGCCCTGGCCTTTGAGGCTGCGATAGGTGTGTGGAAAATGAAGCTTCCACGGACCGCTGCGCACGGCCTGGAGTTCCTTGTTCCAGTAATAGTAGTAGGCCTCGTGCGGACATTTGGCCCCCGGCTCGTCGAATAACAAAGGACGAATGTCCTTGCCGTCGATGGTGTGATCGGTCGGAACCGTCGCGCCGGCGAGCGCCGCAAAGGTCGGCAGAATGTCGATGGTGGCGGCGAGTTCGTTACACGTCGTTCCGGCTGGAATTCTTCCGGTCCAGCGCATAATGCACGGCTCGCGTACGCCTCCTTCCCAGGCCGTACCCTTTCCCTCGCGCAGGGGTCCGGCCGAACCGGCATGGTCGCCGTACGAAAGCCACGGGCCGTTGTCCGAAGCGAACAGCACGATCGTCCGTTCGTTCAAATGATGGCGATCGAGGGCGGCGAGGATCTGGCCCACCGACCAGTCGATTTCCTCGATCACGTCGCCGTACAAACCGCGATCTGACTTGCCACGGAATTTGTCGCTCACGCCCAGGGGCACATGGGGCATCGTGTGCGGCACGTACAGAAAAAATGGGGCGTCGTGGTGCTCGTCGATGAAGTGAACGGCCCGCTCGGTGTAACGAGTCGTTAACTGCGAGATATCCGGGTTGGTCTCGACGACCTTGTCTCCGTCGAACAGCGGCAAGGACGGATTGCCAATTGTTCCGGGTCGCTGCGGACCGGGGCGGGGCCCCATGTCATTTGAGTAGGGGAGTCCAAAGTATTCGTCGAAGCCGTGATGCAGCGGCAGAAACTTCGTGTGGTGACCCAAATGCCACTTTCCGAAAACGGCCGAATGGTATCCGAGCGGCTGGAGGACTTGGGCAATCGTGTGCTCCCGATCGCTGATGCCGTTCTTCGCACGCGGTCCCAAGGCTCCCAGAATTCCAACGCGATTGGGATAGCATCCCGTCAGCAGGGCCGTCCGCGAAGCCGAGCAGACGCCTTGCGCGACACAAAAGCTGGTGAAGCGGCGGCCGTCGTGGGCCATCCGATCGAGGTTCGGCGTGCGGATGCCCTGCGCGCCAAAGCAGCCGATGTCTGCGTATCCCGCATCGTCCGCGTAAATGATCACAAAGTTGGGTCGAACCGTGCGCGCGGCGGCCTTATTCTGCGCGTGGCAAAGCGGAGTCTGCCACACGCCGCTGATAACGATTGCCAGTCCGAGGGCAGCGTAACGACAGAGTTGAGCCAGCGTTTTCAAGGTGCGCTCCTGAGTGACGAATGCCGACTGGGCCGTCTGTCGCCATCTTACGGCGTTTCGATTTGCAAATGCAGGGAAACTGGGGTTTGGCGGCACGCCCCAGACGTCTAAGATTCCGACCCCGACAGACCCTGAACCAATCACAAGACTATGTCGCACGCCGTTTCTTCACGCTCGGCACCGCGAATCGCGGCGACGCCCCTCGCGCCGACTTCGATCGCTCAGCGGCGACTCGTGGGCCGCGACTTCACGGCAATTGCCACCGTCGAGGTCCAACCAGAGGAGCTTGCGCGCGTCGTCGCGGCTCCCGAACAATTCTCTGTTGCCGCGAAGGCCACGGTGATCAAGCGCGGACGTTCCGCGCTGATTGTTCGCGTCGATCTGCCAATTGGTAGCGTCGAAACGCGAACGGCTTACAAGCTCTGCGGAGGTCGCACGTGGCTGCGCCGACTGGCTCGCGGCTTAAAGACATCGGCCGCCCGGCGCAACTTTCAGTTGGGCCACAAACTGCTGCGTTGTGGAATCGACACGCCGCGGCCGCTGCTGGCGGTTTCGCCCCGTTGGCACAATGTCTTGAGCCCCTCATTTCTGGCGACGGAATGGATCGAGGGAGGGCTGCCGCTCGACGTTTTTGTGAATAGAGCAGCCGCGTGGACGCCCGCTCAGCGTCGTGCACGAATGCGCGATACAGCGCAGTGTTTGGGTCGACTGATCGGCACGCTGCACAAGTACCGGTTTTCGCACCGCGATCTCAAGTCGACGAATCTTCTGTTGCGAGAGAACGGCGGTCGAGTCGAAGCTTTTCTGATCGACCTCGACGGCGCCACGCGTTCCCCTTTTCCGCTCGAGAGGACTCGCTTAAAGAATCTTTCACGATTGCAGACCGCGACC
The DNA here is from genome assembly GCA_035687365.1 of Planctomycetaceae bacterium. Classification (GTDB taxonomy): domain Bacteria; phylum Planctomycetota; class Planctomycetia; order Planctomycetales; family Planctomycetaceae; genus DASPSM01. Next base: position 3,066 of record DASRXU010000175.1, on the reverse strand, counting down.
TCCCGGATTGCCGGCGTGAGTTCGACCCTGCGCTGCCGATTTCTGCAGTCTTATCTGGCAACATTGGGTAGTTCGGCGAACTGGAAAACCGTCTGGAGACAACTCCAGAAAGCGTCTAGAATCCCGCCCCTTCGGAACAGTTGACGCAGTTCCTCCGAGCGGACGAATTCATGCACGCCGATTGGGCCATCGAGCGGGTCCCCGATTCTCGGATGTCGAACGGCTGGGCACATCGGCGAGCGTGCCGTAGCATTTGTCGCGCCCTGTCCGGCTTACCGAGTGGATCCACAGTGCTCGACGTTTCGAGCGGATCGGAAAAGTGGCTCGACGTGCTCGCCCAACGTGGCGATCGCGCGACGTGCGCCGATCCCTCGGAAAGTGCTTTGGCCGATGCATCGCAACAGTGGCACGAGATCAAGCGAGCACGAAATTGTGAAGCTCCCGAGCCGACGTTTGTCGCGGCTTCGCTGCCAAAAACCGGCTTCCCGGATCGCCACTTTGACGCCGTAATTTGCACCGGACATTTTGATCGCCTGAGCACGAGCGATCTGCGGATTGAAGCACTGCGAGAGTTGAGGCGAATCAGCCGCGGCCCAGTCGTCGTCTCGTTCTGCAATGCCTTCTCGCTGGATGCGTTGCAACTGGGCCTCGCGCGCAAGCGGTCGCCGATCAGCTCGCATCACCGCATCCCTGTGCCGGTCTGGTCCTTCTTGAATGACCTCCGCCGGGCTGGTCTAAATCCGGTCGACCGTCATGCCGTGTTGTGGGGCATCTCGTCCCTTTGGCACATTGTCAGCCTGCCGGTTTCTGGCCGCGCGTGTGACTCGCTCGTGACTTCGCGTGCCAGCCTCGCCAAGGTCGCGTGAGCAACTCTCAAGAGGACGAATCGAGAACCTCAGGCCGACGCATGAAGATCGCATTCCTCACAACACGGCCGTCGAAACCCAGCTATCGGTTTCGCATTGAGCAGATGCTGCCTTACTTCAAGGCGCGCCGTCACCAGTGTGAGACGTTCTTTCTGCCGACGAACGCCTGGCGACGGTTGCTCTTGTACCGCAATCTCGGCCCCTACGATGCTGTCGTGCTGCAAAAACGCCTGTTGAGCCGAATGGAGCTATTCGTTCTGCGGAACATGGCGCGGCGACTCGTGTATGACGTCGACGACGCGGTGATGTACGACGCCCATGGGGAGGAGCATGCGCGGCGGAGACGACGATTTGCCAACACGATGCGGACGGCTGACCTCGTGGTGTGCGGCAACCAATTTCTGGCCGACGAGGCCTCGCGCGACACCGACCGCATTCTCGTCGTCCCCACCTGTATCAATACCGACGCCTACCGTCCGGGATTGCGAACCGAGCACGGACAGAATCTCACGATCGGTTGGACCGGCAGCCGCAGTACCAACGCGTATCTCAACGACATCTTGCATCCGTTGTCCCAGCTGCACGGTCCCGCCCAGCTCAAGATCATTTCTGATACGACTGTCGGCTTCGATCTTTTTCGTCTGGGCCACATGCCGTCGGTCTTCGTCCCCTGGACGCCAAAATGTGAGATTCCCGAGACCGCAACCTTCGACATCGGCTTGATGCCTTTGCCGGACAATCGCTGGACTCAGGGCAAATGCGGGTTCAAAGCCCTGCAATATATGGCGCTGGGCATCCCGGCTGTCGTCAGTCCGGTCGGCGTGAATCGCGACATCATTCACGACGGAGTCGACGGGCTCTTTGCAACCACTCTCCAAGATTGGTTCCCCATCGTTGCCCGTTTGTCGAAGGACTCGTTTCTGCGAGAAGCCATCGGCCGCGCGGGACGTCGCCGGGTCGAGGCGGCGTTTTCGCTGGCCACGCACGGCCCGCGCTTTGTGAAGACGGTGGAAAAAGTCGCTGGACCGCTGCGCAAGTCAGCGTAAGCGATCTTAAGAGTCGCACACGCAGCACGCGGATTCCAGGTATTGGCCGCACGTGCGGCGAGCTAATCGCGCCTTACCACGCGAGCGGTGCTTTCCTGCGCTTGAGCTCATCTCGAGCCGCAGCTCGGTCGAAATGATGCAACAGAGCGAGTGCCGTCGTAAGGGCGATGGCGCGCGCTGTCCCCGCAGTCTTTGCGATACCGGCACAGTCGTGCGTGATGGATCCGAAACGCGGACAATTCATTTGCGTTGGTTCGGCAATTGTCGGTTTCGGGATCGTGATGGTGTATAGCGCCAGCATCACTTCCTGGCCGACCGAATTCGAACGCATCTATCTCTCGCGACAACTTGAGGCGCTGGCGGTCGGCAGCGTGCTGGCCGCAGCCTGCGCCTGCGCACCTCCGCGGCTTTGGCGCCGGGCCGCCCCCTGGTTGATGACCTTGACGATCGTGCTGCTGGCAGCGGTTCTGCTGCCCAAGATCGGCACACGCGTCAACGGCGCTCGACGGTGGCTGCGCTACGGCGGATTCCAGTTCCAGCCGTCTGAACTCGCCAAGATTGCGTTGGTTCTCTTTGTAAGTAGGCAGGCGGAGTTTCTGGGCACGACGAACGGCCTCGCGTCGAATGGAATACGCTTCGCCTGGAAAAAACTCGCGGCGCTGGTCGCTCCCATCGCACTGGCGGCCGGTTTGGTTCTGATCGAACCCGACCTAGGGACGGCCGTCTTTCTGACGCTCATTGGCGCGATGACACTCTTCGTGGCCGGCTTACCCACGCGGTATTTCTTGATGGCCGCGGGCGCGGCACTGCCGGCGGCCGGATTGATGGCCCTGTTACGGCCCTATCAAATGCGGCGAGTGACCGGTTTTTTGGCCGTGTGGTCTGACTGGTCTCAAGTGCCCTATCAGCTCGATCAATCGCTCGTTTCGATGGGCAGCGGCGGACTGCTCGGCGTCGGCCTGGGAAAAGGCTGGCAGAAGCTGAGCTTCCTGCCTGAGGCCAATACCGATTTTGTGTTTTCCGTCGTGGGCGAAGAGCTGGGGCTCGTCGGCACGATGGGGCTATTGTTGTTGTTTGCAGCCCTCTTTTGGGCCGGATTGCGAGCGATCAGCGAGATTCGGAACGATCGCTTCGCGTCGACAGCCGCCTTCGTG
>DASRXU010000174.1:0-1863 GCA_035687365.1 Planctomycetaceae bacterium | reverse complement strand
TGCAATGCGTGTCCTATCTGCCATTCGGATCACCGCGCAGAGATCCGCCTTGCGACCCGGTCGGCCGCAGCCGCAACCTTCGATCAACCAGGCCGATCGGTCGGTCGTCTCGCCCGCCGATCGAGGCGGGTGACACCGGGGCGTGCAACGCGGGGTTGCAATGCGTGTCCTATCTGCCCCAAAATCGATTAGATGCTGACTGATCGCGGCCCGATCAGGCCTTGGCGAGTGGCTTGAAAAGATTGATCGGGTTTCCATCCGGGTCCCGGAACAGCATGGAGCGGTTGCCCCAGGGCATGTCCTTGGGTTGCTGCAACCAGTCGGTCACGAAAGCGTCGACGCGCTCTCGCTCAGCGTTGACGTCGTCGACTTCGAACTCGAGGATCGCCGAGCTATTTGCGGCCGCGGCCCATTCGCCGCCGTGCATGTAGTTGGCGGCTTTCTTGCTGACGATCGCGAGGATAGCGCCGTCCGGGTGCAACTCGACATAATCGTCATTGCCCTCCGGCGGGGTACGTAAAAGCTTCTCGTAGAAGCTCGCTAGGCTCGAGACATCCTCGGTGACGAGACGCGTGTAGGCAAATTTCACGAGCTAAACCTTTCCGGCTTGCGGGCTTGTCATTAGAATTAGACACCGATACTGAACGGCATCGTACTTGTAGAACGATACCGTAGCGTACTGTATGTGTCAATGAAAGGGTTTCGGGGTGGCTCAGATTGCGGACAAGCGCGTGGAGCGTTCCAAGGCAGCGGTCTTGGCCGAGACCTATAGGCAGTTGACGCAGAGCGGGATCAGCGGGGTAAGCATTGACGAGGTGTCGCGCGTCTCTGGAGTGTCAAAGACGACGATTTATCGGCATTGGCCGTCGCGTTCGGCATTGCTGATTGACGCCTGTTCGCGACTCGGGAACGCACATCAGGCCCCCGATACGGGAACCCTGCGCGGCGACGTTCACGCTCTCGCGGCAAATCTCGCGGAGCAACTTCAGACCGCCGCGTGGGCTTCGGTCTATCCATCGATCATTGACGCCGCAGAGCGTGATCCGGAAATCGCCACCATGCAGTCCGAGCTGCATAAGGGCTTCATGGCGCCGTTCCACGCAATCGTCGAGCGCGCCAAGGCCAGAGGCGAGATACCATCAGGCACGCCGGCCGCCAATCTGATCGCAGCGATAGCAGGTCCACTTTTCTATCGCCGCTGGTTTTCCAAAGAGGCAATCGACGATCGCTTTACCGATGCGGTTATCGACGCTGCCATAGAGGCTGCTCTCCGCCAAAAACATGGATAGGCTTTACGATAACGCGACTCTCAGCGTCAGCCATCTCGTCGAGAAGCTCGGCCTGAAGATGCTCCTTCGAGCGGAAGAGCGCGAACAGGCCGCTCTTCGACAGATCTGAAGGACCGAAGGCGTTTTTGTCCTGCCTGCTGACTCTACTGCCCTCGCCGCGCTGGTCGATTCCACCGCGGGAATGGGCCGAAGGCCGGGGCGAAACGACTGTCTCGCGCCAGGGGCAAAACGACGGGCGAAGCGTCTGTCCTTGCGCCCCGCTTGCGCTCCGAGTCGCGGAATCGGCGCGACAACCCGCTCGACACGCGGTGTGATTCGCCGGACGCAGAAACGGCTCGTCAGTCCGAACCGACCGGATGATAGCGGGAAGTGGCGGCCAACCTGGCTCGAATTGCTCCGCGCACCGTCTGTCCTTTCTGCCTTCGAAGTCGCGGACGACGGCCGACGCCGAGATTTCGCGGATGGCGCGATGAGCCTCGTTCCATTCTGCGTAGTTGCGGATGACGACCTGCGTCAAGGCGACCGGGTTCGAGAAGGCGACCGCGCTCGGCGTGTCGCGGGATTTCAGGCGATC
>DASRXU010000173.1:0-14280 GCA_035687365.1 Planctomycetaceae bacterium | reverse complement strand
CTGCTCAACGACGCGGTCAAAAAAGGCGGTCTGTTCGCGTCCTCTTCAGTCGGTGGATTGTCTGGCGCTTTTCTGCCAGTCACCGAGGATGAAGCGCTTGCGAGAGCGGCAATCGAGGGTTCACTTACTCTCGACAAGCTCGAGGCGATGACGAGCGTGTGTTCGCTTGGGCTCGATATGGTTCCGATTCCCGGCGATACGGACGCCGAGACAATCTCCGCACTGATCGCCGACGAGTTGGCCATCGGCGTCTTCAACAACAAGACCACCGCGACGCGACTGATTCCCGTCCCCGGCAAAAAGGGGGGTGACACCGTGTCGTTTGGCGGTTTGTTCGGGGAAGGCCCCATCATGCCGATTCATTCCGTCGGCCAAAGCGGCCGCTTCATTCGCCACGCCGGTCGTATTCCCGCTCCGCTGCTGAGCCTGCGGAACTGACGGGTTCGCGACGCAAAGCTCTCACGACCGGCGAGCCGCCGGCGGGTGCTTCGCTTTTTTGTACGCCGCGGTTATGTGCGATCATGAAAGCACCCGCCGGCTTACACCGGCGGCTCGCCGGCATTTTCTTGCCTTGAGCGTGGGTTCGCGAACCCCTGTCGCTTAGACTAGAGACGAGTTTCCCGCCGTGTTTCCACGCCCGTCACCCTCCAGCCATCGATGGGATTTCCATGCTGCGTAGCCTCGTTCGCGGATCGCTTTGTGTTCTCTTTCTCAGCATCAATGCTCTTTCAGGAAACGCCGCGGACACAATCGATCTCTCGCAAGCCACCGTGGTGATTCGGAACGGCAGTTTGCCGGCCGCCGAAAAGATTGCGCCGGAAATCCTCACCCAAGAAATCGCCAAACGAGCCAGCGTCCAATGGACCGTCGACGACCATTGGCCCGCTGAGAAACACGGTGCTCCCGTAATTGCGCTGAGCAGCAATCCGGTCCCCTCGAGTTGGGCCGCACATTTGCCCAGTGGCCCGCTCGCCGATTTGAAAACCGCTCCGCACAAAGCCGAAGGGTTTCACATTCGCGTGTGGCCGGCGAACGCCGAGCATCCGGCCACCGTGTTAGTGGTCGGCAATGATCCTCGTGGCGTGATGTTCGGCGTGGGGAAGTTGCTCCGCAGTCTGGAATGGAAGAAAGGATCCGTAGATCTGGCCGCCGATTTTTCCGCCGACCTAGCGCCAGACCGTGCGATTCGCGGCCATCAGATTGGCTACCGCCCCACTGCCAACAGTTACGACGCATGGACGGTTGAGCAACTCGACCAGTACTTCCGCGACATGGTGATCTTCGGCGCCAATTCAGTCGAGAGCATCCCGTTGCACGAGAAACCCTCGCCCCTGATGAAGTACGGCCGCGAGTTTATGAACGTAAAATTCGGAGACCTGTGCGACAAATACGATCTCGATCATTGGGCATGGATTCCGGTCGAAGTAAAGCTGCCCAACCCGGTAAAAGGGGCAGCCTTTCTGCAGAAACAGGAGGCCTTCTTCAAGTCGTGCCGGCGGCTGGACGCGGTCTTCCTTCCGGGGGGCGACCCCGGCGACAACGACGCGAAAGACTTGCTTCCCTTCGCAGAACAGATGGCGGGCGTCCTGCGGAAGTATCATCCCAAGGCGACCATTTGGATCTCGCTGCAACAATTCTCGAAACAAAGCATCGATGACTTCTACGCCTACCTGACGAACAAAAAGCCAGATTGGTACGGCGGTACGGTCATGGGGCCGAGCAGTCAGGGTATGGCAATCACTCGCCAACGCACGCCCAAGCAATACAAGCTGCGTTGGTACCCCGACATCACGCATGTCGTGCGTTGTCAGTACGAGATTCCGTGGCTCGACCCGGTTTGGGGCGTGACGCTCGGCCGCGAGCCGGTCAATCCGCGACCCGTCGACTACGCGTCCATTTATCAGAACGACTATCGCTTCACCGACGGATTTCTCTCTTACTCCGACGGCATTCACGACGACTTCAACAAGTGCCTTTGGAGCCAACTGGCCTGGCGGCCCGATGTTCCGCCGCGAGACGTGGCCCTTGAATACGCGCGCTACTACTTCCGGCCCGACCTGGCCGAAGCGGGCGCGGACGGATTGCTGGCGCTGGAGTGCAATCTGCGCGGCGGCATCCTCACCAACGGTTCGGTGGATGGCACGCTCTTACAATGGCAGCGCCTCGAGCGCGAGCTCGCAGACACTCAGACAAATTGGCGATTCGATCTCCATTTGTTCCGAGCCTACTACGACGCTTACACGCGGCAGCGAGCGATCTACGAACAACAACTCGAGCAACAGGCTCTCGCCAAACTGGGCGAGGCCCCCAAGATTGGACCGACTGCCGCAATTGATGCAGCGCGCGGGCTGCTCAACCGCGCACTTTCCCAACCGCCACACAGGGAGTGGCGAGAACGCGTCGAGATCTTGGGCCAAAAGCTGTTCGAGTCCATCGGCTTTCAGACCAGCGTTCCCAAGTATCAAGCGAGTGGAGCCGAGCGCGGCGCTGTGCTCGATTTTCTCGACTATCCGCTCAACGACCGCTGGTGGCTCGAGGACCAATTCCAAAAGATCGCCGCGATGCCAAGCCGAGTGGCTCAACTCGAGCGGCTCGACGTGATTCGTAATTGGGAGAACCCAGGCGAAGGTGGCTATTACGACGTCATCGGTCATGTGGCCCGCTCGCCGCACATCCCCAAGCTGCTGATTGCCGGCGACGCGATGCTCCACTTTCGCGAGATGCCGATGCCGACGCAGCGCTGGATGCGGGAGAAGCCCCGTCCGATTCGTTTCGCGTGGCACACCTATCTCAACCGCGTCCCCGCCGGACTCACTTATACCGACCTCGACCCCCACGCGCGGTACACCATCAAACTCTTTGCACAGGGTCCTTCGCCGCTGCTGATCGATGGCGAGCGCGCCCCTCTCCTGCGCAAAGGAGAAAAATACGACGATGTGACCGAGCAGGAGTTCGAGGTTCCGGCGAAGGCTCTCCAGGACGGCCAGATCACGCTGAACTGGGCCCGCCTCGATCAAAGCCATTTGAATTGGCGGCAACACCATTATGTGACCGACATTTGGGTGATCCGCCACAACCCGACGACCCAGGTCACTCACACCTCGTCCAAATGACCGCGCCCGACGCTCGCATTCATGCGCAGGCTTCGATCGGCTTCGGCCGCGCCGCCGAGGTCTACGATCGCGGTCGGCCCGACTATCCGCAGAGTGCCGTCGATCATTTAGTTCACGTGCTCGATATCAACCCGCAATCGCACGTGGTCGAGCTGGGCGCCGGAACGGGTAAGTGCACGACACGTCTGACGGCGACCGGGGCGACCGTCATCGCAGTCGAGCCGGTAGCGAGCATGCGCAATCGCCTGGCCGAGCGCCTGCCGGGCGTCAAAATCGTCGACGGCACCGCCGAGGCGATTCCGTTGCCGGACTTGAGCGTCGATGCGGTCGTCGTCGCGCAAGCGTTTCACTGGTTCGACGGGCCGCGGGCGCTTGCCGAAATCCACCGCATCCTCAAGCCCGGCGGAGGTCTCGGACTGGTTTGGAATGTTCGAAACGAAGCGCTCCCCTGGGTTCACAAGCTGACGGCGATTCTCGATCAACGCGAAGGCGATGTCCCGCAGTATCGCACGCTCAAATGGATGGCTGCGTTCAAAAGCAGCGCCTTGTTCAGTCCGCTCGAGACGCGCGTCTTCGAGCACGTGCAACTGCTGACACCGACGAAACTCCGCGACCGGGTGGCCTCGATCAGCTTTGTCGCGGCACTGCCCGAAGTCGAGCGCGCGGCCGTGCTCGACCAGGTGCGTGAGCTTGTGCAGAGTGAGCCGGCGATCCGCGGACTTGGTGAGTTCGAAATGCCTTACCGCACCTTCACGTATTGGTGTCGGAAATCGTAGCGATCACGCTCGGCAGAATTGCGATTCGTCGGGCGCTCGGTAAGTCACGTCCAGATGCGGCGTGTCGAGCCGCGTATGCCCCTGGACTTTCGAATCGAGGCAACTGTCGAGTATTCCCGAGACGATGAGCGTCCGTTCGACGGGATACGGCGGCTTGCCTGTCGCGAACATCTCCTCGATCTTTGCCCCGAGGGGGGCCGAGTACGTGACATTGGGCGTCGGTGTGAGAAAAAACTGCGTCGAGAGGATTTCGTCGGAACCTTTCAGCCGGCAGGCGAACGTGTAATCGCCGACGGCCCCATTGAGCATCAGCAGGGTGGTCCGCGTGCCGTCGCGGCGTTCGATAAAGTAAGCCGCCGGCTGCGGGACGATCTTCGGCAAAACGCCGCTGCCGACCAGATCTTGCGGCCGGGCGTCTTCGACGGTCTTGCCCATGATCTTATCGGAACGCGAGAGGGCCGCTTCCAAAAGACGTTTGGAATAGCGTCCCTGTTCGCCCGCCTGCCAAACGGAATCGCCTTCGATCAGTTGCACCGATTTGATGCCCGTCTCGCCGCCACGTCGTCGCTCGACCATGCACTGCATGGCCTCGAGCGCGTGATAGTCCATGGGATCGGACGAGCCACACCCGACCATCAGCGCCTCGTCGATCTCGCAGTCCAACGGCAACTCGAGTTCCGGTAAGCGCCAAGTTACCGGCAGCGACGAACCGGCGAGCATCGGAAAGCCCAGCCGCTTCGAGTCAGCCACCATCTCCTTGGCCTTGCGAAAGCTGTACGAGAGGTGCTTGTCGTTGTAGACGGGCACGGCCCGACCGTCGCGCTCGAAGACCTCGACGCACTGTTTGAAGAACTCGTACCGTGGATAGAGGATCTGACCTTTCGCGTTGTGCGGATAATTGCCGTGCTCTCCGACAATGAGGACGGCGTCGACCGCCAGCTTGTCTCCGCCGCAACGCAGGGCTTGGGCAATTGTCGGATAAACGGTGAGGCCGAACGTTTTCGCACGTTCTCCGCTCAGGTCGCCGGCTGGCTTTTGATCGACATACGCCGAGACGATGTCCATCTCGGGCTGATGCCAACCGCCCTGATGCGGATAGCCGACGAGAAATCGATCGCCGATGTGCTGTGCGTGGGACTGATAAATCCAGAGCGTGGCAACGAGCGCGATCCGCTTGCGACCGCCTCGACCTTCTGGGCGGGCCATGGGCGGCAGACCAGCCAGTGCCAAGGCGGATCCGGACGTTGCCAGGAACTCGCGACGCGAAACCATCACGTCCTCCAAAAGTTCGATTCTTCGCCGACCTGGTAGGCCACCGACAAATGGGGCGTCTCGATCCGTTGCTGGCCGCGCCACAGCGACTCGACCCCTGCCGCCGTCAAACCCGTCGTCAGCAGTGTCCGCTCGATCGGGCGCGGGCTCTTGCCGGTGAGGAACATCGTCTCAGCCTGATGCACAAGCGGGCTGAAGAAGTTGCAGACGTCGCGATGGGGCAAATACATCAAACACGACAAGACGTCTCGATTGCCGTTGAGGCGAGCGGCGAACGTCATATCCGTCACGAGTCCGTTCAAGAGCAACATGGTTGCTTTCAGCCCATCGCGGTATTCGATGCGATAGGCCACCGGTGTTTTGACGAGCTTTCGCACGTCGGCGTCACTGGGGTAAACGTCGCTGTAACCGGCGCGGGCGGAACAGAGTTGAATGCTGCGACAGACACAGGCCTTAAACAACTCCGGGTCCCAACCGCCGGCCTGCCACGATCCGGCTTTCATTCGAGTCCAGACGTCATCTCCGCGAATCGCCTGGACAGCGGCAACGCCCGTCTCTCCACCGCGTCGTCGCTCGGCCATGCACTGAATCGTCTCGAGCACGTGAAAGTCGTAGCTGTCGACGTTGCCGTATCCGATCGCCATCACTTCCGTCGCTTCCGCGCGATACGGAAAGTCGATAGCCGGAAGCCTGCGAGTGACCGGCAGGGATGACCCAGCCATCAAGGGGAAATCGAGCGCTCGCGACGTTGCAACCATCTCCTGCGCGCGGTCCCAGCTCCACGAGAGATGCTTGTCGTTGAAGATCGGAACGCTTCGCCCGCTTTTGCGGAAGACGTCGATGATCTGCGCGAAGAACTCATAGCGCGGATAAAGGGTCTGCCCTTTTTCGTTGCGCGGATACGTCCCGTGCTCGCCGATAAGCAACACGCCGTCCACGCTCAGAGTCCGTCCGCCGTCTGTGAGCGCATCGGCAATCGTCGGAGCAAGTCGCAGTTGGGGGAACTCGGCGGCGCGCGAGCGACTCAGGTCGCCGGCGGGCCGCTGATCGACATACATCGCAACGAGGTCCATCTCCGGCTTGTGATGGCGTCCCTCCCAGCCGTAGCCGTAAAGGAAGCGATCAACAATGTGTTCCGCATGGGAGAACTTGCGGTACTCGGTGACTACGGCGGCAAGCCGCGGGCGAGAGGAGGGGCGGGGGTCCACGTTTCGGCTCGAAATTTGCAGTTTTAGAGGGCGGTTTGTCGCGCCCGGGTGGGAACCCATCATAGCGGCGCGTAGCCGGGGTTCTGCAAGGTCGGCGACCCCTTCCGGTTAGGGAAGGCCTTTCGGCGTCGCCGTCTCCGAAGGATCGATTCGGAGCGCCCGTTAGAAAAAAGGGGACCCGAAGCGTAGAATTTCATTACAGTATTGTTACGGGGCACAAGCCCGACTGGATCGTTCAACGGGGGGTGAGGTTGGCCGAGAGCGGGCAGACTTGCGTGTGTGCAAGATCTACCTGCGCGAATGTAAAAAGGGGGCGAAGAGATGATGCATCCGTCAAAGAGGATTCTGTTCGCCGCGATCGCACTGGGATGCGCGGCGATGATGCTGCCCAGCACGGCTGAAGCCCGTGGTGGTGGCGGCGGTGGTGGTGGACGAGGAGGCGGCGGAGGAGGCGGCCGCGGCATGGGCGGCGGCGGAATGTCGCGGGGCTTTTCCGGCGGCAGCGGGTTCCGCGGCGCTCCGAATGGTAATTTCTCCAGGGGTACGAACTTCAACGGTTCGAACTTCAACCGCTCAGCCGGCAACAACTGGCGAGGCAACAATTGGAATGGCGGTAATTGGAATCGCGGCGGCGGTTGGAATCGATGGAATCACGGATGGGGCTGGGGTTGGGGAATTGGCCTCGGTTATTGGGGCTTCGGTGCCCCGTATTACTACGGCGCCTATCCGTTCTGGTACGACACGCTCGCCTATGGCGCGTACGTCAATCCGTATTACACCAACGCGGCGGACTACGGCGGGTATGACTACGGCGTGCCCATCGCGCAGGATCCGAACCAAAGCCAGAATCCGCCAGCCCAAGACGACCCGCACTTCGCGGCGGCTCGGGCTGCGTTCTACGGCGGCAACTACCAAGAAGCCTTGCGCGAAATCACGCAGGCCATCGCCGACATGCCGACCAGCGACGATGTCCACGAATTCCATGGTCTAGTGCTGTTCGCGATGGGCGATTACCAGAAGGCGGCCGCCATCGCGCACACGGCCCTCGACGCGGGCCCCGGTTGGAACTGGAGCGTCGTCCAGACGTTCTATCCGTCACCCGACACCTTTACACAGCAGCTTCGCGCTCTGGAACACTACATTTCGGAGCATCCCGATCAGGCTGCGACTCGCTTCCTTCTGGGGTACGAGTACTTGACGCTCGGTCACATGAACGCGGCGCGTCGGCAATTTGATCGCGTCGTTGCCATGGAACCGCGCGACACGCTGGCTAAGAACATTGTGAAGGGCTTAGCGAATGCTCCGGGCGTCACGCCGCAGAACACGCCTCCCGGTAGTCCGTCTGGCGGACCAGCAGGACCGGTTCGTGGTAGCGGGACCTTTGGACCGAACGGCCCGCAAGGACCGGGAAATCAAGGACCTGCCGATCAAGGCCCGGGCAATCAAGGACCAGTCGGCCCGGATACTGTGAACTCCACACCGGAGAATTCGACACCTTCGAATTCGACGCCGGCCGTGCCCCCAGGGCCGCCTCAGCCGTCTGATCCGACTGGAAATGCGGGGAAAACCGCGTCGCTCGTCGGCTCTTGGAAGTCCAATCCGGCCCCGGGCGTGACCATTGAGGCCACGCTGCAGCCGGACAAGCACTTCACCTGGAAGTTCACCGAAGGCGGACAGCCGAAGAGCTTTACCGGCACGTACACGCAACAGGGCGACAGCCTCGTCCTGACGCGGGACGAAGACGGTCAAAAGATGGACGGCACCGTGACTATGAGTGGGGACAAGGGTTTTCGGTTCCGCTTGCGGAATACCGATCCCAACGACCCCGGCCTGAATTTCTCGAAGTAGCTTGTCGGGTCCGCGCGGCGGGATGACCGCCGTGCTCGACCTGATGACAGTTTGTCGTCAACCCGAGACGGGGCGCTCTTAGCAGCGTCCCGTCTCTTTGCTTTTTGTCGCGTGTTTTTGTCGGTGGAAATTTGCCCGCTCTACTTGTTGTCGGGCTCTTTATCGGACGTCTCTTCCTCCGGCCGGTCTGGCATCTCGATGCCGCCTGGGTGGAGCTTGGCCCGCCGCCGCCCGTGATCGAACCATCCGTCGAGCGCAGCCAGCCAGACTTCGAACAGGGAAGCGTGGTCGTCGGTCCAAAGAACGCGCGCACTGCTTTGTTTATCACTGCGTCCATTCCAAATGATTTTGGGGCGGAGCGCGCGATCGGTTTGAGACAACAAGACCCAGGTACTGGCCCCTTCGCCCGTCAACGTGCCACCCGATTCGATAGTCACGGAAGCCAAATGGTAAACGTCGGCCAGGGCCAGCACGACCGGTTCGAGCGCGAAGTGTTTGTTCGAGATGTGCACTGCGATAATGCCGTCGGGGGCCATGTGCCGCAGGTAAATCGCGAACGCTTCTCGCGTTAGCAGATGGACGGGAATCGCGTCGCCGGAGAACGCATCGAGCACGAGCACGTCGAAGCCCTGGGGAGGCTCGCGGCTCAGGTTGAGCCGCGCGTCGCCGCGAATGACCTCGACTTTTCCATTGCTGTCGGAAAGAAACGTGAAATACGTTCTTGCCAGATCCTCGACTTTGGAATTGATTTCGTAGAACTGGAAGTGATCTTTCGGACGGGCGTAGGTAGCCAACGTGCCGGTGCCGAGTCCAACCAGACCCACGTGCCGCGGTCCATCGGTCGACACGGACAAGGCACGCCCCACGCCCGACTTGAAGCCGTAGTACGACGTGGGAATTTTCTGCAAATCAGGGCTCACAAATTGAAAGCCGTGCTGAATGCGGCCATTCAACAGCTCTCGCACCGGTTCGTCGTTGACATTCCCGTCGTTGCCCTCATAGCTCGTGTCGGCCGTGATAACTCGCAGCACTCCGTAGAAATTACGGGAGATGTCGATGAGATTTTCACGGTGCTGGCGGGCATGCATGACGAGCGCGACCCCCAGCGAGCCCACGACGAGCACCAGCATCACCCACACGACCTTCCACGGGCCGGGAAAGGGGAGTTGCCGGCGGTCGAGGCCAAGCACGATCAGAACTAGGAGAGCGCATCCGAACAGCCCGAGGTGCAGTTCGTAATACCCCGTGAAGCAAAACGGAGCGACGATTCCGACAAAAATGCCGCCGGCCGCGCCGCCCGCAGAAATCACCAGGTAAAACGAAGTGAGGTACCGCACGTGTGGCTTGCGGCGCACCAATTCTCCGTGGCAGACCATCGCGCAGAAAAAGAGGGCCGTGAAATAAACGCCCAATTGCAGGCCGAAATGCGCCCCGGCCCCTTGGAACAGCACGACGCAGATACACGCCATCGCCACGAACGCCGCGGGAATGAAGTACTGGCGGGAGTACCAGCGGTCGCTGTCAAAGCACAGAATGAACGACAGCAAGTACAGAGTCAGCGGCAACACCCAGAGAAAGGGAACGCTGGCAACATCCAAACAAACCTGGTTCGTCGTCGCGAGAAGTAGCACGGAGGGAATCATCGCCAGCAGGAACCATAAGAGCCAAATTCCCCATCCCGGCGCGGCCGTCTCCACTGGCACCGCAGCGGTAGAAAGCCCAGAAGAGGGCGTCTGTCCCCGGGCCCCAGACGCCCACGCGCAGATCCCACACAGGATGCTGAATGCGATGAAGCTTATCGACCACATCCAGGCCAACTGCCGCACGGGCAACAGCCACTCAAACAATGCGGGAAACGTGACCAGCGCGAGCAGCGAGCCGATGTTGGAGAGAGCGTAGAGCCGATAGGGCGAGGGGCTTTGATGCGTGCGGCTGAACCAGCCCTGCAGCAGAGGGCCGGTTGCCGACAGGATAAAGAAAGGAGCTCCGACGGTGGCCGCCAGCACCCACGCGATCCGCGAGATCGGCTCCTCACCGCCGGTCGGTTTTAGGGTCTCCCCCGGGATGATCGGTAGGGCGGCGCAAGCCGCGGCTAACAAAGCGATGTGCAGAACGGCCTGCGCTCGGGGCCGTAGTCGGCTCGTCGTTAAATGGGCATAGGCGTAGCCCGCAAAGAGCAGCATCTGGAAGAACAACATGCAGGTGGTCCACACGCTGGGCATGCCGCCAAACCAGGGAAGAATAAATTTCGCGATCAGC
This sequence comes from Planctomycetaceae bacterium, assembly GCA_035687365.1. GTDB lineage: Bacteria > Planctomycetota > Planctomycetia > Planctomycetales > Planctomycetaceae > DASPSM01. Next base: position 3,804 of record DASRXU010000173.1, on the reverse strand, counting down.
GGTTGGACCTGAAACAGCAGGAAGGCGCTCAAGAAAATGGTGAGCGAATAAACCCAGATCAGTCCACGGGAACCATCCGGCACGACGGTGGCCGTTGGCGCCGGGACAGACTCCAACGATTCATCGAATGACTGCACTGACGTCATGGAAACTCAATCGAAGAGTGCGTGAAAGACAGTGAGAGGGCACGGCCCTCGCCACGGCTGAGCGGTAGCCTCACGGCAACGACTCTCGGCCGGCTTGGCACGGGCAAGCATAGCAGCGGCGGAATCGAGTGGCGACCGACGTTAAGCCCGCGGTCGCGCTCCTCGTCTACGCGGTCAATCGCGCAGCATCGTGCAATTGGGAAGAAACCGCTGGAGTTGGTTGGCCCCATCTTCCAGCACGCTGGTCCCGCGCAGGTCGAGCCGTTTGAGCCGGTACAAACCCCGCAGGTACAGCAGCCCGGAATTCGAGACACCCCGGCACAACGTCAGGCTCAGATGTTCCAGCGACGGAATCTTGCCTAGATGCTCCAATGCACTGTTCGTGATCTTTGGACCACTGAGAAACAGGTTCTTTAAGCTCGCCAGGTCTGTTAAGCGTCTCGCTCCGTTGTCAGTGATTTTCGTGCCGCGCACGTCGAGCCAGGCCAAACGGGGCAACTCCGGCATGGCCTCCCGCCAGGAGTCACTGATCTTCGTATTGCACAGGTCCAGCACTTCGAGCTTGTTAAGGCCGGCCAGATGCACCAACCCCTCGTCGGAAATGTTCGCTCCGTTGAGGCTGAGCTGCCGCAAGTCGATCATCCATTTGAGATGGTGCAGTTCCTTGTCGGTGAAAATCGTTCCCTTGTTGAAGCTGACGGCGAGCACGTCTCCTTTCTCGTCGAGACGGATGCGTGCTCCGATACGCTCGAGCTCGGCCCGTGCCTTCAACTCGGAGTCAACCACGTCCGCGGTCCCCGAGTCAGTCTTGATGACGCAACGCGGTATGGCTCGTTTGACTTTGCTGAGCCCACCTTCGGTGATTTTCGTTCCGACAACCGACAACGCGCGCAGTCGCGATAACCCGATCAAATGTCCCAGGCCGGCATTCGTGACGGGCGTGGAGGCAACCGAAAGACTTTCGAGCCGCGAAAGTCGCGCAAGCTGTTCACAGCCTGCGTCGGTAATCCGGGTGAAGGCGAGGCCCAGGCTCTTGAGGTTCGCCAGCCGGCCCACGTGGACCATGCCCTCATCTCCCACGTTCGTTCCACTGAGGAAGAGGACCTGCAGGTGCTTGAGTCCGTCCAACGCGGCGAGCCCCGCGTCGGAGACTCGGGTACTTTCCAGCGAGAGCCGTTTCAAGCGAGTCAGCGATTTCAAGTGGCCAAGCCCCGAATCGCCTACGCCCGTAAACGCGAGCCCGAGATTGTCGAGCTTCGTGAGTCCCGACAAATACTGCATTCCCGCGCTACCCACCCGCGTGCCGCTCAAGAAGAGCACCTCGAGATTCCCCAACGCGGCCAACGGTGCGAGTCCCTCGTCGGTGATCTTGACGCTCACGAGCGTCAGTTTTTCCATCGCGGTCAGCTTGCCGATCGATTCCATTCCGACGTCGGTGATGGCCGTATTCGCCAAGCCCAGCTGTTTGAGGTTGACCAGCGTCTCGAGTGTCAGCAGCCCATCATCGGTTACGGCGGTTTTGGCCAGTGAAAGATTCGTAAGCCGCGTCAGCCGCGCGACCCCCTCCATCCCCTGGTCGGTCACCTTGGTGCGGGCCAGAAACAGCTCTGAAAGATTTGTGAGCCCCGTCAAGTGATTCAAGCCGACGTCCGTCGTGCGCGTATTCCGCAGATCGAGGACTTGCAGCTTCTTGAGCTCTTTGAGATGCACCAGTCCTGCATCGGTAATGCGCGTTCCGGCCAGGCCGAGCGAAATCAGACTGCGCAGCCCGCGAACGTGGGCCAATCCGCCGTTATCAACCCGAGTCTCTCCCACCAGCAACGACTTCAGATTGACCAATTTCTGGAAGCGGGCCAGACCGGCTCCTGAAATCCGGGTGCCGGACAGCCAAATCTGCTCGAGGTCTGTCATCTCCTTGAGGTGCTCGAGCCCGGCATCCGTGATCGACGTTCCGCGCAGGTCGATTCGCTTAATGCCCGGAATATGACGGACCAGTTCGAGGGTCCGGTCGTCGATCTTAGAGCCGGAAAAGACCAGCTCCCGCCCGCCCGCGTCATCGTAGCGAGAAAACGCGGCCCCCAATTGTTCCCGGGCGGCAATCGCATCTCGAAAACCAACAGCGGGAATCTGGCTCATACAGACGCTCGTATCGAATCAGTGCACCAAGGAATCAGCGCGAAAGAGGTCGAACGCCCCTTGTTCTCTACAATACTCGACCGCCCCCGGCACGGGCAAACACCGGGGAAGGATTGACACGTCTTGTCGCGGACTTAGCCTTCGCTCGGCTGCTCTCTACGAGGAGCGGAACGCGGTAGACTGTTCTGACGCCGCTCAGTCGCACGGTCGCTCATTGCTTCGAGCTACCTCCCCAAATCTCCCTTTGGCTGTCGTGTCGTGAGAGACGGATTCCCCATTCGGCATCCGGCAGTGGTCATGGCTCTGGCGCTGGCTGGGGGCATCGCCTGTGACCATTTCTGGCCGGCTGGTCTCCAAGTCTGGATGCTTGGGGCCGCGGGGCTCGCCTTGGGGCGGGTCTTACTCGTGCGGGGTCGATTCGAGAGAGAGGCGGCGGCCGCTCTCCTCCTGTGCTGCGTCTGCCTGGGTGGAGCGCGGCATCATTTGGCCTGGTCCGCGGTGGCCGACAATGATCTCTCGCTTTTTGCATCCGACGAGCCGCGGTTGGTGCGGGTGACCGGGACTTTGCTCGATCGGCCCGATGTCATTTCGCATGAGGCTAGCAATGCGCGTTCGGGGTGGCCACGACCCGACGCTTCGACCGCGACGCTGCGCGCCGAACGCTTGTCCGGGGCCGGCGACGATTGCGTTGTGAGCGGCCGAGCCCTGGTTCACATCAGCGGCCACTTGGTGCATTGCGACGTGGGCGATGAGGTTGAAGTCTGCGGCTGGCTGAGCCTCCCCTCGCCGGCCAAGAATCCGGGAGGCTTCGACCCGGCTGCCTACTACCGGCGACAGGGCATCCGCTGCATGCTCAGGGCCGATCATCCCGACGCGGTCCGCCTCGTTCACGCTGGCTCATGGCTCTCAATTTGGCGCTGCGCAGCCGGGTTGCGGGCGGAAGGAGAGGCGCTCTTCGCGCGGGACTTATCGCCTCGAACGGGCCCCGTGGCTGCGGCTCTGCTGTTCGGCGGCCGCATGCAAATGGACGAGGAAATTCGCGATGCATTCATCCAGAGCGGGTTGCTGCACGTGCTGGCGATTTCCGGAATGCATGTCGCCATCCTCGCAATACTGCTGTGGGGAATTGGTCGACTTGCAGGCCTTTCCGTGCCCGGAACGAGTGTGCTAACGATCGTCGGCGTGTTGGGTTATACGATCCTGACCGATGGCAATCCTCCGGTCATTCGGGCAACCGTGATGGTTTGCCTCTACTCGGCGGCGCGATTCTTCTGGCGGCGCCCCCCACTCGCCAACTGCCTGGCCTTATCGGCCGTGGTGATCCTGCTGTGGAATCCCACCGACCTCTTTAACACGGGGACCCAACTCTCGTTTCTGGCTGTGTTGGGAATTGTCTGGGCCTGTGGTCGCCCGCGGAGAACAGGCGACGGTCCTGCTCTGGACGATTCCTTCTCGGGATTTTGGGGACCGATTCGCCGGTTCGCCGGCCACGTGTGGCACCGGACTTCGGGCGAGTGGACGA
>DASRXU010000172.1:0-9312 GCA_035687365.1 Planctomycetaceae bacterium | reverse complement strand
CTTGTCCAAACGCTCTCGAAAAGCGGCTCGCGCCGACTCTCAAACCGCCACTACCAAGCAGCCGGCGCCCCTGGAACTGTCGCGCGGAGCGTTGGAAACATCGCCCAAGGGCCGGCTGCGGTGGCTGATTTTGTGGGCCGGTTGGTTACTTCCGCAAATCGTGCTGCTCGGCCCTGCTCTTATCGGCCGCACGGTCGATCTGCCGGTTGACCTGCTCGCATTTCCGGGGGCTTATCTCCCCGATCGGCCGGAATATGCCGAGGTCCAGCACCACGGCCGCGAAGTGTTCGACCTGGTGTTGCTCTATCCGGGGGCTCGCGAGTTTTCGGCAAACGAGCTGCGCGCCGGACGGTTGCCTTTGTGGCAACCGGCCAATTTCGCGGGGGCACCGTTCGCGTACTGGCCCAAATACTCGCCGTTCGAGTTGTTGTACTACGTCGCACCTTATCCGGTCACGCTCGGGTGGATGGCCCTGCTGCAGGCAGTCACCGTCGGCTTGGGCATGTGGATGTTGCTCTCACGCTGTTTCAAGTTGTCGTATTGGTCTTCGGCCCTGGGCAGTTGGTGTGCTCCCTTCACCGGATTCATCACCGTCTGGCACGGGTCGTTGCCGCTTGGCCCCGTGCTGTGGTTGCCGTGGTCGCTGTGGGCCGTGCACGGCGTCGTGAAAAATCCGTCGGCTTCGAGCGGGCTGGCAGTCGCCCTCGTGACGGCATTGCTGCTGTTGGCCGGACACCCGGGCATGGGGGGCCTCGTCCTGTTGACGACTGGACTCTATTTCGTCTGGATGCTCGGGACGGAGCTCCTCGTCTGCAGGCAGTGGCGACTCGCGCTGTCAGCGACAGCAGTCGTCGGAGTCGGCTGGTTGATCGGCTTCCTGATCGGCGCACCGTACCTCCTCCCGCTCTTGGAATACGGTCGTACGGGAGTCCGCATGGACGCCCGCGCCGAGGGCTACGACGAGCGCCCCCCCGAGGGGTTGGAGGGGCTCCCCGCGATTCTCTGGCCCGAAGTCAACGGCGGCGAGACGCACGTCAACTCGGTTCGGATCGCGCCGCACTCTAACCTGACCGAGGGGGCATCCGGTGCGTACGCCGGTTTGTTGGCGGCACTTTGGTTGGCCCCGCTGGCATGGCGTCATCGACGACTTCGCTCGCAGGCCGTCTTTCTCACGCTGTTGGTCGTCGTGTCAGTGGGTTGGGCGCTGAATGTGCCGGGCATCGTGCATGTCTTGCGATCCGGGCCGCTGCGCCCGCTCGCCTCTTTGTCTTTCAATCGCTGGGTCTTCGCCACGGCGGATGCAATCTTGATCCTCGCCGCCATTGGCTTCGACTCGTTGCTTGCAAGCGTGCCGAAGTTCCGTCGCTGGTGGGCGATTCCGATAGTCGCCACGGCCGGCTTTGGCGGATGGTGCCTTTATCGGTTCTTCGGGATAACGCAGGAGATGGAGGATCAAGGATTCACGATTTGCTTCGTGTTGGGAATCGCGATTTCTTTGGCTGGATTGGCGGGCTGGGCGACCACGTTTCGCGCCGGCCCGCGCATCAAGTGGTTGCGCATCGGCCTGATCTGCTTGCTCCCGCTCGAACTGTTTTGGTTCGCGTGGACTGAACGGCGACAAGCCGATATTGCGCTCTACTTCCCGCCCGTCCCGATCTTGGACAAGCTAGTGGCGGAGCCGGCCGGCCGAATCTGGGGCGCCGGGTGCTTCCAGCCGAATCTCAACCAAATGGTCGGTCTCGAGGACGTGCGTGGCTACGACGGCGTCGATCCCCGTGACTATGTCAAGCTGCTCGACCTGGCCGTGGATCACAGCGTGAGCCCGTTTCTCTTTTACGCCAGAACACAAAGCTCCGTGCCGACGGCTTGGCAGTCGGCAGACGGGCTGAAACTGCACCCGGTGGCCGATCTCCTCAACGTCCGGTATCTCATCTTTCGAAGTCGCCCGCCGGAGGGGCTGCCGGTCATCCTGCACGAGGACGACTATTGGATCACGGAAAACCGAGGCGCGTTGCCCCGGGCCTTCGTTCCCCGATCGGCACACTCTGTTAAAGACGACGCCGAAGCGGTGGCCCTGATGACGCCGGTGGCGTTTGACCCTCGACAAACGGTCGTTTTAAGCGACGACTTGCAACTGCCCGACGCAATGCAGGGAACGGCAAGCGTGCACTACGTCACACCCACGCGCTCGGAACTCGACGTCGACATGCAGACCCCCGGCCTGGTGGTCGTCTCGGATCTTTGGGACGCAGGCTGGCGCGCGGAGCTGGACGGCTCCGCTTGCCCTATCTATCGCGTCGACTTGGCGCTTCGCGGAATCCAAGTGCGGGCTGGAAAGCATCGCATCGTTTGCACGTATGAGCCTCGCAGCGTCCGCATCGGATTTTACGCCGCCGGCGTCGGCTGCTGCCTGCTGTTGCTCTGGACGATCTGGCAAGTGCGCGCCGCGCGCAGACTTCGCTCAGCGGCCTCTTGAGGTCGGCTTGTCCCGCGCTCAAAACTGCATGTACAAAACGGGCGGCGGCTCTTGGGTAAACGCCCAATCGACAAAAAACATGCCGGCCACGAACACGCACAGAACGCAAAGAATGGTCGAAAGCCGCCCGTTTCGTGCGCCGATTCGCAACGCGAGCCGCTCGATGAAGGAACCGGCGGCGTCGGACCTCCACAAGGCGATCAAGAGCGCCGCCACGACGAAGGTGACGACCACCGGCCCGCGCCAGGAATAGACCGAGAACGTGCTGGGAAGGCTCACGAGCCCGCTGCCGATGGTGCGTAGAACTAATAGCGCGCGATCGACGTTGCTCGAGAAAAACAGCTGACACAAACAGACGTAGTGCAGAGTGACCACGATAGCGATCAGCCGGACGGTCCGACTTTTCATGTACGCGTGTAGTCTCGATCGTCCCAGCGTGGCCCGCAGCACATCGCCGTACGCACGCGTCGCCGCGGCTCCGACGCCGTTCAGAACGCCAAAGATCACGAAGCCATCGGTCGTCCCGTGCCACACACCGGCGAGAAAGAGCGCGACGAATAGCAGCGCGTAGCTCCAGTAGCGGGCGGCGGTCGGAAAGTTCATGGCCGCCGACTTGTAACTGGCCATGAAGACGTAATCGCGAATCCAATGGGTCAACGTGATGTGCCAGCGGTCCCAAAAATCCAAAACGTTCCGGGAAAGCCAGGGCCGGTTGAAGTTTTCGGGCAAGCGAAAGCCGAGCAGCCCCGCCGCGCCGATCACGATGTCGGTGTATCCTGAAAAGTTGAAGTAGAGATACACGGGGTACGCATAAAAGGCGAGCCACGCCTGCCCGGGCGTGAGGTTTGCGAAGCTGGATGACATGGACGACTGCACGAAGGCCCCCAGCAGGCCAACCTTGATCATTCCCGTCAGAATTCGGATCCACAACAGCAGGCTTTCGCGCGTCTCGCTCGGCCGGAGATCCATTTCGTCCCAGTAGCGCGCGAAGTCGTTGTAGCGTTGGATGGGACCGGCCACAATCGTGAAAAACGACAACTGGTAGTTCAAATATTGCCACAGACCGATCCGAGCCAGCTGACCCTGCCACTGGTCGACCAGCACGTGGATAAATTTGAAGATCATGTAGGATAAGCCGACCACCTCGACGGGGTGCAGCCGAACGTCCCACTCATGGGGAAATGGAATGAAGTCGGCGACCAAATCGTACCGCTTCAAATACATGTAGATCGCGAGGCCGACCCCAATCCCCAGGACCACATTGGCGCCGCGCGGCCGGGCTCGAACCAAAAACAGAGCCAGGTAGCTTGCCACTAGCATGACGGCAAACCAGATCCAACTCCGCAGGTTGGGAACCAGCGGATAGAGGAAGATGGCACTGGCACTGGCCAGGATCAACTGGCGCGGCAGCTTGCCAGGCGCAAGGTGATACACGATCACCACGGCCCCGCAAAAGAAGAGGAAAGCGAGAGAGCAGACGGCCATCGACGATTCTCAACCGGCTTGGAGCTTGCTTTCGATCAGGCGGATAAATGAGCCGATATTCTGGTCCGGCTCCTTCAATCGCGACATTTCCGCCGTCGCGAATTTGATCCCCATCGTACGTTCGATGGCGATCAAGAGGTCGATATGCGTCACCGAGTCCCAACCGTCGACGTCGGCGGCCGTCATCTCATCCTTCAGGACGATGGTGGGATCGTCGAAGACTTGGCGGAAGATCTCCTGCAGCTCAGCACGGACGTCACGCAATGGATTCCTCCCTCTCGATAAAGTGCTTCAAGGGAGAGGCTGCCCCCTCGACCCGCAATTCCCAAAACGTTTCGGCGCCGTCCGACCCGGCGGTCGAAAAGCCGAGCTTCGCGTAGTGGTCGACGACCAGCGAATTCTTGGCCGTCGGGATATAGGTCCCCAACAGCCGATCACAGCCCTCGGCACGGCACAGGTCGACCAGTTCGTTTCGCGCAAACTGCTCGACGCCCCTTTGCAGCACGCGGCAGCTCATGAGCCAAGTATCGATCGCCAAAGCGTCCCCCTGCTTGCGAAGCAGAATCACGCTGATCAGCCCGTTGTCCCCCAACTCATCCCGAAGACTGAAAGTCCGCGTGTACCACTCCGGGCTCGACACCAAACCGCGCATTTCGGCCAGCGTATACCGACGCGTCGTGAGATTAAACTGGTTCGACTTGTTGATGAGCTGAGTCGAGCGTTCGATGTTCAAATCGTTGATCGGCTCGACCTTCATCTTCATCCGCAGGGACGCCAGAAAGGATTCCAAATCAGGCGCGCCTGCGGCCATTTCTTTGCGACGTGAGTTCTCGAAATAGTAGCGAGCGCGGGCCGAGTCCTCCCGCGTGAACGTCGTCGTCTCGAAATAGCGGTGACGCGCCAGCGCCGCGATGTAACCGGACGGATCTTCCGGCAGATCGGGGACCGCAACTTGCGGGGCAAACCGGCGCACCAGCGCCCGCTCGGCGGGGTTATCGTCGACAAACACGATCGAATCGAGACCGAGTTCCAACTGCTGGGCGATCGATCGCAGGTTGTCGGCTTTATTGTTCCAATTGGCGACGAACGCCGAAATATCAGACATTCGCAACACCATGTCGGCTCGCTTCTCAAACGGCTCACGAGCTTTCTCGGAGTCGTTCTTGGAGCAGACGGCCAACACGATCCCCCGCTGCGAGAGGTCTTTCGCATACCGCTGAAAGGCGAGGAACGCTTCGCCCTCTCCCGAACCCTGGCCGAACTTGATCCCGCCAGGCCCGACGTCGCCGACGACCCCGCCCCACAGTGTATTGTCCAAGTCGAGCGCGAGAACCTTCTTGCTGCGCCCCAGCATCGATCGCAGTAAAGAGACGACGCTGTGGGCGTAAGCGGGCAGGCACTCGGCGCCGCACGGCATCTTGAATTCGTGATAGAACCGCGGGTCAAACCAGCTCGCCGCCCCCGCCTCCGCGGCCAAGGCATGCAAGTCGTGCAGCACCACGAAGCCGGGGGCGCCATCGGCCAGCATCCGGTTGAGCCGTGCGAGATAGCTTTCGCGGGCGGCCGGATGGCGTAGCGTGTAATGGCCAAAGATTCGATCGAACGGTGGATCGAAATTGTTTTGAATCAGCGTCGCATTCCAACGACTCTTCGCCGTCTCCCAAAGCTGCAGCCAATCGGCCAGCTCGGTCTCGGCAAATTGCGCGACCGCGGGCTCATCGGCCTCGAGCGGCGGCAAGCGAGTGACGTCTCGTGCCCCGGTCGCCAGAAACACGATCTCCGGCCCGAAGGCATCCAGCCCTGACCCAGGCGTCAGGATTTCCTGTCGAAAGAGTCCGTATTCGGCCTCATAGATCTCAGCGACGATCCCTTCACTCGCGAGAAACAGCTCGATCAGTTGCCGCAGCTGAATCGTCGTCGGTCCGCCCAGGATCGCCAGCCGCAGGACCCGACCCGGCTGTTCGTTGCCAGATTCGGTGGGCAAGAAGCGACGCAGCTTCATCAAGGACGAGTAATCCAAAAGCGGGCTCACCGCCCGGGCGGCCCACAGGCGAGCGGCCGCCGGACCCTCATGTGCGGAGATGCTCTTGAGAGCGCCGGTGAATTCGCTGAACTTCGGTCGGCGCGCCGGCGCATCGAGCTGCAGGTAGGAGTGGAGCGATTCCTGATCGTGCTGAGGCCCGGTCAACGGGAACGCTCCCGCGTTTGCGACTGAAGGAACTTTCTACGCTCAAACATTTTTCAAAGGGAGACTGCTCCCGCGCAAGCGATGAGCAAGCCGGCGGCCGAAAAGTCAGATGTCAGGACTGGCACGCTTTTCGGGCCTGGATTGCCTCTCAGATCGATCCTAAGGCGGGCCAATCCTCGGGTCAATCTGCCCGTTTTGTGAAGTTACAGTCGCTTCGCGCGACCCACGCGCGCGAGTGCTGTGCGCACTTCGACTGCTAGCACGGCCGTGTATTTCGAGACGCCTTGTGCGTTGAGATGATAGGCATCCCAGCACAGGTTCCAATCGTACCAGAGCAAAGCCGGATGCCCGACGGTCAATTCCGGGCACGAGCTGCCAAGCTCTCGCGCCCAATCTTCCACGGTCGAAAAGTCCCTCATTTTCGAACATTCGATCGGCATCGGTGAGAAACGAAGGAGTAAGGGCACCCGCAGGGCCTGGCACGTTTCTGCGAGCAGACTCACGCCGCGACGCCAATCGTCACGAACGGTCACTTGCGGGGGTATCCGCGCGAGCACGGGGCCCCCCGCATGATGGAACCCGGGAAGACGACCAAAACCGCGCGATTCACGGGTGACCCGCTTCAGCGAGCGGTAGGTGTGCGCTTCCAAACCGACCAGCGGAACGTCTCGGACATCGTTGTTGTGGCCGGCAATCGCTGTCGATCGGTTGGCCCAGGCATCCAATGATCCCCGTTTGATCAGGTAAAGCAGGCTTTCACTCCACGGCAGGATTCCGGAGACTTCCGCACCGTAGTTCGCCAAAAGGCGATCCTGCATCGCGGCATCGCGCCGATTGCCGGCCATCTCGCACACCAGCGGCGAAATGCTCAGAACCACGAACTGCGGCGAAGGATGACTCGCGAGGTAGGCCTTGACCGTAAGAGCGAACGACAGAGGCCCCGCCTTGCCTTGACTCCCCAGGTTGTACGCGCGAAGCCCAGAAAGGCGCTCGAACTCGGCAGGATCGATCCCACAGCGGCAAGTACTGTCGCCCAAGAAAATGACCTGGTTGTTCTCGTTCGAGCGAAGACAGTATTCGATCGGGTAGGCAATGCAGGCTTCGTCCAGCGTTGGCGCACGCCGCGGCTCGAGGAATCGCAGGTCCGAATCGGTGCACCGGCCGATGGAATATGCGACCGCGGAAAATAGGCCCAGCGCGGCCGAGAGAAACACCAGCAGACCCAGCGTCGGAACGATCCGCTGCCAACGATGGTCTGATCTCACTTCACGTTCTGGTTCTATCGGCTCACTGACCCGAGGGCTGAGGGAGGACTGGGCAACCATCGATCTCTCGCTTCGATCATTTTCCCGCGGAGCGCCCCGACGGTTCCAGCACGGCAGACACTTCCGACGCGAGAGCGGCGTATTCTTGACCGGAGCAACGCAGTTCCCGCGCTGGAGCAGGTCCACCAGGCGGTTAACGGGGGACTTCCGGAAACCCATCATCTACGATGGCAAGACGTTTTGCGCGATCAAACTCGACCCAGAAACCAGACACGAGATCCCCGGCCTGTTCAGTTCTGCTTCGGGGCGAACGCAACCTTGGGGTTCGCACGACAGCCCTTTCCCGACAAGCAGCCGTCATCATTTCAACTTCGGTCCATGACATTGCAATCGAATGCTTACCCGCTGAGGTCGCCCCGATTGACGGCGAGCGCAGCGATCTTGGCCGTGGCCTCGCTGACACTAGCCGTATTGGCCGGCCTTTCTTCGCTGGTGGGCGAGAACTACCGCATCGATCCGCCATTCCTGGATCCGTTCCGGGCACCGACCCGGGACGAGGCGATGCTGATTTATCCGGCGGAGTATGCTCTCAAATCGACTGAGTACAACGACGTCGTATTTCTGGGAGACAGCACGTGCCGCTGTAGCATCGACCCGCTCGTCTTCCAACGCGTGTCTGGGTTGAGCGCGTACAATCTCGGCAGCATGGGCGCGCTCGGCGTGGGCGGCTACCGGCTCATTCTGCAGCTTTACCTGCAACATCATCCGAAACCGCGCGCCGTCGTCCTCGCTGTGACGCCGGACGATTTGGATGCCAACGTGTCGGAGCTGCGGGGCGGTTGGCCTGATCGTTTTCGTTGGAGTTACAGCTTTGATGACGGCAACACGATCCACATGCCTGAGGATCTCGAGTCGGTGATGTTCTTGGCGCAGCGCGGGATGCAAATCGCTCGGCTGTATCGGGCCCACTCTTTCGCCGGGCAGCGATTCGATCCGCGTGTGCAATTTCTATACGGCGGCGGAAAGGACACGTATCTCACCCTCGAGCAGAAGATGCGCCAAACCAAAGGTTACTGGGCCCTGGCGGGGAAACATTGGGACGCCGGCACGGATGCTCCGAATAAAACCAAGGTGACGGCCTCCAGACAATGGGAGGCGGGATTGCCAGACCTCGCCCAACTGACGGAAGCCAACGGGGTCTTGCTCATCGTTCGGCTAGTCCCCCTCGTGGAGACGAGCAAGACCGATTACGACCCCATCCGCGGCTGGTTGAGGGGTCTCGAACGAGAATATGCCCGGCTCTCGGTGATTCGACCCGAAGTCCTGCTGTATGACGAGGGTTTGTGCTGGGACTATCAGCATCTCAACGCCGCCGGTGTCGACAAATTCAGTCGCAGCCTGGCGGAAGACGTTGCGGCCCGGCTGTCGCACCCTCAAGAAGGTTCGACGGCCAAAGATCAATCGGCCCGAAACGACCGCGTGAAGGCCAAATGAACCGACCTTCGTCGGGGACTGGTGGCAGAACAAAAAAGGCAGGCTGCCAACGAGTTGTTGACAGCCTGCCAATCTTACGCGAAATCAAGCCACAAGTCCGTTAAACGGCTTACGGCTCGCCGACAGCGCCGTTGACCGTCTCACCACCCTGAATGGTGGAAAGGCCGGTGTAAACGGTCATGTCGATGTTCTCGTTCAGGAACTGCACCGAACCGTCGGCCAGCAGGAACAGGCCGCCGTTCGGGTGATCGCTCCGGAAGTTCGAGAGACTTCCAATCGTTGCGAGCGGGGCCGGATTCGGCTTGCCGTTGCTCGCATTGCCCTGGCCGGTCAGATCGAGGCTGATCGGCGGCAGTGCCGGATTGGCGTCCCAAGAACTCTGGCACGTGTTGAACGAGCTCGTC
>DASRXU010000171.1:0-6584 GCA_035687365.1 Planctomycetaceae bacterium | reverse complement strand
ACTTGTATCCGAGATTACGTGCACGTCGACGATTTGTGCCGCGCCCACTTACTGGCACTCGACCGCATGGTTCCGGGCAGCCCGCGGTTTTACAACGTGGGCATCGGTCGTGGCTATTCGGTGCGAGAAGTGATCGACTCGGCTGGTCGGGTGACCGGGCGGGAGATCCCGGTTGAGTTCGCCGCTCGGCGCGCCGGCGATCCGCCCGAATTGTGGGCCAACGCCGACCGATTGCGGAGCGAGCTGGGTTGGTCGCCGCGGTTTATGCGATTGGACGACATCATCGCGACGGCTTGGACTTGGTTTCGCGACCATCCGCAAGGATACGGGGACGGACCGTCGCGCGCTGCTCCGGGCTGACTTTCGCGGCGTCCCTTCGACATGAAGCCGCATTGCCCGAAGCAACTCCGCGCTCGCGCCTGGATTTCCGAGGATTCGAGACGCGCTCTTTCTGTATCGGCCGTAGAATCATGCGTGTCTTCCCGCTAGCAGGGTCGAGCTGCATGCGGTCCACTTCTTTGATTTCGAAGTCGACGTTGTCCATGCGTTTCTCGGCGAGCAGTGCCACGAGCCGATCGCGAATCTGGCCGCTAATCGCCTGCTTCTGTTCACGGCTCCGGCATGACTCGAACCGCGCCCGAAAGACGAACCTGGACTCGTCGACGACTTGAATTTGCCACGACTTAAGGCCGGGCACTAACAGTTCGCCGATGAGACTCGGATGGATGAAGTCCTCCGCCCCGTCGCGATTCCGAAATACCAGGCTGTCTTCCGATCGGCCCACCAGATCGCGAATTTTCGTCAGCGGATAACGCCCTGTCGGATCGCTGTCGGCGACAAGCACGTCGTCCATTCGATAGCGAATCAATGGCAAGGTGTCGTTCATGAGGTTGGTCACGTACGTGCAGTCGTCGCGCAACTCGAAAATTAAATCGTCTTCGAGCAGGTACATGCCGTCCGAGCCAGGAAGAGAGAGGGCCATAAACAGGTGCTCGCTCGACGCGTAAGCATTCACGACGGGAGCCTGAAAGGTCTTTTGCAGGAGCGCTCGACATCGCGGCCGCAACGGCTCCGCGCCGCTCACAATCACGCGAGGTCGAATTCGCAGCGATCCCGCCTCCTGAAAGTCACACAGGCGCTCGAGAATGCCGGCATAACCGGTCAGTGCGTGCGGCTGAAAGACGTTGAGCGCCGCGACGATTTGATCCATCGGATGGCTGACGTCGTATGTCCGCACATCGAAAAACAGACGATTCGTGCCGTAGTTGCCGGTCACCAGCAAGCTCGCTCCCGCGAAGTGCCCGTCGGCAGCGGCGACGAAGGCAACCCGGGTTCGCAAACGTAAAGGAAGGACTCGCAGCATCTGGCTGGCTCCCTTGATCCAAGCCTCGTGCGAGTACACCATGTGCCCGACTGTCCCTGATGTGCCCGAGCTGTGGAGGACGTGAAACCGCCCGTCGAGCAGCTCCCCGGGATCATGGGATCGGCTCAGGAAGTCTTCGATCCGCGCCCGCGAGAGCCGCCGATCGGTCAACATCTGGTCGAAATTCTCGGCCACAATCCGCTTGGTGAGCACCGGGAAATCAGTCGGTCGGCAATGGGCCAGATCAATCGATCGTTCGTCGATCAGCGAGCGATAGAAGGGCGACCGCTCGTAAGCCAGGGCCACCAGCTTGCGGAATTTCGTCCTTTGCTCGGCTTCGAGCTGTTCTCTCGAAAGCCGCAGGACTCTGGCCCGGTCATAAATCGCCTTCAACCAGGCAAAGGGCTCGAGTGGAGACATAGATGGCACGGTGTTCACCCCCTTCACGCGCAAGGAGAGGCAACACTCGTGCCATTTATCCTGTTCGCTACAAATTCCCTCGACGGTGAAATGACACTCCGAGTGACTACCCGGGGCTCGATAAAGCGGGGTCGCGAACGAGCACTGGCTCGACGCGCTCGCGAAAGACCCAGGAGCCTGGCTTGGCAAAGAATGCGTCATATTCCTGGCTGTCGAGCGGACTCGGCATCGGACGCAGTTCGAGATTCTTGCGCCACCGGCTCGCTCGCACGTCAATCGCGTGAGCAACGAATCCGAAACTTGCCAGCAGCCGGTGCAGTTCTTCCCGCGAATGGCCAGCGCGGCGCAGTTTCGCGTCGGCGATTTCGGTCACGACCATGACGTTGGGCCGCGCGAGCAACGATTGAATCCCGTGCAAGACCTGCACCTCGAATCCTTCCACGTCGATCTTGACCAACGTCGGTTTGGCCTCGTCAAACGCCGCGACGTAGCGATCCGCCGGTTCTGTTCGAACTTCGACGCGGGTCCCTTCGGGTTTATCGGGGACTAACGTCCCCAACAGCATTTCGTCCCGCGGCACAAACAGATACAGCACCGACTCGCTGTCGGCGACCGCCCGCGGAACGAGATCGAAATTCGTAACGCCGTTAATTGCAAAATGATCACTCAGACGTGCAAAGGCAGTCGGGTTCGGCTCGAAGGCCACGCCTCTGCCCGTCGGCCCAATTCGGCTGCGAGCCAACAGGGCGGTCATCCCGACGTTCGCACCGACGTCCACGTATTGATCGCCGGGCTGCAGCAACTGCTCCAGCAGACGGGTGATATCGGGCTGGTAGTAGCGGCCGCTGAAATAGGCGCGTCGGTCGGACCAGTTCTGTAGGTTGAGCCGCATTCGCAAACGATGAGCGCCTCGAACCGGCTCTTGGAGGCCGCGTGGCCAAAGCTGGTCGATCTGTTCATCTGCGGAAAAGCCGCCACCTCCGATCCGGCGATAAAGGCCCTGCCAGATCACGTCGGCGCGGCGAACATCGGTCGGCATCCATCGCATGATGCTCGCCAACACTTTCAGGGGAAGCGAGACCCGTTCTTCCTTGAGGGGAGCGGACGAGCCGCTCAAACGCCCGATCATCGAAGACTACTCCTTGTGAGAAATCCCGACTCGATTTGATGGCGCCCGCATTGCCCAAGTTTTCGTTGTCGACCAGACTCTCCTTTTTCACCCGGATTGGTTTTTCATTCCTCGGCATCCAGACGGCCGGGAGAGGCGAACCGTGGACCGAATGTGCATTATTTGCTCGTCATCTTGATTGCAGATCCGGTGCCTCAGAAATAGGTGATGGGCTCACTCGCCGCAACTTGGCAGCGTCGCGGGTGAGGAGAATTTCACCTAGGCGATTCCGCACTGTTTGTTATTGACCAAAACGCCTTCGAGGCCTGCTCGCCCTGTAAGCGGTGGACGCTGTTTCGCACGACCGATAGCATCCAGCTTGAGGTTTGCAGAAGATTCCAAGCCGGCCGAGTGGCGGAATCGGCAGACGCACAGGACTTAAAATCCTGGGTCCCGAATGGGACGTGCGGGTTCAAGTCCCGCCTCGGCCATTTGTAAGATTGACTTTAGGAACCTCCGAACGAATCGACACGTCTAAGCTGTTTGCGCGATGCGACACTGATTCGATCTCTCAGCAACCCCTGAAAGTGTGTTTGATGCCTGCGTGGACACGCGCAGCGGTGAGGGTCCTGGATGGCAAAGACTCGCTCGCACCGCTGAAAAAGCTGTTTCCCGTCGCCGCGGGTTTGCTGTATTTCAACGGCAACTCGCTTGGCCTGCTGTCCCAGCCCGCTGAGCATGCGGTGCGCGATGTCTTAGAGGTCTGGAAATCGATCGGCGTCGATGGCTGGTTTACCGGGTCGCGGCCCTGGCTGGGAATGATGGACAAGGTCTCAGCCCAGGTGGCGCCGCTCGTGGGAGCCGATCCTCGGGAAGTGACGACGGCCAACTCGACCACTGTCAATTTGCATCAGTTGTTGTCGACGCTCTATCGGCCGAAAGGGGCGAAGCGGAAGATCCTGGTCGACGAAACGATCTTTTGCTCCGACCTGTACGCGATTCAGAGCCATCTGCGACTGAGGGGACTCGATCCTGTTGGCGAACTGATCATCGTCCCCACCGTCGATGGCGTTCTGTTGTCGGAAGAGACGCTGGCTCAGCGCATGTCGGACGACGTCGCCTATATCGTCTTGCCGTCCGTCGTGTATCACACGGGGCAGTTGCTCGACATGAAGCGGCTTGTCGAGGAAGCCCATCGGCGGAACATCGTCATTGGGTTTGATTGCAGTCATTCCGTCGGCTGCGTGCCACACGAGCTGAGCCGCTGGGGGGCCGACTTTGCTTTTTGGGGCGGCTATAAATACTTGAACGGAGGTCCGGGGGCCGTCGGAGGCTTGTATCTCAATCAGCGACATTTCGGCCGCGCGCCGGGTCTCGCAGGATGGTTTGGCTGCACCAAAGATCGTTTCCTCGAGATGAATTCGCAGTTTGATCCCGCGCATGACGCGGAATCGCTGCAAATCTCGACACCCTTCGTCCTCAGCATGGCTCCGTTATTAGGCTCGCTCTCGATCATTTCTGAGGCCGGCATCGGCACCCTTCGGGCCAAGTCGTTGCAGTTGAACAGGCTGCTCATGGATCTGGTTGATGCACGGCTACGGCACCGCGGAGTTTCAATGATCACGCCGCGCGAGGATCACCGCCGCGGTGGGCATGTCGCGCTCGCATATCCCGAGGCCGAGGCGCTTTGTCGAATGCTGCACGAACGACAAGTCATCGCCGACTATCGCCGGCCCGACATCCTGCGGTTGTGCCCGAGTCCGCTCTATACGTCCTTCGAAGATTGCTTGGACGTGATTGAACGGCTCGAGTCGATCATGGAGAGTAATTGTTGAGAGTCCACGTGACTGATGGGTGAAAAGCTGGCTGACGTGTGAAAGGCTGAGGGTGGATTCGTGGAGATCATCGACATCAGCCTGCCGTTGGAGACAACGCTGGCAGTTTGGCCGGGCGACACCGAGTTCGACTACCAACTGACGTGGAAGCGGTCGGCCGGCTCAACCGTGAACGTGGGTGCCGTTCGCATGAGCACGCACGGCGGCACTCACGTCGACGCACCCTTTCACTTTGCCGATGACGGACAAAAGGTCGATGAACTGGCCCTCACGACCTTCGTCGGGAAAGCGTTTGTCGTTCACGTCCAAGGTCGGCAGAACATCTCGCGACGCGATTTGTCACGAGACTTGGGAGGAGCGACGCGCCTATTGATGCGAACGGACGCGTGGGCCGACACTCGCTCGTTTCCGAAGAGCATCCCAGTGGTTGATCTCGATGTACCGGATTGGCTCGGGGCGCAGGGCATCGTGCTGTTGGGCCTCGACCTGCCGTCAGTCGATGCGCTGGACAGCAAAGACTTGCCGGTCCACCACGCGCTTGCGCGGAATCACGTTACGATTCTGGAATCGCTCAGCTTGAGGAGTGTGGAAGAGGGTCTTTACGACCTTGTCGCGCTACCGCTAAGCATCGTGGGTGGCGATGCCGCGCCTGTGCGAGCCGTTCTTATGCGGTGAACCGGCCCGAGCGCTGCGGGAAATTTGTTTGACATTGCGGGGGCGTCATGGGAGACTCCCAGTCGCTGGCTAACGAATGGCAAGCTGTCTGGCAGTGATTGCCTTCTCAATTCCAGTCACCTCTTTTTGCCAATCTGAAACGGCGAGGCTCTCGACTCTTGTTCGCAAGAGCCCCGATCTCGCATCGAGCGGGCCATCTGTTTGGTTTCGCTGATTGCGTTGCCCGGATTTAATGCCGAGGCAGCGGCTTTGCGATCGAGTTCCGGCCAGGATGGTATCGGTTTCGGGATTCGCTCCGACGTCCGAGTACGTCGCTTCTCACTTCAGCTCGCAAGTCAGGCACGAGCCGGTTCGTCACGGTCCGCCAGGCTTTTCGGCAACCCGCCTTCTCAGGTGAGCGTGCCGGCGCGCCCCTCCCTCGTCGCAGAAAGGAGGACGGCAAAAGGCGTATTCCTTAGCAATGAATCGAATCCGGGATGAATTGGACAGAACCGCTCTGTCCTCACCACTGCATCAGGATGCCGATCTGACGCGGTGATTGTCCCCCGCAACGTTTTGCTCGGCGCGCCGCAGTTCGACATTTCCTCGAAAGGAGGAATTTCAATGGGAATTCTCGCGTGGCTTGGACTGGGTCTTGTTGCTGGATTTCTCGCAAGCCTGTTCGTGAACAAGCGAGGCGAAGGCATGTTCATGGACATCGTCTTAGGCATTGTGGGTGCAGTCGTCGGCGGATTCATCGCGCAGTTCGCCGGCTTCTCGGGAATCACGGGCTTCGATCTGTACAGCATGCTGATCGCCGTCGGGGGTGCGATCGTGGTCTTGGTGGTCTACCACGCACTGGCTCGCCGCACGGCCTGATCATTGGTGTTCGGATCCCATTGCTCACAACAACACGAAGGAGAAGTGTCATGGGACTTTTGCAAGAAATCGCCGATTCGATCGGTAGTGATAATCTCAAACGGCTTTCGGCCGGGAATGCGAATTTCGATGATCCCAATTCGCCTGACGTTCAGCACCTGCAGCAGATGATGAAGAACATCGAGCCGGATCAGTTGCAGCGGCTTTTGGAAAAGGTCACTCAAAAGGTCGACCCCCAAGAGTATTCCGATCACGTCACGCCGGGGGCCAACGGCACCAATCCCCTGGGGCAATTGAACGCCGCCGGTTTGGGCAGCATCGCCTC
>DASRXU010000170.1:0-3604 GCA_035687365.1 Planctomycetaceae bacterium | reverse complement strand
CGATTTCTCGGTGATGCATTCACCCAGGCTGACGAACAGAAACGGCGTCCCCACTTTGTGCGCGCCGGCGATCACGGCGATCAGCAATCCCCACAGACCGAGGTCGGTGGCCGAACTCGCAGCCCCGAGCGACAGGGGCTCGACGTGCAACATCCGCGAGAGATCGAACGCTGAGAGCAAACCGAGTTGTGCGAACAAACCGCTCATGCGGCCACCGCTTCGCGCACTTCGCGCGGCTGGAAGATTCGCAGGCGACCGTAAAGGGATTCCGAAAGCAGGATCATCACAAAGATGATCCCCATCAAGACCTGCACGGAGGCGTCGGGAATTTGCAGCCGCCGCTGCATGATGCCCGAGGCAGCTCCCAGCCCGCCAAACAAGACGGCAGCCGGGATGATTCCGAGCGGGTGATGCCGAGCGATGAAGGAGACCAGAATTCCCGTGAAGCCGTAGCCGGCGATCAGCGATCCGTTCGCCTGCTTGTGCACGGCGGCGACCTCGACCATTCCCGCGAGGCCTGCAGCCGCTCCACCGAGCGCACAGGTTACGAGAATCAATCGCCCCACGGGCAACCCCGCGGCCTGAGCGGCCCGCATGTTGCCGCCAGCCATTCGCGCGGCGAAACCGAAAGTCGTGTGATCCATCAGGATCCAGGCGAGCACGCACGCGACGATGCCGTAGGCCAGGCCCCAGTGCACGTCCATACCGAACATCGAGCCGAGTGCCGCCTCGTTGGGGATCGGATAGGTGGCCGGCTTATTCAGACTGGAGGGATCCCGCAGCGGTCCCTCAACGAGGAAATTGAAAACGTTGATCGCGATGTAGGCCAACAGCAAGCTCGAGATCGTCGCATTCACTCCGCGCCAATAGCGCAGTGCGCCGCACAGCAGGATCAACAGTCCCCCCGCCACGCAGGCGGCAGCCGCCATGCCGACTTGGATGGCGTAAGGCGAATGTCCCGCGAGCAACAGCCCCGTTCCCGCAGCAGCCAGTCCGCCCAGCGCCAGCGAACCTTCTCCGCCGATAACAATAAGACCGAGCCGCGCCGGGAGCGCCGTACAAAGCGCTGCCAGAATCAGCGGAGCAGCCCGTGTCAGCGAATACTGCCAGGAAAACTTGGTGCCGAACGAGCCGATGTACATCCAATGGAACAGATCGCTCGGGCGGACGTGCGCGAATGCAAACATGAACGCGCCGAAGATCACAAGAGACGCGACGAGCGCACCGATCGTGATCGTCAATTGTTCTGCCAACGACCGACCGTTCATTGCAGACTCACAGCGTCAGCGGCCCTGCACGCCTTCCACCAGGTAATCCATACTTTCAAGCTCGATGGCCGTTTGTGGGTATTCCTTCCCTTTAGAGATCACGACCTTCCCCTCGTTGTCCTTGAGTTCGCCCTTGTAGATCGCAAAGGTCCCGGACATGAGTTTGGCTTTGGCCGCTTCCGCCGCTTGCTTGGCCGGCTCCGACACCATCGATCCGTAGGGCGACGTCTTGACGACACCTTCCTTGAGTCCACCGCGAACCAGGTTCGGCAGCTTCTGCCCGGCCTGATACATGCGGATGTAATCGGTGTAGACCTTTTCCCAATTCCATTCGGCACCGGTGAGGTACCCTTTGGGAGCGAGCGTCGCCTGGCTGCAGTGGTAGCCACAGGTGTAGATGCCTCGCTTCTCAGCGTTTTCGATGATGACCTTGGGGCTATCGACGTGGCAGGTGATCACGTCGACGCCCTGGTTGATGAGGTTGTTGGTCGCCTCGGCCTCTTTCACGGGCATCGACCAGTCGCCGGTGAAGATCACGAGGCACGTGATCGTGGGATCGACGCTTCGCGCGCCGAGCGTGAACGCATTGATGTTGCGGCGAACTTGCGGAATCGGCTTGGCCGCGACGAAGCCCAGCTTCTTCAACTTGCTCATGTGGCCGGCGACGATCCCGCTGAGATACTGACATTCGTCGATGAAGCCGAAATAACTGCCGACGTTTTTCGGATGCACCTTTTCGTTCCACAATCCGCCGCAATGCAGGAACATCACGTCGGGGAATTTCTTGGCCATCACGAGCACGTGTGGATCGAAGTAGCCGAACGACGTTGGAAAGACGATCTTCGCCCCGTCGAGCTGGATCATGCTCTCCATCGCCTTTTGGACGTCGATGGTTTCCGCCACGCGTTCTTCCTCGCGCACGAGCACGCCGTCCATTTTGCGGACGGCCGCCGCGCCGTCGGCGTGGGCCTGGTTGTAACCGTAGTCGTCGCGTGGGCCGACGTAGATAAAGCCGACACCAGTTTTGCCACCGCTCGAGTCGCCGCCGCCCGAGGTGGATGTGGCCGATGTTTCACCGCAACCGGAGATCCCGGCCAGAAGCAACGTCGCTACAAGCAGGCCTCTGACGCCAAGACACTGGGTCATGCGAGAGACTGTGTTCATAGTCCGTCTTTCGATTCAGCAGGAGGCCTGTTTGAGGTCGGCCCTACTTCGCGTCTGCGCCGCATGTTCGCGAAACTCCAGCCAGCCACCGAATTCCGTAATATCGCGGGCCATCTGGGCCGCCGAGGATTCGCAAAGAAAGCCTTTGACCGCCGTGCCGTCCTCGAGTTCCACCGTACCGATCGCGAGTGGAGGCGCGACGGAGGCAACGAGCCTGCCAAATCCCTCATACGGCAGGTCGTAGACCTCGACGGCGATCGACCCGCCCACACCATCGGTTTGCAACAGTCCGGGACGCGGTGGATTCAAATCGACGAAAGCGAAGAACCGATATTTTGCCGCCGTCCGACAGCGACGGACAAACCGGGCGCCGAACTGTCGCAGGGCCGCGTGCAGCGGTTGGCCGCGTAAGTGCGCACCCGCGACGGAAACGCGCACCCACCCCTCGGCGGCACCCGCGGCTTTTTGACTATTGGTGTGCTCGGCTGCGGGCAGTCGGGCCTGCGTCGCTCCCAGCGGTAAGTCGAGTTGGCGTTGCCAGAAGGCCCCGATTTCGCAAAGGCGACGCTCGTTGCCCGGTCGCGCCAGCAACGTGATTCCGACCGGCAGACCCGACTCGGTAAACCCGGCCGGCAGCGCGATCGCGCAGAGTCCGAGCAGATTCGCAAAGTTCGTATACGTCCCCAGGCGGCGACTCCAGCCAACCGAGTCGGCTTGAACTTGGGCCAGCGTGGGAAGTGTGGGAAAGGTCGGCACAACTAAGACATCGGTGTGCTCAAAGATCTGAAGGCATGTTTCGCGTAGCTGCGCTAGGCGGCGCTGAGCGCGAAAGACGTCAACGGCACGGTAATTCGCTCCCTGCTCGATGATCGAACGCACAACCGGATTAACGTCGGCCGCATGCTCTGCGAAAAACGACTCCACCGCCGACAACCGCTCCGCGACCCACGGGCCTTCATATAAGAGGAGGGCCGTCTCTCGGAACGGACTGAATGCGATCGTCTGACGTCGGCAATCTGCGGCTTCCAGCCGCGCGAGCGACTGCCGAAACAACTTGGCCCGCTCGGTATCGCCGAAGAATTCGAGTTCCTCGTCGGAGGCGACGGCAAAGGAAAAGGGGCCGCCGATTTCCACGTCCGCGGGGGGCGGCGCCTCGCCGGCCGCGACCGAGA
>DASRXU010000169.1:0-2302 GCA_035687365.1 Planctomycetaceae bacterium | reverse complement strand
AATATGGCCAACCGCGGAGCGTCGTGACCGACGGGCTTTGCTCTTATCCCGCAGCGATGAAAGAGATCGGCAACGTTGACCGTCACGAGGTTGGCCGTCGGCTCAACAATCGCGCGGAGAATTCGCACCAGCCATTTCGACGACGAGAACGAGCCATGCAGCTCTTTCGGAGTGCGAAGACGCTACAAAAGTTCAGTTCAATTCACGCGCAGGTCCACAACCATTTCAACCAGCAGCGCCATCTCGTGACCCGCGAGGTTTACAAACAGAGACCGACGACTACAGCATGGAGACCTGGGAAGAGATCGCACTGCGGCTGGCCGGCCAGGCAGGTATCGCCACTCCTCAGCACGAGCTGATCGACGTCGTCGGCAAGGCGGTGATGTTGTCGCGGCGCTTCGACCGCGATGGGGCGATCCGCATCCCATTCCTGTCGGCGATGGCGATGATGGGCGCTAAGGACGGCGAGCGCGGCAGCTACCCGGAGATCGTCGATGCCCTTGCTCAACACGGCGCCCAGGGGAAGACGGACGCCCATGCCCTCTATCGGCGTGTCGTCTTCAACGTGCTGATCTCCAATGTCGACGACCACCTGCGCAACCACGGTTTCCTGTGGCTCGGAAAAGCAGGTTGGTCTCTCTCGCCGGCTTACGACATCAATCCTGTTCCCACCGATCTCAAGGCGCGGGTGCTGACGACAAACATCGATCTCGATGAGGGTACCTGCTCACTCGATCTGCTGGAGGCCGCGTCGGAGTTTTTCGCGCTCACGCTGTCGCAGGCTCGCGCGATTATCAAAGAAGTCGCGACCGTGACCGCAACCTGGCGCGATGCAGCCAAGACGGTCGGCGCCCGCTCGGCGGAAATCAACCGCATGGCTACCGCCTTCGAGCACGACGATCTCAAACGGGCGCTTGCGCTATGACGAGGACTATCCTTCACAGCTTGCAGCCAGCAGCGCCACCGTCGACCTGGGAGTATCCAAGATCAAGGATGCCGGCATTCGGTAGATACTGCAGACACCCGGCGCAGCTATGGTGCATGCTCGATCCTGGACGCATGGCGGACAACGACCGGCAAGGGAACGCCATTCATGTGTCGAGCATTCCGTGATCACAGGGGCGTGTCGTTTCTCATAGACGAACGTCTTGTCGTGAACTTCCGCGGCGAGCGCCGCCGCAAACCGCCGAAGTTCGGCGGGATCTTCAGGCAAATTAGGGGGGAGCGCGACATGCTTACGGCTATCAGAATACGTGCGCCGGCGCATTCGAGAAAGCGCGGAATCTAAAGGAAACTCGGGCGTTCTGCCGCTTCAGGCGCAACGGTCCTGCGCCAGTCGATTCCTTCGACCGGCAGCGCCAGTTGAGCCGACGTCGGGTGCAGCGCCCCCTTGACGATCAGTGGCGAAACGAACCGCCCTTTCTCCAGACGCTTGGCGAAAAGACACAGGCCGGAGCCGTCCTAGGTCAAAATCCTCACGTAGTTGGGCCGCGCGGCGCACGTGCGGGGGCCCGAATTTTTGGTTTCATCGCGATGGACGTCGGTCGCCTAAGTTCGCGCGCCCCGCGTCGATGCCGTGCGAATCAGCGTTCCGACCTCAGGGATTCACAAAAAGCGGGCCGGGCGAGGGCCCCGAGACGCCACGACTAAGACGAAACATGATTGGAACCGGCTGGACGACGACACACTCTTTTGCAACCGCCGCGACTCCTCAAAATGGAGGAGTGCTTTGGAGTCTCGGATTGGGTAGGAACGAGTCGCAATGACCTGCCTCCACCCTGCGTCGCGGATCTTAGAGACAAAAGAATTCCACGTAGCCGTTGGGCCTGTCGGCTCAAGCAACAGGGGTGAATCGAAGTTGGCGCGCAAGTTGTCGCGTGTCGTTGTTCACCAGGTCAAACATCAAAAAGCGGAAGCTGTCTTGAGGGCGGATCAACTATTCGGAGTAGATTTTATCGAGACGGAACTGCTTCTGAAAAGTTCGACATCGGCGCCTCAAGGCGAGAATGATCGGCGAGCAGTCGGGAAGGGGGATGAATTGGACATGCCGCGAGTCGAAGAAAGACTGCAACGGCTCAGCGAGGAGGGGGACGAACCTCAACTGACGTGCGAGCGCTGGTCGAAGCGGAGCGCATTTTGGGAAAGGTGGTGCGAATTCGCGGTGGTCGTCTCCCGTCTGAATCAACTCGAGGCCGAAGCGCCAACAGGCAACGGCGAAGAATCAACCGAGGAGATTAACGAACTCTGGCGGAAGCGGGCAGAGCTCGCGACCGAGATAGTCGACGCAGCAGTGGCGACAGTC
>DASRXU010000168.1:0-2523 GCA_035687365.1 Planctomycetaceae bacterium | reverse complement strand
CAGCGACGCTGCGCAATGCGACGACCTACACCTGGATACACCCGCTCGGCGACATCATCTCCAGCCTGCTTGCGGCGGGCCTGACCTTGGACTGGTTTCACGAGCACGACGCGGTGACATGGCGCATGTTCAAGATATTGATGCAGGATGCCGAGGGGCTGTGGCGCTGGCCGGATCGACCCTGGCTGCCACTTGCGTTTTCGCTACGGGCAGCCCGCCGCTAGAGCCTTCAGCTCTCGAGTCTACGCACCGATCCATCTGCCGCGTCTCCTCGCCCCTTGTGGGGAGGGTAGAAGAGGGGGTCTTCGGCACTGCGCGGACTCCGGGCCTTCCTCGCCAACCGGGGGGCGTCCAAGATTGCGGTCTGTTGCGTCCGCAATATATCGACGCGGGGTCGTCCGGAGTGCGCAAATAGCGGCCATTCGCCGACGGCTTGGTGAACGGGTCAGATCATTCTTCGTCCGACCAAAAGTTGGCCCTGGGTTTGAGATCGCCATACCCAGTCGACTTTTTTCGAGATTCAAAACAGTCTGCTAACCGCCTCAGTATAGCGACACCGATACGAGGGCTAAGTCCAACCTGTTAGAACAGCACAGGCACGAAGAAGCAACCGATCCTGCCGTAGACGCCGTTATCCTCATAGAAGAACAGCCAGTAGTCGCCATCTTGACTGGGAAGCGCCAATTGCGCCGCGATAGGCCACGGGTAGATGTCGACCACGTAGTCGCCCGCCGCGTTGCGCCGGACCTCGTCAGGCCGCAGACGATGGGCGTCGGTCCGTCCACAACACACGACCTTGACCCACGACGGGACCGGTTCGCCGTTGCGCCAATAGTCGTGCGCGTAAGCCTCGGTGAGAGAGAAGGTAGGCCAGGCAACCATCGCGATGATGCGGAGCATGGTCATTGCGCGTCGGAGAACATGTTCGAACGGGACCAATTGGGATCGGGACCTTCGAGTCTCAAGCAGGGCGTTCCCCTGTCCGGCGCGTCCGCCCATGAGACTCACTCCGCCGCCAGAGAATGCCTGTAGCGCCCGTCACGATATTCGACCCAGGCCTGTCGCAGAATTTGCGCTGAAGAAGTGAGAAAGATTCCGGCCATCAGCGTCGCGACGCCAAGATCGGGCCACGCGGTTCCGGTTCCCCACACGCCCGCGGCCGCGATCATCACCACCACGTTGCCGATCGCGTCGTTGCGCGAACACAGCCAGACCGAGCGCACGTTGGCGTCGCCGTCCTTGTAGCGCATCAGCATCAGCACCGAGGCAAGGTTGGCCGCCAGCGCCAGCACGGCGATTCCGCCCATCAGTTCGGCACTCGGCAGGCCGAGGACGATCGTGTGGTAGATCGTCGATCCCAGCACCCAGAACGCCATGAGGCTGAGCGACAGGCCCTTGAACAGGGCCGCCGTAGCGCGGGTTCGGAGAGACGTCCCAATCACCGCCAGGCTCAGGCCATAGGTGACGGTATCGCCAAGAAAATCGAGAGCGTCGGCCTGGAGGGCTTGCGACCCGGCAAGCTGGCCCGCGATCATCTCCGTGAGAAACATCGCGCCGTTGATGCCGATCACCGTCCAGAGCACGCGCTTGTAACGCGGATCGAGCCCATCGAAGCGGGGCACGCCGTCGTGACAGCCGCAAGCCGCGTCGCAACTAGTCAGCGCGGCCGCCTTGAAGTTTCGCGGCTCAGGCAACCACGGTGGCGGCGGGGTGCAGCAGCCGTCGCCTGAGTGAGAGCAGTCGTCGGCCATTCGTCGCTCCTTTTCGGAACTCGACGCAAAGCGTACAACCTCAAGTCGCTAGAGGGTCAAGAGGTCAAAGATGAAAATCTCGATTGGCGAGTTGTCGCGCCGGACGGACGTCAAGGTGGCGACCATTCGCTATTACGAGTCGATCGCCCTCATGTCCGCGCCATCGCGCAGCGAAGGGAAACAGCGCCGCTATTCCGAGCCAGACGTCTCAAGGCTCATTTTCATTCGACACGCACGAGAGCTCGGCTTCGAAGTTGACGCGATCCGCACCTTGCTCGCGTTACAGGACAATCCGAACCAGCCATGCACAACGGCCGACCGCATCGCCCGGGCGAGACTTGCCGAAGTTGAGCGGCGGATTCGCAGCCTTACGGCTCTCAAAGCCGAGTTGGAATCGATGATAGTCGGTTGCCGCCTTGGCAGTGTCGCCACATGCCACGTGATCGAGGTCCTCGCCGATCACGGCCAATGCCCTAGTAAGCACTAGCCTGGAACCCGATTGCGACGTCCGCCATCGCGGTCCGGAATGTCCGGCTCACGTCGATACCGTTCTCTAATGGGTCAAGGCGGAAGCTGCTTCCGGATGTCGACGCTTTCGGGTGCCTGCGTTCTCTGTGTGCTCGTTCGGCACTTGATGGGGTAAGCTGGGTGCAGGGCGGCTCGGTTGAAAACGCAGTCGGCCGGTGATTGGCCGCTGGCTACAAAATCCACGCCGTCGTCTGCTCCCTCCCTCGGGCGTCGCTCCTTGCGGGAGCTCGATGCGGTCTCCGTC
>DASRXU010000167.1:0-39792 GCA_035687365.1 Planctomycetaceae bacterium | reverse complement strand
GACGAGAACGGAGCCGTCCGCTCCCGATTGAGAGCTGGCTGCTCGACGCGATGGACGCCGGTTTACCCGAGTGTGCCGGCGTGGCGCTCGGCTTCGATCGCCTGCTGATGACGGCCATCGGAGGGCAATCCCTGTCGGAAGTGATCGCCTTCCCCTTCGACCGCGCCTAGTACTCGGAGTTGATTACGTCACCACCGTTGCGCGTGGCCAGCTTTCGAAGGATCGAGGCATCAATATTCTTGACGATCAGACGCGTCGATCCGTCAGCCAAAGCGAAACTGCAAGCATTGTCGTGGGTGCTACCGAAGCTGAAGAACTGCATCGGAAAGCTGATATCGGTATTGATGTTCGGATACGTGTTGCTGCCAGACGGAGTCAGCGCGGCGTTTTGAATCTGCCAGTAAGAGTCGAAATCAAGC
Source organism: Planctomycetaceae bacterium (assembly GCA_035687365.1). GTDB lineage: Bacteria > Planctomycetota > Planctomycetia > Planctomycetales > Planctomycetaceae > DASPSM01. The sequence goes on along the minus strand of DASRXU010000167.1, from coordinate 39,373 downwards.
CGGTCGTTCCGAAAACGAGCACAGCAGCTCGATCCGTCTCCCCAGAGGCCGAACCGCGAGTCACCCATCAGCAGAGTTTGCGAGGTTCCGTCGGTGATGTCCTGCATCCGCACTGCGCTATTGGGATAGAGCATACCATTCGTGAGCCACAGGACGTTGCTGTAGTCCGTATTGCCTACGGGTTCCGATCCCATCACTCCGCGATAGGTGGCAAACGCCAAACCGGCCGGACGCGCCTGCGGCAAAATTTCCGAAGGACAAATGAACGTGGGAATCGGGGTCTTGATCAGCACCATATTGGTGGCCAATTCCTTGGACCAGTTGTAATAAACCTGGCCGCCGCCCCCCCCTCCGCCGCCGCCTTGCAAGAATGCGGGGGCACTCATCCCAAAGACCAACTGGCTGAAAACATTCTGCTGCTCGATTTGCGGGAGGATGAACGAATGCCAACTCCAGGGAGCCGAAAGCTCTATCCAGTTAATCGTCACGGGAGTCGGTGGATTGGTGATCGGCAAAAGTGCCCCGCTCACCGGGTCGTAGGCATTCATGGCACCGAGCGAGAACGGCGGAAACGTTCCGGTGGGCGTTGAGTTGGTGACAGTGGAACCTGCGGGAGGCAATCCGAAGGGGGCCATCGGAGGATTTTGGTAGGCCGTGCCCGTGTTGACTCCGTCGAACGTCAGGTCGAGGTCGCCAGGCGGAAAGCACTGGTTGACGTCGACATAGTTATGACAGGCCAGTGCCAAGTTCTTCAGATTGTTTAGGCACTGTGTACGTCGAGCCGCTTCGCGGGCCTTTTGGACGGCAGGCAACAGCAGAGCCGCGAGCACGGCGATGATCGCGATGACCACCAACAGCTCGATCAGCGTGAAACCGCGCCGCGCCCGCACACGCTGCCCCGCGACGCCCATCTCCCGACTTTGCAAACTCATGTTTCGTTTCCTCGCGCCAAACCCGGGCTCTGTCCGACATTCGCTGCCCGGGAGAGCGCAGCCATCGACTGATCTCGAATCGGGCTCCGCCAGGGATCTGGAAAAATCCCTGAATTTAAACCCGCCTCAAAGCGGGAAGGGTCGTGCTAAAGTGCTCTCGGATCTCAGATTGATCGCTCGCCTACCCCATAACTGCCGAGTCGACCCTGCCCCCATTCCTCGGCCGCGGCAGAGAACTTTGCCAGCTGCCATTCTAGCGCGCGGCCCCAGGTTTTGCGATCTATCCCCTTTAACGACGGCAAAACCACGGCTTCTCGTCTCGGATTGGGTGCCCGCCGGCCCAAGTCGGGGGCTATCCGGCGCGGACCAGCCAGGGAAGAGGGGCACCTGCAGCGGGAAGCTGTACCAGTTCTACGGCTTGCACTTCGGGGTGCTTGGCTAACTCGTCCAGCGCTTCGCGCGACGGGGGGTTATCCAGATTCAGGACGGCCACCGAGTTGCCTCCCGGCTCTTTGCGCTCCCGGCCCAGAGCCATATGGGCGATGTTGACTCGGTGCTTTCCCAAAATCGTCCCGATAAACCCGATGAGACCGGGAACGTCACGATGGCGATAGATCAGCATCAAGCCGTCGAGATAAGCGTCCAGATTGAAATTCCCGAGGCGGACGAGTCGCAGAAACTCGTGCCCGAACGTCGTTCCGGCCGCGTGCAACTCCCCATTATTCGTCACCACAGTCGCGGAAATTAGGGTGGAAAAGTTGCCGGCTTCGCTCGTTGAAGATTCGGTAATCTCGATCCCACGCTCTTTCGCGAGCAGTTCGGCGTTGACGATGTTGGCTTGCTCGCCCAACGCCGACTCCAAAAGTCCGGCGGCGAAGCTGGCGGTCATCAACTTCGTTTTCTTGGAAGCTGCCTCGCCGCGATACTGAATGCGAGCCGCGCTGACGCCGCTACCCCGGCTTTGCTGAGCGAGGAGGAGCCCCAAACGGCGGGCCAGATCGAGGTGCCGGGCGACATCTTCCATCTCCTTTGCGGAGATCGGCGCCATGTTCACCGCGTAGCGCACTTCGTTTCGCAGCAGGAAGCCCGCCAGGATTTCCGCCGCCTCGATCGCGACCAATTCTTGCGCTTCGTCGGTCGACGCACCAAGGTGCGGCGTGCACATCGCGTTCGGAAGGCCGGTCAGCGAGTTATCGGCTGGCGGCTCCTTCGTAAACACATCCAGCGCAGCCCCCCCTACCTGTCCCGACTTAAGGGCCTCGGCCAAGTCGGCTTCGTCAATGATGCCTCCGCGTGCGCAATTGATGATGCGAACGCCTTTCCTCATCCGCGCCAGGCGGGCCGCATTGATAATGCCCCGAGTTTCCTCCGTCAGCGGCGTGTGTACGGTGAGGTAGTCGCACTGCACGAGCATCGGGTCGACTTCCCGGAACAGTTCGATCCCGTGCTCGCCGGCTCGTTCGGCCGACAGGAATGGGTCGTAACCCAGCACCCGCATTTCGAGTCCGCGAGCCCGTTGCGCGACGGCTAAACCAATCCGGCCCAGGCCCAGAACGGCCAGAGTCTTGCCGGCCAATTGGGTCCCCGTGAACTTGCTGCGCTCCCATTTGCCGGCCCGCATGCTGGCCGCCGCCTGCGGGATGTTCCGCGACAAGGACATCATCATGGCGATCGTGTGCTCGGCCGTGCTGGTCGTATTGCCGGCCGGCGTATTCATGACGACGATGCCCTCTCGTGTCGCGGCGGCCAGATCGATGTTGTCGACCCCCACGCCGGCACGAACGATCGCCTTCAGCCGCCGCTGTCCCTTGAGAATCGGCTCGGTCAACTTGGTTGCGCTGCGAATGATGATCGCGTCCGCTTCGCCAAGCGCCTCGCGGACTTGCTCCGGCGTCAGGCCAGACCGCACGTCGACTTCGATCTCCGGGGATGCATCGCGCAGGATTTGCAATCCGGCCGGAGACAGGTTGTCAGTAATCAAAATACGATGCATAAGACGGCTCGCTTCGCTGGGGCATCCGGACCTGTACGGACGGTATCAAAGATGCGCACCGGCGACCACTGCCGCAGCTTGTAACGCGCTCCGCTCATCGGTTCGGTCGGGGATGTCCGACTGCGAGGGAGCTAGAGATGGGCCGGATCGTCATTTCTCTGTGACGTAACCGTGGACCATTCGGGCGGTGCAACGGCAATCGGCGCAGCGGCAGGCAACGCGGCGACCGGATACATGCCTGGATTGCCCGCAATCATCGGGGGCGCCGTATTTCCAAAACCATTTGCTTCGCGCAAAGACGCCAACCGCGACTGAACTTCGGGTTGCATCCAATTGCCGTGCAACGACCGCTGATACATGGCCATTGCACGTTCGTTCTGACCCGTGCCCTGGTAGAGCTGCCCGAGTTGCCCCGTCGCGATGGGGTTTCCGGGATCCAAAGCGAGCGCCTGATAGAGAGCCTGCTCGCTCGCCACGGTGTCACCGTTCTGCCGCTCGATCCAGGCCAGCTCGATCTGCGCGCCCGGATGACGGGGTTGTGCGGCCGCCCAAGTGGAGATCAGTTGGAGGGCTTCCAGCCGACGTCCTTCCTCGTTCATCAACAAAGCCAGACCGTGATAGGCCGGTTGATGACTTGGATCGAGTTGAATCGCGTGGCGATAGGTCTGCTCGGCACCGGCTGGATCGCCCGTGTGCTTCAAGGCGCACGCCAGGTTGTAGGCAAAGGATGCATTCAGGGGCTCGTCACCCGCCGCTCGGCTGAACTGGACGCGAGCCGCGACATAGTTCCCCTGCCGATAGTCCCACATCCCAACCTGGTTATTGACGTGCCCGCTCATCGAATTGCAGCCGCACGCTCCCGAAGCGAGGACGGCAAGCACCAGACCGGCTCGCCAGACGCTCGGCAGGCGAGCAGCGATCGCAAACTCGACCGAAACCGTCATAAAGTCACGGAATCCGTCGCGACTGATTATTGCCCTCGCAGGTCAAACAGGGCAAATCCAGGCGCAAGCAGACGTTAGGAAAAATAACGAGAGAGATAGAAAGGTGCGGCAGGTTAGCGACCGGCAAAATCTGCCGCAAGAGCATTTTGATCGATCGATCGCCTCAGCGACCGGGCTCGGTCGAGTCGTCCGACTTGCGGGATTTCCGCGTGCTCTTGCTCGCGCGAGTCTTCTTGGGCTTTGCCGACGCGTGATCGCCATCGATCTTCGAGAGCACGAGGTCGGTGCCGTTGATCGAGAAATTGAAGCGAGACAAGAAGGTCATTCCGAGCAACATCGGAGCGTTCTTGGCCTCGGGCGGTAGCACGATGCATTCCACGCGCTCAGCCATGAACTTTCCCACACGGACCGAGTCAAGCAGCACCAGCTTACTCTTCACCTTCGAGCCGTCTGCCACCGTCGCGGTCACCGACTGGGACGATTCGTCCGGCTTCGCGCCGCATTCCAGGGCCACCTTGTAGGGGAGGACGACCGAGTTGGCGCCGGTGTCGACGATCATTTCTTCGGGCTGCTTACCGTTGATGACGACGGTCGCGTAATAGCTGTTCCCTTCGCGGCGAAGCGCGATCTTTTCGGAGACGATCGATTTTTCGAGAACTTCGAGCTTCTTGACGCTATTCAAAAAATAACTTGACGGCTTGAGCTCAAACGAAGTGTTCGCCGCCGAGTTCCATTCGGCCAAATCACTCCGGACATCGGCATCGGACTTGAGAGAGGCGTATTTCTCCGACAGGCGATCGACCAGCGCGCGAATCTCCGCAATCTGCTGCACATAGCTCTCTCGGGCCACATTGGCCTTCTTACGGACGACGTCGATCTCTTTTTTCGACTGCTCTTGCTCTTGCCTGATCAGGTTGATCGTGCTGGCGTTGGCATTCGCCGCAGCGACCAACTGGTTGTGTTCAATGATGTTGTTCCGCGGCACAGTCGCCAATTGCGAGTGCAGCTCGACGTCGCCGCGCAACCGCTGACGGAGATTGTCCTGCATCTCGTCGATCGAGCGCTGAGCTGCCTGGAGTTCCTTGCTTGCGGCCGCCAGCTTGCGTTTGAAGATATTCACTTCGTTAAAGGCGTGGCCCAATGCCTTTTCGTCCACGAGCGACAAGCCCGAGTGGCTGACGTGCACACCTTTCTCGGAAAGCTTAGCGCGGGCGGCAGCCTCCGGGCTGGCCGCTTTGCCGCTGTCCCCTTGGTCGGCGCTCGTTAGAGCGACCCAGCCAAAGCCAGTGATGAGAACAGTGCTGAAACATGCCGCGGAAAAGACGCCGGCGCGAAGCAACCCTGCCATGGGAAGAGTCCGCAATGAGGTGAAGGAGTCTGTCACCACTATTGGCACGCCGTTGCGAGCGGTCAAGGCGAACCGAACGAGACCGCGATCGGCAGTCCGCCAAGGGCCGGAGCGTCAAATAGCCCTTTCTTAACGTCCGACGTTTTCAGCAAGTCGCGGCCGCGTTAGCATATTCTTACGAGTCTAAGAGTGTCCCGCCTTTGGGCTCGGGCGTGTCGGTTCTGACTGTCGCCGAAAACTCGAACGCTCGAACGGCAAAGCGTTGCATCGATGCAAGGCTGCGACCACTATCCCAAGGCCTGGAGCGTTGTGATGGGCGGGGGCGGAATTCGCGGCGGCCACGTGGTCGGACGCACCAGCGCCGATGCGATGACTGTCGAAGATCGCCCTGTCTCGGCTCCCGATCTCTTGGCGACAGTGTGTCTGGCGTTGGGCCTCGATCCTCGCAAGCAGAATCTCTCCAACGTCGGCCGGCCCATTCGCCTCGTCGATCCGATCGCCAAGCCGATCCGGGAGATCGTCTGAGCGTATGGAACCGGCTCTGCTCGACCCGCCGCGACGAGGCCGGCGCTTCTCCTTCGACTACGGCTGGATCGTCGTGGTCCTCGCGGCTTTGGCGATGACCGCCACGCTGCCGGGTCGAACCCACGGTCTGGGACTGATCACCGAGCCATTGCTTGCCGACTTGGGAATCGAGCGGACCGTCTTCGGCCGGATCAATCTGACGACCTGCTTGCTGGGAACCGTCTTTTGCCTGCCGGCCGGTTTCCTGCTCGACCGCTTCGGGATCCGAATCGCCACTGCCTGCACGGTTTTTCTCCTGGGGCTGTCTGTGGTTGGAATGGCCACGGCCAACAGCACGTTGTCTCTGACGCTGTGGCTCGTCTTGGTCCGTGGCGTGGGGCAAAGCGCGTTGTCGATCGTCAGCATGGCGGCCGTCGGCAAGTGGTTTCAGGGCCGACGTCTGGGAATCGCGATGGGCGTCTACGCGATTTTGCTGACTTTCGGATTCATTGCGAGTGTGGAGTGGCTCGGTTGGGCCGTGGCGAAATACGGCTGGCGAACGGCTTGGGCCCAGTTGGGATGGAGTCTGTTGCTGGGCATGCTGCCGCTGACTTTGTTGCTGGCTCGCAGCGCACCTCAAGAAGTTGACGTTGTCGCCGATTCTCCGCTAATCAACGCCACAGATTGCCCGCCCGTGGACTTCACGTTCGGCCAGGCGATCCACACCTCTGCGTTCTGGATCATCGCGGTGGGCGCCGGAGCATTTAATCTCATCTGGTCCGCGCTCACATTGTTTAACCAGTCGATTCTCGAAGAGCACGGATTCGATGAGAAGATCGCGGTCAACGTCCTGGCCATGCTCGTCGGCACCGGGCTGGTTTCGAATCTGGTCGGCGGAGCACTCATTCGACGCAAGCGTGTCGGCTGGCTGCTAGGTTTTGGACTCGCGGTTCTTTCCGCCGCCCTCTTTTGGTTTCCGTCGGTGATGACGACGCCCGCGCTGTTGTGCTACGCGGCGGGCATCGGTGTCGCCGGAGGCTTGGTCACGGTGGTCTTCTTTGCCGCTTGGGGCAGCGTGTTCGGACGCGCGTCTGTCGGCAGAATCCAGGGCTTGGCGCAACTCATCACCGTGGTCGCCTCGGCGATCGGTCCCGATCTGATGGCAGAGGGCCGCGCCGTCACCGAGTCTTACACGTCGATGTTCTACGCCGTCGCGGCACTCACTCTCGTACTCGCCTTGGCCGCCTTCTTCGTGCGGATTCCGACCTTCGACGTCGCCAGCGGTGCGGAAATGGATCTGGCGAGACTTGCGGCGGCACCGGTCACGCCGGAAATCTGAAACGCCCGCAGCTTGGTGCCGAGCAGGTGCACGCCCGAGCTGTTGTTGCTTGCATCGGTCCGCGGAACTACGATTTCCGTTGGAATGCTGTGCTTTTCGGCCGCCCGGGTTCACAAGCGCGGCCCGCCCGAATTACGCTGATACCGCATTGCGAGGCTCGTCCATGTCCGCGGAACCTGTTGTCGCCATTGCAGCGCCCCAGCCAGCTCGAACGAAGAAATTGCGGCTTTGGCCGGCGATCCCGTTTGTGGTGTTGATGCTGGCCGCCAAGCTGGCGCAGCCCCTCTTCCTGCAGCAGGCCGCGCCGAACTTTATGGTCTTCATGGTGATCGTGTTTGGCCCGGTGGTCTGCTGCCTCATCCTGCTGCTGTGGTGGCTGTTCTTCACCCGCGCGCCGTGGAGCGATCGCCTGATCGGACTGGTGGGGGCCGCGGTGGGCTGTGTGATCGCCTGGTTCGTCAGCGATCCTTCGATTCACGGCCAGGCGTCCATCTTCTACGTACTTCCGGACGCCGCTCTGGCGTTCACAGTGGCCTTCCTGATTCTCTCGCGCTGGGGCGTGCGGCTGGGAACGGTGACGGCCCTCGTCGCCGGAGCCCTCGCGCTCGGCTACTGGGACACGGTGCGGTTCGACGGGATGTGGGGTAATTTCAAGGCGACCATGCACTGGCGCTGGGAAAAGACCTCCGAGGAGACGTTCCTCGCGGAACACAACGCCCAGCCCGCTGCCGCGAACGGCGCAAATGCCGAGCCGTTGGGGAAGGTCCTGTGGCCGCAGTTTCGCGGACCGAAGCGCGACAACGCCGTGCCGGGCGTCGTGCTCGACGTCGACTGGAAGACCCGCGCTCCGAAGCAAATCTGGAAGCGCAAGGTCGGGCCGGGCTGGTCTTCGTTCAGCGTGGCAGGCAACCGGCTCTTCACTCAGGAGCAGCGCGGCGACAACGAAGACGTCGTCTGCTACGACGCCAAGACCGGCGAGGAGCGATGGATCAACGAGACCAAAGCCCGTTTCGACGAGTCGATGGGAGGCGTCGGGCCGCGGGCCACGCCGACGCTGGCCGGCGGACGGCTCTACGTGCAGGGCGCCGCGGGGCTCTTGCAGTGTCTCGATCCGCTGACGGGAGCGGTCAAGTGGAAGCGAGATTTGCTAAAGGAGGCGGACCGGAAGAAGGCGCCCATTTGGGGCTATGCCTCGTCTCCGTTAATTGTGGGCGACAAGGTCATCGTCTATTCATCGGGCGACGAAGGCGAGAAGGGAATGCTGCTGGCGTTCGACGCCGTGACGGGCGAGCCGCGATGGAAGGCGACCGCCGGCAACAGCAGCTATAGCTCGCCACAAGTGGCCAAGCTCGCGGGCCGCGAGGTCGTGCTCTTTTGGGGCCAAACCGGGCTCACTGCGGTCGACGCCCCGACGGGAAAGCCCGCCTGGAACTACGACTGGTTGTTCCAGGGTTATCGCGTGGTTCAGCCGCTCCTGTTGAGCGAGACTTCGATGTTGTTAGGCACCGGCATGGGTGAAGGCACCCGGCGGGTCGAGCTGGTCGCCCCCAAGGGCGCAGGCGAGGTTAAATTCGAGGACCGCTGGACCTCGCACGACATGAAGCCCGACTTCAACGACTTCGTGGCCTTCGACGGCGCGCTCTACGGGCTCGATCACAATATCCTCTGCTGCGTCGACCTGGCGACCGGTGAGAAAAAATGGAAGAACGGCCGCTACGGCAACGGCCAGATCTTGCTGCTGCCCGAAGCGGGTCAATTGCTGGTTCTGTCAGAGACGGGGGAACTCGTGCTGATCCGCGCGAACCCGTCCAAGCTCGACGAGGTGGCCCGGCAAAAGGTTCTGGAAGGCAAGACGTGGAATCATCCGGTCTTGGTCGGCAACCGCGTCTTCGTGCGCAATGCCGAAGAAGCGGCTTGCATCGAGGTGCCTTTGGCCGGCCAAAGCACGGGCGAGCCGCGAAAACCCGCAACCAAAGAATTGTGACCGCGGACGCGCGTCGCGAGCTATCGACGACGAGACGGGGGCGGCGGGGTATCGCGCCACGGCGCCAGGATTTCGTCGTCTGAGCGGGGAACTGACGCCGTCTGCTCCGACCGCGGCACAGTCAGCATGCTGCCACAGTCGTTGCATTTGCCGCTCTTGCCCGCGGCGTCATCACTGATTCGAATTGCACGCCCGCACTTTGGGCAGGCAAACCTGATGGTCATGGCCCGTGACCCTCTGGGATTGCGTGTGGATGAAATGAAGAATTTATCAAGCTCCAGCATGGAAACGGAAGGCCGGAGAATCAAGTGCTGGGCGACCAAAAGTTCGCAAACTGCCCATCATCAAGTCGTTGCTAGATTCGCCCGGCAGGCTGAATGATAATTCGACGAACAATTCCCTTCGTCGAGGCTGCCTCTCTTTCCTCTGGATTTGGGCTCTGTCCGTGCTGGTAAGGATCGCGACGCAATGAGACTCAGTAGTGAGGTGTCGCGCGCCGCTCGCGAAGTCGGGATCAGCAACGGATCGAACTCGTTCGAAAACGGAACTCCCGCCTCAAGAGCATGGACGGCGCGCTGGCCGGGCTGGCTGCTCCTATTGGCCGGCTGGCTGATTCCTCAGGTGGTGCTGTTGGGCCCCGCTCTCATCGGCCAGACCGTCGACTTGCCAGTCGACCTGTTGGCCGCCCCTCACATCAACTATTTCCCCAATCGCCCCGAATACGCGAACGTCAAACCGCAGCATGGTGATGACGTCTCCGACTTATTGTTGATCGGGTCGGACACCGCCGGAGATTTCGCCGCCAAGGAAATCCGCGCAGGGCGTCTGTCGCAGTGGCAACCCGCCAATTTCGCGGGCGCTCCTTTCATCATGTCCTACTCGCCATTCGCCATTCCGTACTACCTTGCTCCTCATCCCATCACCCTCGCCTGGATTGCGCTGCTTGAAGCGATCACCGTCGGCTTGGGCATGTGGCTGCTTTTGCGGCGATCGTTCCATTTATCGTATTGGCCGGCCGCCGTCGGGAGTTGGTGCGTGCCGCTCACGGGCTTCATGACCGTGTGGCACGGTTTTACCCTGATCGGCCCCTACTGCTGGTTGCCTTGGGCGCTCTTGGCAGTCGATGCGGCCGTCAAAAATCCTCGAGGGTACGGCAGCCTCGCGATCGCCGTCCTCACGGCATTGATCCTCTTGTCGGGTCATGTCGGCGTCGGCGGACTGGTCCTCTTGACGATTGGACTTTACGTCCTCTGGCTGCTGGCCGGAGAAATCCGTAGCGGGCGCACGTGGAAAGCCGTCGCTTGGCGTGGTTCGGCGATCAGCTTGGCATGGGTGCTCGGCTTCTTGCTTGCCGCACCGCACCTGTTGCCGCTGTTCGAGTACGGTCGCACCGGCAAGAGGATGGAGCTACGCTCGAGCAGTTTTGAGGAGCGGCCGCCCGAGGGAATCAAGGCGCTGGCTGCCATCATATTGCCTGATATCTACGGTGGAGACGTCCGCGCCGATTGGCGTCGCACGGCTCGCATCGTTCTCCCGGAGAGTTCAGCAGCCGCCTACGCCGGGTTGTTGGCCGCCCTCTGGTTGGCCCCTCTCGCGTGGTGCGATTCGAAGCGACGTTCGCAAGTGGTCTTTCTCAGCCTGCTCGTGATTGCGTCGCTCGGCTGGACGCTCAATATCCCCGGTTATGTCGACGTTCTCAGATCGGATTGGCTGCGCCCCCTGGCCTCTTTGTCTTTCAACCGATGGGCTTTGGCGGCCTCCGTGGCCCTGGTGATCCTGGCAGCCATCGGCCTGGAGACTCTGCGAACGGCGCGTCTCACTTTCCGGCCGTGGTTCCTGGTTCCAATGCTCCTGACCGTCGGCTTCTGCGGGATGTGCCTGTATCGCCGATTCACTCTCGACAGCTTGAAGGATCAACAGCTTTTCGCGATGTGCTACGACATCGGCGCGGGACTGTCACTGGCCGCGTTGGTGGGATGGGCAACGACGATCCGCCCGCTGCCCTACGGGAAGTGGATCCGCTTGGGAGTCATCGCCCTGCTTCCGTTGGAACTGTGGTGGTTCGCCTGGAACGAACGCCGCCAGGCAGACATGGCCCTTCATTTCCCTCGGATCCCGGTCTTGGACCAGCTTGCGACGCGCCCCACGGGCCGGATCTGGGGCGTTAGCGCTCTCCCACCGAATCTCAATCGAACGCATGGCCTCGAAGATATCCGCGGCTACGACGCCGTCGATCCGGGAAATTTCATCAAGCTCTTCAATTTGGCGATTGATCGCCAAGAGTCGATCGCGCTGTCTTACGCCTGGACGCAATATGCGCTACCGTTGGCTCGCCAAACCGCCGGCGCGTTGGCGCTCCATCCTGTGGCGAATTTGCTGAACGTACGTTATTTGATTTTTCGGCAGCCTCCACCGCCCGAACTGCCTGTCATCCTTCAGGGGGATGGCTACTGGATCGCAGAAAACCGAGCGGCACTTCCTCGGGCCTATGTGCCGGGATCCGTACGTGTGGTGCAGAATGATCAGCAAGTGCTCTTGGAGATGGCGAGCTTCGATTTTGATCCTCGAAAGACCGCCTTCATGACGCACGCCATCAGACTTCCCGATGTCATGCGGGGGCAAGCCAGCGTCCGTTATGAATCTCCGATCAGGACTGAAATCGACTCGGAGATGCAAACAGAAGGCTTGGTGCTACTCTCGGATTCCTGGAACGCGGGCTGGCGTGCCGAGCTCGACGGAGTTTCGTGCCCGATCTATCGCGTCGACGTGGCACTGCGTGGATTTCGCGTTCCCGCCGGAAAACACCGGATCGTTTGCCTCTACGACCCGCCAAGCGTTCGCCACGGCTTCGAAGCGGCGGCGGCAGGCGGGATTGCCCTGGTTTTGTGGGCGCTCGGGAAGCTCCTCATGAACCGCCGCCACGCCATCCCCACTAACTCGGCGAACTGAGCGCACATCCAGATAGCGGGAAGCGAATCGGCGGGACGTGCGCGACTGCGCTACTCAGTGGCGGTCACTTGGTCGCGCGTTTCAAGGCGTTACGTTCCTTGATGAGATCCTCAACCTGCTCGGCCAGTTTGTCTTTTTCGGCGGTAATTTCCACGACCTGGGCTTGGGCTTCCCGACTGCTCTTCACTGCGGCGAACAGCTTCGTCTCGGAATCGCCGATTTTTGCCTGCGTGTCATGGAGCCGCTTTGTCGTCTCGTGCAATTCGGCTTTCAGTTTGGTGATTTCGGCCTGCGCGTCAGCCAATTCACTTTGGACCTCATTCAACGGGCCGGGATCTTGGGCGGAGCAACCGACAACGCAGATCAGAGCGACAACGGCGGACATGCGAATCTTGAATGACATCGCCTGACCCTCCTTGGGAACGACTTATCGGATCTCAATCGCTGGGCGCGAGCGCCCAGCCTGCGGCGAGGAACAAATCTGCCCAGTTGTACTTCGCCGCTGGCGATCGCGACAGGCCCACTGAAGCGAGCGCCCGAGGGCGCTCGCAGGATGGTCTCAATGGAAGCACAATTCTATTCGTTCGTCGTCTTGCGACGCAGGGCCCCTCTCTTCGCCTTGGCCATTTTCTTCGTATAGGTCGCGAGGAGCACCTGGCTATCCGCCTTCGACTCGAACTTCACCGGATGGGTTTTGCCGGTCGTATCGAAGCAGATGCGCAGCTTCCCGTCTTCCAGCTCGTAGATGCCGAGCATCGTCTTACCCTCTTGCGGCCCCTTCGTGCCGACGAAGGTAATCGTTTTGGGCACCTCGGATTCGTCGACCTTGTACGTTCCTTCATCGACCTGATCGCCATTCGTTAGGGTGTATTTCCCCCGAGCAAGCACGAGATGCATCGACTTCAGAGTGTCACGGGGAACCTCCTTGCCCGCCATCACCGCGGACTCAGGCGTCCACCGGCCATTCAAGGCCTTGTCCGCTTTCGGCGCTTTCGGATCCGCGCACAATCCAACCGACGCAACTGACAGGACGACCAAGACGACCATGTGTTTCATCTCACGGCTCTCCAAAAGTGAATGTTCGTTGCCCGACAACCACACAGTGCATCAGGCCGCGCAGGAACGCAAGCAGCAGCGACCATCGAAGGCAACGGGCGGCCAAATGCTTTCCAACTCGGCCTCAATCCCCAACCTTCCGAGTCGATCGCAGAGAAGCGCGCGCAGCCGGCCGATTCGGTCGACGAACTCCGATCACGCATCGTCGCCGGCGCAACAAAAAACGCCGTCGATAACAACGGCGTAAGTGGCGTCACTAAAACTCTTTGAAAGCCGCCGGGGAGAGTTGAACTCCCGACCTACGCATTACGAATGACACGAGACCCTTTATAGCGGTTCGATGACCACGCGATGCGGTGGAAAACGATAGGTATTTTCTGGGCGAATTGATTTGCACGCTGCCAATTGGCAAGCGCCCTGGCAACACCCGGATCCCGGGAGACCTTGGAAGCTCACCCGGCGTCATCGCCCTGTTGTGGCGCATTCCAGTTTGCGAAGACGTACCCGAACCAGATAACAATGATTCCAAGGCCGGCGAGTGCCTCAACGTCGCTGACGATTAGTATCACCCCCTCATCCGCACCAAGCGGCTTGGGCAGCGACTCATTCTGTGACTGCGCCCGGACCGCGGGCTCTCCTGTTACCGGCTCTGGCTTGTCAGCCTGTGACTTGTCAGTCTCAGACTTCTTGGGAACTGGCGCGTCGAGCTTGTCTTCCGTTATTCGGCCACGAAGGGTGATGGTGTCCACGCTATAGTGGATGGCGCGAAGGGTGTCCCCGCCCCAATAGTTTGCACCTTCGAAAAAAACGGCGCTAGCAATTAGCACCAAGAAATAGCCCACAACGGGATCAATCAGTCGCTGCATCTGTACGCACCCCTAGCCCAGAGATGGCAAGATGGTGCAACACGCTAACCGGGGGCGCGTCTTAATACAAGGCGTAGCCGAGGTTGATCCGCTTAGGATCTAAACCCGCTCAACTCAGAGCGACGTCTTTTGTCGCGCGATTGTTCGCGACGATCTGCGCGAGTGAGTCTTGTTGAGCGAGTAAAGCATCCCGGCGGTCAGGCTAACCAGCGTAGTCGCCAGCGTAAGGACCAGGGCGGCCCCTGAAATGAAAAACAGCAACCTGGGCGCGGCCAGCTTTTCGCAAGCGAAAAGGGCGACGATCGCAACAATGGTTGCGATCACCCAGCGATAATAAATATCGCGGCGCGCAAGCCAGTTCATTGGTATTGGCACAAGCTGTTTTTCTGGAACGATCGCGAGAGATGCACCAACAACTTCTACGAGGCCGAACGCCTCATCCGTTGGGGGACAATCGACTATTGGGTCACTGTTCGGTTGCCGCGAATGTGAACCACTCGTTGTTTTCGGATTGTGAGGTGGCTGAACTTTACGGGTTTTTCCCGGGGCAAGAGTTTCCATTTCAAATTCCTCCGTGACCCTATTTGTCCATCACTCTCACGTCAGGCGCATAAAATAAGCCGCTCGCTTTCATGCGACGGCTGTAACTTCGTGTAATATCGGTCGCCATCCTTGGCCGCATCCTTGCTTCCGTACCGGGGTCCCCGGCCAATTGTTGGCTCCAAAGCCGGTTTTTGCAATAGAGGCCCGAAAACTCGGATTGACACGGATCGACGTTTATGCATGCGTCTTTCGCTGGCGCGCGAACTTTCGAGTCTCTGTGTTTGACCAGCACCCCCAATGAGTGGCGGATCAAAGATGACCATACTGCGCACTCGGATCTAGGAAAGCAAGGAAAATACCGTCTAACCCTTACCGACTGACTGCACTTTTGGGGCCGTCGCCGCCTTAGCGTCCCGCCTGCCCGGTGACCGAGCTTTTGACCGGCTCCGCATCGCGCGCGTAGAATCCATCAATCGGGTTGTCGGCTGTCGAGTAGCTACGACAGTCTGCCGAAGCGATCCCCGGTGTGTGGCGCGCTTTCTTCCTTGTGCGGCGCCCGCCGGGAATCGGCCCGACCTACAAGGAAGGTTCTCTCAATGGCAGCGGAAGCTGAGCGCATCGGGCGCGACTGGGTTATCTCTCAGAAGTTCACCGGCGAAGACGGCATCGAGCGCAAGGTCTACTGGGGACGCGCGGGCGGCTGGGTCTCAAGCGTCACCGAGATCGTGCGGCTCGAAGACTTCTACGACTGGAAGAGGCGTCCGAAGGACAATCTCTCCAGCGGCTGGCTGGCCGAACTGCCAGGCGAAACGATTGCCCGAACCTTCGCGAGCGAGCAAGCGGCTCAGGCGTATTTCCCTGAACTCCCGCCGATCTCGGAAAAGCCGGTCGTGTGCGATTCCAAGATCTCGATCGAATGGGACGACATGCACCGAATGTCAGCGGGCAACTCGCGAGCCGAGGATCTAATCGCCCGGGGGCGCATCCAGGGCGACGACCTTGTCGACGCGAAATCATGGATCCAGTCAATTCGTTCGGGCGACCCCAACCGTGGAGAGTTGGCGCTTCGCTTGCGAGATCTCTGCGAACGGACAGAGGCTCGGCCAACTGCCGCAGAATCGGTCGACGACTCCGCCTTCGTGCTCGTGTCGAAGCTCGAGCTAGAGTTCGGCCTCAGTACCAAGGAGATGCGAAAGATTCTCGGAAAGCATCCCGAGATTAGACAGCGGAAGCCGAGCCAAAATCGGCGCGAGGTTCACGCAGCGGACTTTGTGCGGTTCAGGAACAAAGAAGCAGAGCAGGGGCTGTCCGACGGCTCAATCGCTCAACAGATCACAGAAGCCGGGCAACGCTCGGAAGCAATTAAGTCGAGCTGGACTCCCCAGCAGGAACGCAAACGGGCGACCGGCGCCAGGCTGCCCAAAACCTAAAGCGCTACTTCCCGCCCTACTTCCCATTTGGAAAAACTTACCCCGGTTTTACCCGGGGTTTTTGCTGCGCCGAGCGAAATTCTACTTCCCGCCTCACACGCTACGGGCGACCTGCGGCGATACTCGCACGCATGGAAGCGACAGAGCGAGAAACGGGGCAGCAAAAGCCAAAGCGGCGCAAGCCGACTGCCGCGGATCGCCTACTCGTGGCTCTTGACCGGATGCTATCCGCGGCCGAACAGGCGAAGAAGGCGCGGGATGAGCTGCGCGGCGAGGGCGCGAAATGACGACCCGCGACACGACCCCGCGCCTCATCGAGCCGCAAATCGTCTACAGCCTGTCGGAGTTCTCGAAGCGCACCGGGCTAGGAGAATCGGCGCTGCGAACGGCGCGTAAGTTCGGGCTCAAGGTGCTCGAACTCGGCGGCCGGCGTTTCGTTCGTGGTCGAGACTGGTGCGCGTACTGTGACGGCGTGGCTGACGGCTCGATTGTGCTCCCGAAAAAGGGGGCCGAATCGTGACGGCGACCGTCACAAGTTCGGACAATTGTCCAAAGTTGTCGCCGACCTGCCCAGCTTGTTCGTCGCCCGAGCTGCAACACGAAGTTGGAGACCGCTTCGGCTGCCAGAACTGCGGCTATAGGATCGTTGTCAGCGACGACGGAAAGACTCGCCCCTGGCTCGCGTGGACGACCGCAGGCCGGCGCCCCAAACGGAAGCGGAGGGCGAGCCGGTGACCGCGGTCGCAACTCCAGTTCGCAGATTCGCCCCAAATTCATCGGCTCGCGACAAGTCCGCGGCAGAACGAACCAAAGCCGCGAAAGCTGCTGCTGAAATCATCGTGGACCATGCCGCCATGCTGTTGAGCGAATCGCCTGACCCGTTGCCCAGCGGCATAGCGTGGGAGTTGCAGCGGGCTTGCCATGAAGCGAAGCGCCCACGATTCGACAGCGCGAGCGACTACGTGGATTATTGCGAAGGGTGCTTTAAGCGTGGCCACGTTCCCTTCGAGCCCGAGAATATCGACCAGCTAAAGGCGCTCAACCGCGAGTTTCCCGAACAGTGCCGCAAGCACTTTCGGATGAGCCCCAGCGAACTCGAGCGCGCCGGCTTGCCTAAATGGTTCTTTGATGAAATTGAACCGTTCGGAGAACTCTGGAAAGAGAAGTTCCTGAAGACAGTCGAGAGCGACCCTGTTTTCGGGAAGGCTTGCGTCGTCCTGTTTCGAGAGGCGGCGCAATCTTGAGCAAGGATGACATCGCGGGACGCCTTCGGATAAATGGCAACGGACACAAGCCCAGACGGCAACGCTTACCGACGCCGCAAGAAATCGCAACGTGGACTCCCGAAGGCGGGATCCCCGACGCACCGACTCCGAAGCCGGAATTGTCGATCGTCACGATGGCAAAGGTGCAAGCGGCTGCGGTCGAGTGGCTTTGGAAAGCATGGATTGCTCGCGGCAAGGTCCATTTGATGTGTGGAATGCCCGGCGTCGGGAAGAGTTTCACGACGTGCGACCTGGCGGCGCGACTAACTCGCGGCTGGACTTGGCCCGATGGATCGGGACCTGCCGAAATTGGCGACGTGTTATTTCTCGTTGGGGAAGATGGTTTGGCGGACGTGATCCGCCCGCGGCTCGACGAAGCCGGTGCCGACTGTGAGAGAGTTCACGTTCTGCAATCGAGGATCTTCCGCGACTCAGACGGTAAAGCGACCGAGGGGCAAGTTTGCCTATCAAGGGACGTCGACCTGATCGACGCGGCGCTCGCTGACCGGCCAGCCATTCGCATCGTCTTTATCGACCCAGTTTCCGAGTACATGGGCGGCGTTGATTCACACAAGAACGCCGAAGTTCGTTCCCTGCTCGCGCCGCTGTCCCGGATGGCCGAACGTCGCGGTGTGGCGATCGTCAACGTGACCCACTTCAACAAGGCGGGTTTCGGTCCGGCCATGTACAGGGCGATGGGATCGATTGGCTTCACGGCTCAAGCCCGCGTCGCCTGGGCGTTCGTGCAAGACCAGGACGACTCCGAGCGAGTGTTGATGCTTCCCTTGAAGAACAACCTGCACAGACGCGTGCCTGGGCTCGCCTATCGCATTGCAGAGGGCAACGGAGCTGGACGCGTCGAGTGGGAAACCGAAGGCGTGGACATCACGGCCGATGAGGCCATGGCGCCACCATCTGCGTCGAAGGGGACGAGCAAGCTCGATGAAGCGGTCCAGTGGTTGAAGACCAGACTGGCCAGCGGTTGCGTCACATCGAACCAGCTGACCACCGAAGCGGGGGATGCAGGCATCGCATCGAAGACGCTGTGGCGAGCCAAGGACAAGCTGAAGGTCAGAGCGAGCAAGAGCCAGAGCGTGAAGGGTGAGTGGTACTGGGCGCTTTCAGACGCACCAAACACTCCGAACTCTCCCAATACAACTAATGACTATCTTGGCTGGGATGACCACCTTCAAGGTGAAGACAGCCAAGCGAGCCAAGGCAGCCATGGTCAAGAGGGCCTGTTTTGACCACCACCCAACGGCAGCACGACAACCGAACACAGCAAGCCAACGCTGTCTCGCTGTGGAACGCGGCCGGGGCCAGCGGAGGCCGGTGCCAAGGGCAACTTCCTAGGGGATCGCGCCAAATCGCATCTCCCCATCTAACTCCCGATTGCACGTTTTTCGAGTTTTTGCACCGAGCAAGCCAATGAAAAAGTCCAAAGAGCAGCACAAACGAGAGGGAACCTTCAACGCGACGCGTCACGGCAAAGGCGAACTGCCGCGCAGTGTGCCGCCGATGCCCGCGGACATGAACGAATCGGCTGCGGCCTTCTGGAAGCCCATCTCTCTGATGCTCGACACTGCCGGTCTGCTGACCGAAATGGACGGCTTAGCTCTCAGGATGCTCTGCGAGACGTTGGTGGTGCGACGGGAAGCATTGGACTCGATCACCACGCTGGGCGTGCTGGTGGACGGCTACAGGGGCAGCAAGGTCAAGAACCCCGCGATCGCCATCTATCACACGTCCACCTCGGCAGCGATGGCTATTTGTCGCCAGTTGGGACTCACGCCGAAGGCGCGGGAGGGCATGACCGTGATGCCTGAGCCCGAGATGGATGACGAGATGAGCGAGATCCTTGGGTTCGATACCCGTCAGTACGGAGGACGTCGTGCCTGACGCAGCGAAGTCATTTCGGCCAGCTGGATGGGTTCCGTCAGAAAAGCGTCGGAATCGGTCCGCGAGTCGTGAGGGTTACGACCATGTTTGGACCAAGCTCTCCAGAGCGTTCCTGGCCATGCCTCAGAACCGCTGGTGTTGCTCGTGTGCGGCGAGGGGCGTCCAGACGCCAGCCACGTTGACGGGTCACAAGGTGCCATTCAAGGGGCCAGGCGATCCGCTACGGCTGCAGTGGTCGAATCTTGAACCGAGTTGTGTCTCGTGCAACGTGAAGAAAGGGTACGGCGATCGGAAGAACGGAATGCCGGGAGCAGCGGCGCTGGCGCGAGCCGCGGCAGAGCGGAGGGGCCAGTGATGCCGGCGCCTCGGTCAACTCCTGCCAACACGTGCAGAAATCACAATCTCACATTGCATGTGTGCGCACCGGTTTCGAGGGGTAACCCCCTGGCCGGTCGCTTAACTTCCCCCGGATCACCGGAAAATCCCACGTACCTCGCATCCAGTTCTTGGAAAAACTGCCGGGGGGTCATCGACCCCAACCGTACTACGACTCGACTAACTGCCCGGGGAATGTCGCCCAAATCGCACTTCTACGCTTCTGTAGGAATCGCGTTTTCGGCATCGACCCCTGCACCCTACTTGGGGGTCGGCAACTCCCTGGTTGTCATGCCCTCACACGTAACTCGCCTATTTTTTCTGCCGAAATTGGCGCTCGATAGCGGGAGAATCCGCGGGAATCGGGCAGTTGTCGGCAGCGGTGCGCGAAACTCACGAAAGGACCAGTAAACCGTGCGAGCGAATGAGCAAATGGCCGCCTGGCGGCGGAACGACGAACAGAAACGGCTGACGGCGACAGCGCAGGTTGAATCCGCGGTCGTAGACATCGCCAACCGCACGGAGCCGCTCGACCCGGCAGAACTCGACGCGCTCGACCAGACTTTGGCGGCTGCTCAAATGACGCGCTCGCAGTTCGGCCAGCGGCTCGAAGCGATTGAGACGATTCGCGCGCTCGAGGCGAAGCTCGTCGACCTGGAGAAACTGGATCCCGTTGGGCAGCACGACAAGGCGAGACGTCAACTCGACGCGGTTCTCGCGCGGCACCAGACGATCATCATGTCCGACCTGGGGGCGATGGACCGATGGAAGAACGACCGGCACGAATCGTCCTTGCTCGTGCATCAGTGGGGTTGCAAAGTGACCGACCTGCGCAACTGGCGCGAGCAGTTGAAAAAACTCCAAACCAAACACGCGGACACTCTGGCCGCGGTCTGAAAGGATAAATCATGTTGGCACCCGTTTTTGACAAAACTCTCAATCAATGGGTCATGCCCAAGGGGCCCGGCGGCGTCTCTGTTGAGCAGATGCGTCGTGACATCGCGACCCTCGACCAACTGAACGGCCGCAAGACCGAGCCGTCATTCAGGGCGCAAGCGACGGCGTCGGAGACATTGGCGCGAGACATCACGCGCAATCCGCGGAAGCCGCAGCCGGCGGCCGAACCAAAGCGCCCGCGGCTCGGCTGGACGATTGACGAAGACTCAAAACACTGGTCCGTCGCAATTCATGAAAGTGGCCACGCTGTTTCCGTTTTGCTGAACCGTCACGCCGAAATTCAATCGGCGATAATCCGCGTCGACGGTTCGGGCGAGGTGAAGTACAGGGGCGCGCTGCTCGATTCATTGGACAATCGATTTATCGCACTCAGTGGTCTGGCGGCGACCTGGCTTTTCAATATCCCCGACTGCTTGCATGGGCAGGACCTATTGGACGCGCGGATGAGTGAGCGTTCGCAGCCCCAATACGTCGATCGCGCCAGGAACGACGCGGCGAAGGATTTGGAACCGCACCGGCAGTTCATCAGGGCGTTGGCCGAACAGCTGTACCGCAGCTGCCCCGAGCCCGTCTCTGGCTCGACCATCAAGGCGGGATGGCAACGCTACTGCGGCGGGGCCCGATGCAAGCCGGAGATTTTGTTCGCGTGACATCGCGCTCCCGCCCGGGGCCGGTGCGAGCGCCGGCAGCAAAAGCCCGCGGCGGGAGCCTAAAACGTCGCCCGGCGGCGGCCGTTTCGCTTCAAGCGGGGGCGAGCGGCTGCAGACCGGGATTGAAATAGGGAAGTTGAAGACATGGCGTCAATCGGCGATCTGGTGGCGATGCTTCGTTTGGACGCGAGCGGATTCGAGTCGGGGGCCGAGAAGGGAATTAAATCCACTGGCCACCTGCACAAGGAGTTTGAAAAGCACGCCGACATGATGCGCGACAAGGCATTCGAGACTGCCGGCGCCATCACTTCCGCATTCGGAATCGGTTTCGGAGTCGAGAAGTTCATCTCGGGCATTGAAGGCCAAATCGAAAAAGTCACCGAACTGGTGCATCTCTCCGAGCGAACTGGCATCGACCTGAACAATCTCCGCGCACAGCAGTACCAAGCCAAGCGCACCGGCCTCGAGTTCGAGACGCTCGAAAAGTCGATTACGAAGATGCAGGTCAATGCAGCCGGCGCAGTCGGAGGCGGCGACAAGGAAAAGCTATTCAAACAGTTGGGCCTGGACCCCGAAGAACTGTCGAAGATGGATCCTGCGGAAGCGTTCGCCAAGGTCGGCGACGCGATCGGAGGACTCGAAGATCCCACGAGTCGCGTGCATGTCGCGTATGAGCTGCTTGGGAAAACTGGTGCCGAGACGCTCGGCGTGCTCCTCAGCGGGACGAAGGGGCTTAAGGACGCACAAGCCAAGGTGGGCATCCTTAACCCCGAGGGCGTCGAGGAGATGCACAAAGCTCACGAGGCGATGCTCGACCTGGATGCTGCCAGTGCCAAGCTGGCGCGAACGGCGGCGGCGGACGTCGCGCCGGGGATTACGAAGGTTGCGGACGCATTGGCGAATGCCGCCGGTTGGGCCGATCACCTTGCCAACGTCAAGATGAACGAAAAGGAGTCATTTCTAGGCGGTTTTTTGGGCAGCCTGTTGTTCCAGGGAGAACCGGACGAAAAGCAGAAGTCCAAGAGCCTGTTCGGTGGGGCCGACTCGGTTTACGACGCCTCGGACATCACTGGCGTGCGGGACCGCGCGCGAGAGAAAAAGGCGGCCGCTGATAAGAAGGCGCTCTTTGAAAAGCAGATGAAAGAGGAGGAGGAATACCACAAGGGGCTCGACGACATGGCCAAAGAGGGAGAGCGGATGGCCAATGCTCTCGAGACGCCCTACGAGAAGGCGGTCGACGAGTTCGACAAAGCTTACGACCTGTTCAACAACAGCGCTATCGATACCGACACATTTGCCCTCGCCTTTATCAAGATGCAAACGGCCGCGCAGGACGCTAAGGACAAGGCGCTCAAGCCACTTCAGGAAGAGTGGGACAAGATGAGCAAGCAGGCCGATTCACTGCTTGCAGACGCGATGACCCCGCTCGAAAAGTATCAGGAGAAGGTCGCAGAGATTAACGAGTTGTGGGAGGCGGGCGCTCTCACTGAAAAAGAAGCGGCGATCGCATTGTCCGCGCAGGCGGACAAGCTAAAGGCCGCGCAGGACAAGGGGCACCACGAGCAGCCCAAACAGGAACATCTCGAAGCGTTCGCAGTTGGCTCGCGGGAATCACTGCAAGCATTCGTCGAAGCGTTCCGCGGCGGTGGCAAGGACCAAATTCAGGAGCAGCAGCTTCAGGCGCAGCAGACCACCGCTGAAGCCGTGGCAACGGTCGCCAAGAACACCGACCCGGACGCCGTCGCGAGATTATTCCCAATTTGGAATATCGACGGACTGGGGACGTCATGACCGAACTACTTCAGCGCAGCTTGTACATCGGCAGTGAACGAAATTCGGAAGGGAGCGACGCAGAATGAGTAGTCCTATCGTGGTTCCGGCAGGCACTGGCGGGTCAAACTTCGCTGGCGTCGGCACCGTGACTTGGAGCAGCACCGGCAATATCGCTGGGGCGTCTGACGGGGCGTTTGCGACTACCGGGTTTTTCAGCTCGGGCGCCGTCACGCAAAGCGCCGACGGGTTCAATTACAACGTCTCGATTCCGAGCGGCCAGACGGTCACAGGAATTCAACTCGACGTTGTCGCCAAGAAATTTGGGACGACGCGCGTCGTCACGATCGACGGCGTCCAGCTCATCATCAACGGCGTGGTCAAGACCCCCACGACAACGCCAGTGGGCTCGGCACTTTCGACGACCGCAGGGACATTCACGGCCGGCAGTAGCTCCGACTTATGGGGTTTCAGCCCGACCGATTTGACCCAAGCGACGATCAATAACAACAGCGAAGCGAACGGGCCTACTGCCTCGATTTGGTTCATCGGTGGCACCGGATCGAGCACTGCCGAGGCGATGGTCGATTCAATGACGCTCAGTGTGTATTTCGCGCCCTCGGGCGGCGGCGCAAATCAATTGTTCTCTCTGTTGGGAGCTGGATGCGGCAGCATGAACGGTCTAGGCACCGGCGGCCCGTTTTTCCCGAACCCGATCGGCTGAGGACCTTTCAATGACAACGATCGCAGCCGACAGGGCGCAGCCGGCAAGCGTGGGCGGCTCGACAAAATACCCGAGCCACTACTATTGCGCTGGGCACGAGTCGGGTCACATAACCAGCCTTTGCCAAATTGGGCGTGCGGACCTTATCCGCGGCGCCGAGGTATTCGATGAGCCCAAAGAGTTCCCAGTCCTGGGCTGGATTCGCGCTGCCGCGTTCTACCACGAGGGCGTGCGCGACTTGGCGGAGCCGGTTCAGGCGCGCTTAATCATCGCCGGATTGAGCGCGACGACGCTGCTCTTTGATAGCTCGCGCGGCTGTGGGCCGGACCTTGCGATGCTGGCAGATGGCGGAGCTATCCACCACATCCCGCCACTGCATGACGTCGACAATTGGCGGCATTGGGAGACGGAAGAGATTAGGGCCCTTCGCGCACCAGTCGAGGCGGAGCTGCGCGAAGACCTGAGTTGGGTTGTCGCTTTAGCCGACCGGCTCGTCGTCACCCGCAAGCTGAACGGCGACGAAATCCGCCAAGCGTGGTCAGCCTATCGGGCCGGAGTTTCGGCTGGGGAAGTCTTCGACTTGTGAACGTGGAGAATCGCTTGTGCGGCGTTCCGATTCGCGGGACGTGTGTTGCGAGAGTGGAAGCCCACGATGGGATCCCACTTTCACGGAATCGGCGGCTCGGGCGGATTGTCGCGCTCGAGCTGGGCGGCCAGAGCATCGCAGGCGGCCCGAATGAAGTCTGACAGGTTTCCTTTGAATCCAGCCTCGGCGGCGACGCGGTACGTCTTCAGGCGCGCCTTCTCAACAGGCACATTGAGATATTCACTCTTGCGCTCGCTGGCGCGTTTTGGGGGCCGTCCCATGCGGGCCTTGCGCTTCCTTGCCATGTTGGGGATTGTGAACGAACCAGCACAATCGGACAACAAATGCCCGGCGGCCGTTTGACTTATTGTAGAGCATAAAGTACTTTATTCTCTACGAAAAGTCGCTCTGTACAGGAGAGTGGCTTGCGAACAAGTTGGACCGAAACCGGCGAAAGCCGTTTCCACGAGAGCCCGCGCGTCGAAGCCTGTACCTTCGGCGTTGCGGGTCTTTCATTGCGCTGCGCCAGGGATGACGGGGGCCGCAAGGCGGCGCTTGGCTTCGAACGGAGCAGCCGAAAGGATTGTCACGATGACTGCGACGATCAGAAGATCGCAAGACGGGAGACCATCGCAAAAAGAACCGACCTCTCAACCGGCTGCCGCGAACAGCCAAGGGCGAGAGGTCGGCACACACAAGTGTAACGGAGATTGTAACGGAGATAGCGACTCGGGCAACGCGGGAGAGTGGGAACCGTCCGAAGTCGACGACCAGCGTTGGGCGATAGCACCACTGCTCAACTTGGGCGAGATTTCGAGCGAGGCGCGACCCGAGCCCGCAGGCGGGGCGTTGATGGCTCTCGCTCATGACCTGAAGGCCGAGGCGCTGGGAAGGCCAGCTCGGGCGCTTCCGCGCTTCGCGACGTTCGCCCCTTGGGACGCTGACGTCCGCGATGAACAACGGGCCGACGAAGCCGCAGACGTCGCGGCTGCCCGCAAGAAGCAGAAGCTGCGGGCGTATCGCGACAGGCAGCAGATGGCCAAGCATCGGTTCCGACGAATCGAAAAGATGATGCGCGAGCACCGCAGCTGCGCGGACTGCCGCAAGCGAATGGACATGCACGGCATTTTTGCTAACCGACCCGTGCTGGCACGTCGCGAATGCCTCGACGTGCTGGTCTGCCGGGACTGCGAGGATCGCGCCACGGCGGCGGAAAGGAACGGTGCCGCATGAGCGACCCAACCTATGTCGTTTTCGCCGATGGATGCTTTGCTTATGAGGCGCCTGACCTGGATTCGGCCCGACGCCTGCGCAAAGAGCACGGGGGCGAGATCGCGATTGCGGCCCGCGGCCCGTGGTTTACCGCTCTGGCGGACTTCATCGCCCGAAATGTCGAAAGCGTGGGCGCCGATGCGGCGCGGGCGGACTGGAGACTCGCCCAATTATCGATCGACCCACGCTGCGAGTATTGCGCGCGCAGAGTGAAGTTCAAGAATTCGACTGTCGACCATCGAACACCGCGAATCCGCGGCGGCGAGGACATCCCCGAGAACTGGGCCTTGGCCTGCAATGGCTGCAACCAGTCGAAGGGACAGCTAACGGTCGACGAATTCCGCGACCGCGTGTTTGCGTCCACGGCGTTCTCGACGGAGCCGGCGAACGCTGCTTGATCCGACCACATCTCCCTGCGGTCTCGCACGGAAGCGAGGCTGCGGGGTTCTTTGGAAAGCGAACTAATGCCAGAACCGAAGTGGACGAACGCGAGGACCCGGAGAGTAGCAGAAGCGATCCTCGCAGCGTGTCAGCCGGCCAGTCGTGCCGCGCAGCAACCGATCGACTGGGGACAAATCATCCTGTTCCTTAAAGCTCAGCGCGACGCGGCGATTCGGAAGCGTGACAAACAACGAAAGGCGAAGTGAGCCTGAAGACCAAACGAAAACTGCGCTATCGAGTCGTCGCGAAAACCGGACGCGTGCTCTGCAGGACTCGTCAGAACATCACGCGTACGGATTCGCCCAAGGCTGCGGGCAAGTCGCCCGCATCGAGGCACAGACGACAACTATTTTGAACGTCGCACCAACGAAGAGATCCCGGCAAGGGACACTGGGGCTCTTGAGAGTAGATGCGCACTAGAGCATTCTATCGACAGTCAACCGTACCAAGTGGGAGAACTGTCGATGACGATGGAAGCATTCGAGTCCGCGGGAATCCAGCCCCTTTTCATTGAGACAAGCCAACTTATCCCGTGGGTAGACACCCAGATCCAGGCGTGGGAAAGGTTAGTGCAAAAGGCGGCTGGAGGTGGACCAATCCAGGGGATTTTTCAGCGGGCCGTAACTAATCTCAATTCGTTGCGCCAGACGATAGCGCAAGACCAACAGGGTAGAGACTTCAACAAAACCAAGGACGCTATCAAAGGTTCCTTTGGCCTTTCCTGGTTCCCCAACGGCTCTGCGGAGTTCAAACTTATCGACTATGGTCTAACCAACTATGGCGAGGAATTTACTGGTGGGTTAATCACCTATCTGTTTTCGGGGCGGCTCAATCAAGCGGGATTTTGGAAGGGACCGGACGGAAGGACCTTCGCGCTCCTGGAGCGCGAGAGAGTCCCGAGGGCTGCAAATTTTCAACGCCTCGACGATCTGATCGAAGAGGCGAAACAGCAATTGCAGGCAGGCCGCGAAGAAGCCGTCAAGTGGCGTGAGGCTTGGGAAGAAAAGATGAATGGCCTGACCAAGCAATATCAAAAAATCAAGGAATTGGCCGAGCCAATCACTTACTGGCAATCGAGGCAATCAAATCGCCACAAACTTGCCTGGGCGTTCGGTGTGGCCTTCGTCGCGTTTGGAAGTTGTGGACTTGCGGAACTCCTGCAAATGCTTCGGCATCACGAGAGTTTGGACGCTGTAAAAACATCTCTGGCAGACTTGAGCCCGACTGTTCAGGCCATCTTCGTGATTCGAGAGATGATTCCCCCCCTCGTTGTCGCGGTCGGAATGCTTTGGGGGCTCCGGCTGCTCGCGCGATTGTTTCTCGTGCAGATTCACTTGCAGGCTGACGCATCCGAACGAGTAGTGATGGCTCAAACGTTTCTTTCACTGCTGGTTGGCAAGGGGGTTGCGGAAGGCAAAGAGGCAGTTAGGCCCGAAGATTCCACCCTAATCCTCACACAACTGTTCCGACATGAATCAACCGGCGTGTTCCCGGACGACAGCGCACCACAGATTCCGCTTCTGGATCTCGCGAAAGCGGTCGCGCCAAAACCGCGGGAAGGGTAGAAAAGGCAAGCGATGACGAGCAAGAACGAAATCACTGTCCGCATCGCCCGATACGGGCGCTCCGTCTTCTACATGCGTTACACCTGCCCGCTGACTGGGCGACGAATCGCCAAGAGCACGGGCGAGACCGACGAAGACGCAGCGTGGAAGGCGGCCGGCAAGTGGCAGGATGAACTTCGCGACGGACGATACAAGAGCCCATCGAAGACGACCTGGGCGGAATTCCGACAGCGCTACGATGACGAAGTTCTGGAAAGCCTGAAGCCGACGACCCGCCTCAAGCGCTATGGTGTGTTCGCCGCGGTCGAGCGCATCCTGAATCCGTCCAAGCCATCAGACCTTACCGCAGAGCGTCTCAGCACGTTTCAGGCGAAGCTGCGGAAGCCAGACGACCCGGACGAGGAGAAGCGGACTGAGGCGACCATCAAGAGCCACCTGGCTCACCTGATGGCAGCTCTAGCGTGGGCGAAGGACATGGGGATGATCCATGAAGTGCCACGGGTGAAGGCGCCCAAGCGGGCGAAGAAATCCGGCAAGTCGAGCCCGATGAAGGGCAGGGCGATTTCCGGCGAAGAGTTTGACCGCCTGCTGGAGAACGTCGCCGCGATCGTCGCGGACCAGGAGAGCGACGAAAACCCTACGGAAGCTTTACGGAGGGATTCGGAGCGCATCGACCAATGGAAGCGGCTGCTTCGCGGTCTCTGGTGGGGCGGCCTGCGGCTCGGCGAGGCGCTTGAGCTGTGGTGGGATCGGGACGACAAGATCCGCGTCGAAGTCTCTGGCGATGACGTCGTGCTGCAAATCCCGGGTGAGCTGGAGAAGGGCAACCAGGACCGGGTTTACCCTGTCTCGCCCGAATTCGCCGAGATGCTGTTGGCCGTTCCGGTCGAGGAGCGGACGGGGCGAGTGTTCCCCCTTCGGTCGAGGCGGGGCGGCTCGATGCTGAACCTCGACGCCGTGTCCAAGATCATCTGCAAGATCGGGAAGAAAGCCGGGGTTGTGGTCAGCCGGGCCGGCAAGGTGAAGTACGCCAGCGCTCACGACTGCCGGCGGGCGTTCGGCAGCCGATGGGCTCGCGAGCTGATGCCTCAAGAGCTGATGGACCTGATGCGGCACGAGTCGATCGAGACGACCCTACGCTACTACGTCGAAATCGACGCGGCGACGCTGTCCGGCAAGATGCGTGCCGCGGTCCAAAAGCGGGAGTTGGCAACAGTTCTGGCAACACACGCAGAAAAAACGAAAGCCGCCGGGGAGAGTTGAACTCCCGACCTACGCATTACGAATGCGTCGCTCTACCAACTGAGCTACAGCGGCAACGGATGACCCGGACCGTTCACCGGCTATCCAGATTCATCTCGGCGCAATTTCATAACTGACGGCCCGATCTGTGTCAAAGGTCTTCCTCGTCAGGGGCGGGTGAGACGCGGCGCGTAGCGGCTTACCCCGGAATCCAAATCTTCTGCGCGATGATAATTTCTGGACCTTGTGGCAGATCGAGCGGCATTGGCGATTTTGTAAAGAAGATGAGTCCCTTGTAACTTGTCAGGTATTGGTAGTTGGTGCTGAATACGCCACCCGTCGCATGGATCACTAGGGGCTGCTCGGTGCGGCGAAGAATTCGCAGGAACTCCTGGGGCTCGACGCTCACAATTGCACCGGAAGCTTTGATTGCCTGGGCAATCGCGGCCGCCGCAGCCGCAGCCGATGCTCCTGCCGCCATTTTTGATTCTCCGCTCGAGTGACCAGAAGTGGACGCGAGCCGCCACCTGGCTGGCACGTCCTCGACATTCCGAGCGAACAGTATCACACGGGCGACGGGGCGGTGGAAGCCAGGGCCGGCCAGGCAAGCGCTCGGCGGGCGATGTCGAACGCGGCTTGCGGTTTGCCGATGCGGCGCGAGTTTTCTTTGAGTCGTGCCAACCGCGACGGGTCTTTCAGCAGCGGCGTCAGCTTGTGTGCGAGCGTCGCCAGGTTGTTGATTTTCACGGCCGCACCGTTTTCGAGCAAGAAGTCGCTATTGCGGCTCTCCTGACCCGGGATTGGATTGACGACGGCCATCGCCGCCCCGCAGGCCAAAATTTCCGACGTCGTCAGTCCGCCCGGCTTGGAGACGACAAGGTCGGCCACGGTCATCAATTCGTCGATCTGATCCGTGAAACCCAAGATCTTTGTTCGATGACGCTCCGGAACCGCGATCAGTTCGAGTTGTTGCTTAGCCGTCTCATTGCGACCGGTCACCACGACAGCTTCGATCGGGACTTCCATGGCCAGAATTCCGCGAAAGATTTCTTCGATCGGTCCCACACCAAAGCCACCCGAGATCTGGACGACAATCGGGCGGTCGCCAACCAGTCCTTGGCGTTTGAGGCACTCCGCGCGGTCTTTCGGCTGGCTGAACACGGGATGAATCGGAATTCCCGTCACGGTGATGTCGCCGGCAGGTACTCCCCAATGCCTGAGATAGGCGGCCCCTTCGCTCGTCGCACTGAAGTAATGGTCGCAGGGCTGATTGACCCACAGTCGATGTGTTTCAAAATCCGTGGTCACCGTGAGGTGCGGCGTCTTCAACTGTTCCTGTTTCTGCAAAGAGGCGATGAGTTCGGCCGGCAGAAAATGCGTGTTGACGATCACGTCCCACGGTTCGGATTTCAGAAATCGCAAAAACGGGCGGAGGTTGAGCTTTTCCGCGATGAGCCGCAAGCGATCCGACGCGCCGCGGGCAGACGGCGGACGATCCATGCGTTCGTAGAAATAGCCCAGCACGTGGGGCGCTTTGTTGACGAGATCCAAGTAGGCCTTGGCGTACACCCGACGAAACGCGGCGTTCGTCAGCTCGAGCACATCGACATTTTTGACGACCGCTTCAGGATCGAGCTGTCGCAGCGCCAACTCGACTGCCTGCGCGGCCCTCAGGTGTCCTGCGCCGACCGAAGCCGAAAGCACCAACACACGTTTGGACATCACACATGCCTCCGCTTTCGAGGCGTCCGACCGGCCCGTTTATAACGACAATTCGCGAGAGGCGTGTGAAGAGTTCGACTTGAGGTCAGCTACACAGCTCAAACAATCCGGCCGCGCCCTGCCCGCCGCCGACGCACATCGTGACCACGCCATAGCGCACTTTGCGGCGTTGCATTTCGTTCGCCAACACACCCACCAGGCGGGCGCCGGTCATGCCGAAAGGATGTCCGATGGCGATCGAGCCGCCATTCACGTTGAGCTTCTCTTGATCGATGCCCAGACGGTCGCGGCAGTACACGACTTGCACGGCGAACGCTTCGTTCAATTCCCACAGCCCGATGTCCGACACTTTCAATCCGTGCCGTGACAGCAGCTTGGGAACGGCGAAGACCGGGCCGATTCCCATTTCATCCGGGTCGCAGCCGGCGACGACAAAGCCGCGGAAGGTGACCTTCGGCTTGAGCCCCAGCGAGCGAGCCTTGTCGGCCGACATCAGGAGTGCCACCGAAGCGCCGTCGGAGAGCTGCGAGGAATTCCCCGGCGTGACGGATCCTTTGCCACTGTCCTTGTCGAAGTAGGGCTTGAGTGCGAGCAGGCCTTCGAGGGTCGTGTCGGGCCGGTTGCACTCGTCTTGCGAGACGTCGCAATCTTCCTGCCCGATGACCTTGCCCGTGGCCTTGTCGAGAATGGCCTTCTGGGTGTGCATCGGCGTGATTTCGGCGGCGAGAATTCCTTCCTTCTGCGCTCGGGCGGTGCGCAGCTGGCTGGCCAGCGAGTACTCGTCCTGTGCCTGGCGACTCACGTTGTACCGCTTGGCGACAACTTCCGCCGTGTCGCCCATCACCATGTAAATTCCTGGAAAGTGCTCCTTCACCCACGGGTTTTCATCGCGGTTCCCCTTCGGGATTTGAGTGATGCTTTCGACTCCGCCGCCAATCGCGACGTCGGCCCCTTCCTGAATGATTTCGTGCGCGGCCATCGCGATGGCCTGCAAGCCGGACGAGCAGAATCGGTTCACCGTCGTCCCGGCGACCGCGGTCGGCAGGCCGGCCCGAATCGCGGCGACCCGCGCGATGTTCATGCCCTGTTGACCTTCGGGGTATCCGCATCCGATGACGACGTCCTCGATTTCGGCAGGGTTCAGTTTCGGCGCGCGTTTGAGGACCGACTGAATGCAGTGCGAGATCATCTCGTCCGGACGGGTCATGTTGAATGAACCGCGGAATGACTTGGCCAACGGCGTTCGTAGAGTTTCGACAACAACGGCTTCGCGTGCCACGGGCATGCTCCAATGTTCAAAGGATTCGTCGGCAGACGTGTTATGCTTGAAAGGCGGGCCGCGCAGCCCGCTCATCGATTCCGGCAAGATGCCCCCGGTTAGATGCCCCGAGAGCGATGTCATAAGCATAACCGAACAAAAGTCGACGCGTGAACCCTGGCCGATCGACGCACGCACGATCGACGCCGTTTTGCGATCGTACCGCCACGTGCTGACGGGCCATTTGACCTGCCGCCCGGCCGAGCGGCCCGGCTTCAGCGGGGCGATCGTAATTCGCGTGGAAACCGACACGGGGCCGCTCTGTCTGCGCGGCTGGCCCCAGGGAATCGCCAGCGATTCGAAAATCCTTTCGCTGCACAAATTTCTCGCGTATGTTCGCTCGCGAGGCATCGCCTATATCGCCGATCCTCTCGCGTCTGACGAAGGACGAACGCTGGTTCGCGCAGCCGATCGCTATTGGCAACTTGAACCGTGGCTGCCAGGCTCTGCCGATTTCTGGTCTCGGCCCAGCGACGTGCGGTTGGCAGCCGCATTTGAGGCGCTGGCGCGCTTGCATCAGGTGGCCCGCGATTTTCGGCCGGTGGACGGCCAATCATCGCACCTGGGACCCGCGGGTCCCGCGGTCGCACCGGCCGTGGTTGATCGACTCGAACTCATCAATGGCTGGACGCCGTCTCGCCTCGGGCAACTGTGGGAGTGGCTGCGCCGTGCTCCAGGGGGCCGCGAACCGACCGTAGCCGTCGCGCGCCGCATCTTGGCCGCGTTCGAGCGATGCGCGCCGCGAGTTGCCCGAGAGTTGCACGACGCAACCCGAGAGCCGGTGCCGCTGCAACCGTGCTTGCGAGATGTCTGGCACGACCACGTCCTGTTTGATGGCGATGCGGTAACCGGCCTGATCGATCCTGCGGCTGCGCGAACGGATACGGTTGCGACCGACCTTTCGCGGCTGGCGGGCAGTCTGATCGCGGACGATCGTCGCGCCTGGGACATCGCGTTGGATGCGTATCGCTCCGTCCGCCCCTTGTCGCCCGCCGAAGCCCGGCACGTCGGCGTGCTCGACCGCAGCGGCGTGTTGCTCTCGGGAATGAGTTGGCTCGAGCGGCCGCAGATCTTTGAACAGCCAACCGAGTTTCAGTCACGGGTGCTCGAACGCTTGGAACGCATCGCCACACGGGCCGAGGCGCTGGCTCGCTCAATCGAGTGAGGTGAGCACCAGGTCGAGCGCAGCGTCGAAGTCGAGCATCGGAGTCGTGAGCGTCGAGCGTGCCAAAGCATTGGACATCGACACGTCTCGGGGCCGCGGCGCCCGCCCGGGGATTTGCTCGGGGGATTTCGGACGCACCAAACCCGGGGAATAGCCGAAGCGTTCGGCGATCCGTCGCGTCAGTGTCACACGATCGAGGACATCATTGCCCGCCAGATGCAACGTTCCTTGAAACGAGCCGGCGGCCAATTCCAATAAAGCTCTGCCCAAGGTGAGCACGTCGATCGGCGTGCGGATCTCTTCGGGCGGAACGTTGATCGTTTCCCCAGAGCGCAACATGGGAATCGTCCGCTCGAGAAACGAGTTGCCACCGCCTAGAGGGCCAAAGCCCATCACCAATGCGATGCGGGCGGTGACGGATCCGGCGACCGCTGCCGCGATCCCTTCGCCGGCGGCCTTGGTTCGTGCGTACTCGTTGATCGGAGTCGGTTGATCGTGTTCGGCGTAACCGCCCCGCTCGCCGTCGAAAACATTGTCGGTCGAGACGTAGATAAACCGTGCGCCGCTCTGCGAACAACTATCGGCGACCGCCTGAGTGAGCACGACGTTGATTGTGCGAGCCTGGTCCGGATGCTGTTCACAAAAGTCGATATTCGCCATCGCAGCCGCGTGGATCACGACATCCGGAGCGATTTTCGCCAGTGTTTGCTTGACCGCTTCTGGCTCTTTGAGATCCAGCGTGTGCCAAACGAGTCCGGTTCGATGCGTCAGCGGAGCTTTGCCGGAGAGGGCATGCAGCTCCCAATCAGCGGGCGCCTGGTGAATGACGCTGCCCGCGACAAATCCGCCCCCACCCGTAATCGCACACTTTCGCATGGGCTCACAGAATCAGTGCGATGACTCGGGGTCGTACAACACAAGACGTCGGTTCGAACTCGCGTCCAACGCTTGCCACGGCGCTATTGGGGAGGAATCAACAGCACTGACTCAACCTTGGCGAGCGTCCCCTTTAAAGGATCGGCCGCCCGGAGGGTAAAGCGTTGCTTGCCTGCCTTGAGGGACACCTTCCCGATTTCCACCGGGAAAAATGTGGTCCAAACTTTGCCCGTTCCTTCGACGCGGGCGGTGATTCGTTTGTCGGGCGCATCGAATTGGAACGAGTTCCCGGCGGAATCATTGTGACAGGAGTACATCACGCTGACGGTATAGAGCCCCGGCTTTTGGATATCGACCGTCCACGCGGCCGAGTCGTTGGGGCTGTGCCATTCCGCCAAGACGGGTTCGTCGCGCCGCTTCTCGAGGACCAGCGTGTTGCCGTAGATCTCGCAATTGGACGCATCGAGTGAGAGCGTGCCATCTTGAGACGCGGTCACCAGGACGGGCTGGTTGCCGGGAAACACCTTACGGCTGGGTCCGGTCGAGCCGACGTACGCCATGATGTCCGCCAGATCTTGCGGCTTGAGATCTTTCTCGAGCCCCTCGGGCATCAGTGATTTGCCCGTGCTGGCGATGGCCTCCAAGTCGCCCCGCAGCAGAGTGGTCGACTTACCTTCCTGCTGCATCAGCGTGATGCTGCTGCCGGTTTCCGCCGCCAGGATGCCCGTATACTGGCGACCTTCGTTGGTGACGGCTGAGTAAACGTTGTATTTCTGCTCGACGGCCCGATTGGGATCGAGGACGGCGACAATCAATGCTTGCGGCGACTTGTCAGTAAGCGCGATGAGTTCCGGACCGATGGCGTAGCCGACTCCGTTGAGCCGGTGACAGACCGTGCAGGTTTTTTCAAACCGCTCGCGCCCCCGCTTGGGATCCGGCGGGAGCGTGAGCGCCTCGTGATACTTCCGAATCACTTGCTCGCGATCCGCATCGACGGCATGCAAGATTTTCTTCGACCGGTCGGCCAGTGCCCGGTTCTTGAGAGCCATCATCCGCTGACTGCGCGGCACGTCGATTTCTCCGGCGCGGATCTCCTTCTTTTCAACGCGATCCAAAAGCGCAGTCGTCCATTCGTCGCGGATCAACAGCACATCCAAAATGCTCGACCGCAAAGGGGGACTGACGCCCCGCCAGCTTGAGAGTAATGTCTGGGCCACTTGCGGCTGCTGCAATTTGCTCAGTGCGGTCACGACCCCCTCTTGCAGGGCGGCGGGCGTTTGGGGCGAAAGAAGTTCGCCGAGGGTCTGAATGTCCGCTGCATCGTGCGACGTTAGTCCGCGGCCCAAAATCTGGACGGCGGCCAATCGTGAATCGAGCGGAGCCTTGGGATCGGCCGCAACGTTCCGTGCGGTGTCGGCGACTCGTTGCAGCTTTTCCAACAACCCCGGCCCTCGATCCTTCAAGCGATCCGCAAAGGCCGCCGCGGTCAAATGCCGGCGATCGAGACCATCGAGCAGTGCGGCGACGGCCGACAGGTTGGCCGTGCTGTATGCGCCGGAAGTCGTAGGGGACATCGAACCGACGAACTCCTCGATGACTGCGTCGTTTCCGTACGCGGACGCCATCGTCATCAAGTTACGGTAGAGCTGCGGGGGTGCGGCACCCGTCGCCGAATGTGCCACGGTGGCCGCCACTCGCGCGAGGTTGCCCTTGGTGATCGAACTCATCGCGGCGGCGAACAAGTAGGGCTCGTTTTGATTCGCCAATGCGAGGTGAGCGATCGCGTCGCCCGAGCGAGGATCGTCCCACTCTCCGAGCGTGCAGGCGACCTGCATCCGCACCTGGGCATCCTCGTCGTCGATCAAGTTGGCGATCCACGGTCCTAGCCTGGGGGCCGACTTCAAAAGCGATTCGGACATGCGCACGGCGTTGCGACGAACGCCCGGGTGTTTGTCAGAAAGCGCGACTTCAAGCAATTCTGGCGTCAGGCCACCCAGCCCATCTAATGCGCACAGAGCTTGCAAGCGTGTCTCGGCCCTCGTGTTGTCTAGAGCCATTTGCCGCAGGGAGGGAATGACCGATTTGTCGCCCCGTTCGACGAGGATGAACTGCACGAGGTCTCGCTGCCAGCCGCCCGGGCTGTCGAGAGCAACGACCAGCTCATTGGGAGTCATTTTCGTGAGATTCGGCCAGGGTCGGGCCGGCTTGTCGTCGGGCACGATGCGATAGATCCGACCTTTGTTCGCACCGGCCCGCGGGTCGATCCGTGCCAACCGATCCGCCGTGATCCATTTCGGGTGCTCGATAATCATCCGATACATGTCGACCACCCAAATCGCCCCGTCGGGCCCATTCTTCACGTCGACCGGGCGCGACCAGTTGTCGGCGGACGCATAGAACTCCGAATTCTGTTCGCTCGGTGCACGCACGCCGGCAAACGTGGCTCCGACCGGTTTCAGCATGCGTCGCGTGAGCAAGTTGTGAACGGGCTCGCACATGAAGGCGTTGCCCCGGTACTCGGCGCCGAGCAAATCGTCGCGATAGATGACGGGGCTGCAGGCCGACGTCACGCGGTTCGCACTCTCCGGATGGTTGAAGCGTCGCAAGGTGCGGCTCGCCGGATACAAGTGGTCGGGATCTTCCTTCGGCACCATCACGATTGGCTCGGGCGGTGCTACGAAGGGGTTGCGCCTGACGTAGCGGTCTGCCAGCGGCGTATGCAGCAGCAGTTCGCTGTTCTGGTTCGAGAAATAATTGCCCCAATCGTCGCGGGTTCGTCCCTGCTGGGTGCCTCCGCCGCTTTCAAGCTCGAACAGATGCCGATCGGGATCCATGCGGAAATCGCGGATGCCCATCTTCACTTCGAGATCGGGCCGATCGGGGCAGTGAACGGTGCCACCGAGCAAACCATTGGCACCATGCACCCAGTTATCGAGCCCGTAGCTCAAGCTGTTGACCCGGGCTTGCCAGTTGCGGGAATCGAAGCCGGTGAACACGACCTTGCGGATGTCGGCCTTGCCGTCTCCGTCGGTGTCTTCGGCGTAGATGATGTCGGGAGCGGCACAGACCAGGACGCCTTTTTTCCACGCGGTGATGCCATTGGGGAAATGGACGTGGTCGAGGAAGACGGTCGATTTATCGAACTTGCCGTCGCCGTGCGTGCTCTCGAGCAAACGGACGCGTCCGGCCGGCTTGTAGTCCCCCTTGAGGCCGTAGGGGTAATCGAACATTTCGGCGACCCACAGTTTGCCGTCGGGGCCGAAATCGATCGCCACGGGTGAGCCGATCAATGGCTCGGCCGCGACGAGTTCCACGTGCAATCCTTTGGGCACGTGAATCGCCTTCAGCGATTGCTCGGGAGTCATCGCCGGCGGAAACTCATCGCGCTGGGCAGCACTCACCGGAACAACGTACGCGGTGCAAAGGACAGCCAACCCGAGGGTGGCCAACCAACCGATGTGCCTGGAGAGGGTCGGCATGACAGGGGAACGACGTGCCGATGTGCGAGCGTGTTTTGCCGAGGCCATAGCGGTTCTTACGTCTGAGGTTTTCGAGTTCTTCCCGAACGAACGTTGCGCGGCCTGTTCGCGCGCGCCGAGAAATTTAGTCTAAATCGCCGCGCCAAATTGTGCGACGCAGCGGGGTAGGGGAGGCTGCGGTTTGCAAAATAAGTGGCGGCTCACCCCAGCGGGGCAGTAGATTGCAAACGTGTCCAAACTGAACGCACCGACCTTCTTGAGACACAACCCGACGAGACCCCAGCCATGCCTCGACCCGTTCACTTCGAGATTCACGCGTCCGACCCCCAACGGGCGATCGCTTTCTACAAAGCCCTGTTCGCCTGGGACTTCAAACAGTGGGGCGGCCCCATGGAATATTGGACCGTAACCACGGGCCCCGATAATCAGCCCGGCATCAACGGCGGACTCATCAGGCGCCGAGGGGACGCTCCCGTCGACGGCGCCGCCGTGAATGCTTACGTCTGCACGATCGATGTTCCGGATATCGATTCGTACATTAAAAAGGCGCAAACCGCCGGCGCTCCGCCCGCCGTGCCCAAAATGGCGATCCCCGGCGTGGGCTGGCTCTGCTATTTCAAAGACACCGAAGGCAACATCTTCGGGATGATGCAGAACGATCCGTCGGCGAAGTAAACGGCGACGACGCCCCGGTAAGGGCGCTCAAGTGGAACAAGCGGAACCGGTCACTTGGTTCCTGACACCTTTTCTTCCCTTCTTGCGCAATCAAGATCAATCCGCCGCTAGGTCGGATGGCTTCGATGGACCGGCCACGCCCAACCGATCTGATGTCTTTTTCTTGGCTGGTGCTTCTTGTGGCTCTTGCCATCGGCAGCCTTTTGTGGCTTACCATCCAAACGCGCAAGAGAGGTCCATTTTCGGTGGACCGTATCGTGTTGTGCGCCACACTTTGCGTCGTTGTTGGGCTACTCTCCTTGTGCGGGAGCTTTATGCTGGGGCGAGAGCTAAAGATGCGAACAATAAAGGACAGGCACTTTCTGGTTGACCAGAGACGCATCCTGCGCGCGATCGAGCAGCACCCAGAGTCTAAATCGCTCGATGTCAGCAGGGATTCGGAGGGCCGAGCGATCGTTGTCGGTGCTCTTCCTTCCAAAGCTGCCAAACAAGCGCTTCGGCGCCTGCTGATTCAGCAAGGAGGCGAGGATTGGGCGGACATTTGCCTTCGGGCCACCGTGGCGGTCGAACAATTGCCGGATGCTCCAATGGGCCTTCAGAAGGAGGAGGCGAATGCAATCGGGGGGAGCGCTAAGAAAAAGAATTAGCGACAGTGCGTCGGAGTCGGACTGAAGGGAAGATGCGACGCTCGAGGGGCGGAGTCGCGCGTGGGGTGAACCGGGCTGGCGGAGGGTGCGTGACGTGAAAGGTGCAGGCTCATATGTATGGATCTGCGTTATATTATGCGTATTGTCCGCCGTCCTCTGTGGCGGCTGTGGTTACTACTTGAATCTAATCGGCGCGTTTCTGGTGGCAAGGGACGAAAAAGTTGACGTGGAGAAAAAATGGATCGGGCGCGTGATGGAAAAACACGCAGAGTTCCGGGGTCTCAAAATCCGTGAGGATTCGGCGGGCTGGGTCTACCTGCGAGGGGATCTTCCATCTGAAAGGTCTAAGCAGGAACTTCGTCGCCTGTTGATCGAACAGGGCGGAGAAGAATGGGCAGAAGGATGCCTATGGATGGCGGTGAGAGTGGCCCCCGGCCAAGGAGCTGGCGCGGTGCCAAAACCGAATGGGGGGAACCGCCGAGGGGGACGAAAACGGTGTCAGGGGAGCGAATAGAAAAGGGGACGCGCATATTGACCATTCGGAGTCGTCCCTACGGAAGCCATGAATGGACTGACCGGGATCGCCCAGAAGCTCGGACTGGAGTCCACCCGGCGTCCGCGTGGCCGGCCTCGGCTCCATCGGTCCGCTGACAAACGCTAGAATGCTCCCCTTCACCCGGATTCTGACATCTCTTTTCCCCTCGTTCCCAAGCTCTGCTTGAGGGTGTCCGGGAATTGCTTGAGCTAAACCCAAGGGCCTCCGGGCGTTTATGTTTTTTCTGCCAAGAAGAAACTAAACGCCGCAGGAGGGCCCAAGGATGGGAACTCGTGCCAAGTCCGGCACGTCGTTGGAAGCG
>DASRXU010000166.1:0-4868 GCA_035687365.1 Planctomycetaceae bacterium | reverse complement strand
TCAAGTCGGCCGGGCCGCGGGTGAAGATGGCCCCGTGCACCAAGGGTTCGACTTGCTCGGGCGTGACGCCGCCGTAGCTGAACACTTCGTCGACGCCCGCGTCGACGGCCACGACGCGATCGAACACGCTCGGCACAGCGTCCGTGTCGAGTTGAATCAGGATGCGGCGCATGGCGAAGGCCGATTACCGGCCCAGAGTTTAAGGAGCCGCGCACAAAGTAAGCGCTTCTTCGCCGCAATTGTGCGCGGAAACTGAAAACACCGCTTACTTCGTGCGCGGTTCTTTTGGCCGATCAAACGCCCGAGAACGGGTGCTTGGCAGTCGCTTTCTTGGAGAGAATTTCGGCGACGTTCGGCTCGTTTTTCATCGCGCGGGCGATGGACAGCTTGGTCGCGTCGTAGTTGTATTGGAAGATCTTCTTGTCGTCGTTGGCCTCCCAATGGATGAAGACGCCGCAGACGATGACCAGATTCTCGCACTGGTCCTTGGGGATCACGCCGGCTTCGACGCTGTCGGCGACGGCTTTGGCTACCGCGTACTGAGCGGGGCCAAACATCTGCACCGCCTGTTTGGCTCCCTTGATCGTCACCTTCGTGATGAGCACGGTGGCCGGCTTGACGGCCAGGTTGGGCGTGAGCACGGCCAACAGGTTGCTGTGTCCGGCGCTTTGATTGGCGAGGGCATTGGCGAACGCCGCGCCGACCGGCCCGGTCTTGTCGCCGATCAGCAGGTCGATATGGGCGACCTCGTTGCCTTCACCGCACAGCGCTTCTCCGATGTACATCGACATGTTGCCGTTCTCCTCAAAATGGTGTTCTGCAGATTGGGTGGGTTCCGGTGGACCCGCACGCTCGAGCCGGCGGGATCGCAGTTCAGGAGACCGCGACCGGCAATCCGCAACCGCCTTCGTCCGGCTGGCACCGCATGTGATAACGCGCCGAGTGGCGGAATTCCAGTTCGCTCAGCGCGGTCGTCGCTGATGCTGTGCGCCAGCCGAGCCGACGCGCATGATGCGGGTCGAGAAACTGAAATCGATGCCAGACGAACGTTTGATGATTTTTGGAGCGAGCACTCGGGCCGCCGCCCGGTCGGCCCTGCGGGCCGGTTTCCGGCCGGTTTGTGCCGATCATTTCGCGGACCAGGATCTGTTTGAATCGGCCGAGGTGCTGCCGCTTTCCCGTTACCCGCACGGCTTGGTTGCAGCGGCCGCGAGCGGTCCCGCCGTGCCCTGGATGTACACGGGAGCGCTCGAGAATCACCCGCGCGTGCTCAAGCAGCTTGCCTTGTTACGCAGGCTTTACGGCAACACGGCCGAGGTGGTCGGCCGTGTGCGGAATCCCTTCGTAGTGGCTCGCGTTTTGACCGCCGCAGGACTGCCGCCCCTGCCACTCTGTTCAGCGGACCAGCCGCCCCCTCGCGACGGTCGTTGGCTGCTCAAACCGCGACGCAGTGCTGGCGGACGGGGCATACACATGTGGGACGACTCGCCGGTCGTCGTCCCGGCCAACCGCCGACGCGAACCCTGCTATTTCCAACTTCGTGTCTCGGGAGACCCCTATTCGGCCCTGTACCTCGCGACGTCCACTGAGACGGTCTTCGTCGGAGCGTCACGGCAACTCATCGGCGAATCGCGGTTGAATGCCGCTCCGTTCGCCTACTGCGGGTCGGTCGGCCCACTTCATTTGGGTGAGTCCGTGGAGCGTCAGCTCGTTCGCTACGGGCAGACGCTGGGGACGGAGTTCGGCTTGCGCGGGCTGTTCGGCGTCGACTTTATGCTGGATGCCGATTCGGTCGCGTGGCTCATCGAGGTCAATCCGCGGTATACGGCGTCGGTCGAGGTTTTGGAGACGGCGCTGGGTATTTCCCTGCTCGGCCAGCATGTGCAGGCGTCGTCGGCTTTCGACGACGGCGATCGCTCGCGCCAAATCGTTGACGAGCTGCAATCGCGGCTTGCGGCCGCCCGCCGGTCGCGAGGGGACCAAAAGTGCGGCAAAGCGGTCCTCTATGCTCCGTTCGCACTCCGCACACCGCCCCTGGCTGATTTGATGCGGCTGCCGGCGTTGGTGGATCAGCGAGCGCGAATCGCCGATCGGCCGCTGCCTGGGACGATCGTCCCCGCGCGGGCCCCGCTGTGTACCTTGCTGCTGGACAATGTGATCGGACCTACCGGAACGGATGGGGGGCCACAGATGAGTGGCTCCTGGGTCGGGCTGTTCGAGCCGGCCCTTTCGATTCTCGAGGCCCAATTGGCACCGAACCGGGAAGCATAATCGGCCCTCAGACTTGAGGGGCATTCGCCAACCCGTGGGGCCGGATCCGATTCTTCTTGATAGGGCGCCGGCCGCCAGATAGAATCGCAACGAATTCGAGGGATCCCGCTGTCCGTTTCTGTTTTTTGAGCCATTACGCGCGAGGCCATGTCGAAGCCGACCGACATCCGGATTGTTGAAGCCGTCCTGAGCTTTCAATCGGTTCCGTATCGCACTCCCTTGAAGTTTGGTGGGCGGGTCGTCGACCACGCCATCTTGGTGAACGTCGAAGTCTCGGCAGAGAATCGACGGGGCCACGGAGCCTCTGGCTTCGGCACCATGCCGCTCGGCACCGCTTGGGCCTGGCCCACCGCGGCTCTTTCGGTTGAAGAAGCCGAAGACGCGATGCAGAAGTTCGCGGAAGACGTGGTCGAATTGGCCAACGGCTATCCCGACTACGGCCATCCGATCGAGATCGCGTATCAACTTTCGGCTGAGTATCCCCATACCGCCAAGACGCTGGCGCAACGCCTGAAGCTCGCGGAAGAGATGCCTTTGCTGGCACAACTCGTCGCGGCGAGCGCCTTCGACGCGGCCCTGCACGATGCCTTCGGGCGTGCCAACGGTTTCAACTCCTACGACGGCTTGTCGTCCAAGCAGATGAACGACGACCTGTCGATTTATCTCGACGCCCAATTCAAGGGCGAATACCTCGACAAGTACACTTTGCGTCAGCCCAAGGAGAGCTTG
Source organism: Planctomycetaceae bacterium (assembly GCA_035687365.1). Lineage (GTDB taxonomy): Bacteria > Planctomycetota > Planctomycetia > Planctomycetales > Planctomycetaceae > DASPSM01. The sequence continues at coordinate 1,868 of DASRXU010000166.1, read as the reverse complement.
CCCCTCTACCACCTGGTGGGCGCCCTCGATCCGCTGACGGCGGCCGACGTGAAGCAACCGCTTCGCGACGGACTGCCTGAGTCGTTGGCCGATTGGATCAAGGCCGACGGCTTAACGCATCTCAAGATCAAGCTGGCCGGCGACAATCTGGATTGGGATGTCGAGCGGACCTTGGCCGTCGATCGTGTTGCGGTGGAGAACGCGTCAGCCAAGGGCAAGCCGACGCTCTTTTATTCGTGTGACTTCAACGAGAAGTGCTCCGAAGCCGCTTACGTGATCGATTTTCTCGCGCGGGTCAAGAAGCAGAGCGCGGCGGCCTTCGATCGCATCCAATACATCGAACAGCCGACGCATCGCAATCTGCGCGAGCATCCGAACGACAAGATGCACGAAGCGGCCAAGCTCAAGCCGATCGTGATCGACGAGTCGCTAGTCGATTACGAATCGCTGATGTTGGCTCGCGACATGGGCTATAGCGGCGTCGCTCTGAAGACGTGCAAAGGGCAGACCGATTCGTTGCTCTTGGCCGCCGCCGCCCAGAAGTTCAACATGTTCCTCTGCGTGCAGGATCTCACCTGCCCTGGTGCTTCGTTCCTGCAATCGGCCTCGCTGGCGGCCCACATTCCGACGGTGGCCGCCGTCGAAGGCAATAGCCGCCAGTACTGCCCCCAGGCCAACAAGCTCTGGGCAAAGAAATACCCCGGTCTCTTCAAAGTGACCGACGGTCAGGTCACCACCGGCGTGCTGAACAAAATCGGCCTGGGGTTCTAGCTGTCGCTTTGCTCACCAAGGTCCGCGCGGCTCTTGCAGCGATTGGATATTGGAAAACGCCAGCAAGCCGAACAGCAGGGCAGGATACGTACCGTACCGTTCGCGGTGCGTCACGAAGTAGATTGCGACCAGACCGGCCACGACCACGCTCAGCATGGCCGCCAACCGCGGGCCATCCCAAGGCCGAAACCGAGTCAGTAACGCCTCGGCAATGCGGCCGCCGTCCAACGGGAGCACGGGCAACAAGTTCACCAAACCCCAACGGAGGTTGATCCACTGCATCTGCCCGATGAAGTCGGCGATCTGAAGTTGCGTCCGCGGTCTTAAGTTTTCAAACCAAGCGGTGGGAATGATGAGTTGCTGGAGCCCGAAGATTAGCCCATACAACACAAAACCCGCTGCCGGCCCGGCAAACGAAATCAGCACCGATCGCCCGGTGGCTCGGCCTGAGGTCGGCCGATAAACAGCCAGTCCGCCAAAACCGTACAGATAAATCTGCGGGGGCCAGCCGAAGGCAAGGGCCGTCAGTGCGTGTCCCATTTCGTGCACCAGAATCGACACGAACAAACAGCCAATCCAAATCGCCAACAAATCGGGATAGTCGCGGCTGCTCGGTTGCCACCCCGTGATCAGGGCAGCCAGCCAGAACCAAGGGATGACCGTCACGGGAATGCCGAACAGGCGGAACCGCAAGTCGTAGGGGGTGGTCCCCACTGGTCCAAACATGGCGAGCGATTCCTGATTGACTCCGACGAACGCGGTGGCGAGACCGACCCACGGGATTGACCCGTTCGCACGACCGACTAGGATATGCGGAACATGGCCGGCCGGTCGCACAAGCTCGGTTCGTCTTCGCCCTGACCGGCGGAGAACGAACGCTGCGGGGTTACCCCGCGGTCGCGGCATTGTATCCATTTCGTGGCGTGAATGACCTCCTCGGCAGACCATACCGAGTAGGACATTCGGCACAGGACCCGTTGTGCAGCCCGCCGGCCATGCTCTTTGGATCCCCCCCGCATGGGGTTGTTCGATTTTCTCCGTCGGTTGTTTTCCCCGCGCTCCTCCCGGCCCGTTCCGCGGACTTCCCGCACGCGGAA
>DASRXU010000165.1:0-1766 GCA_035687365.1 Planctomycetaceae bacterium | reverse complement strand
CGCTCCGCCTTGCGGAAGCCCCCGAGGCCTGGCGGGTTAGATTCCTGGACTCGGGTGATACTCCGCTTTCAACGGAGCACGCATTTCCTTGGCCGTCGTCGAATCGAACCCTCCGGGGCTTCCGCTGCGCGGAGCGCCCCGGCCATCTATGAGAAGGGTAGCGTCAAGGGTTGGTTTTTGCGTTTGAAGTGGTGATCTGGGCGATGCGGTACGCTCAACCATCTATTCGGGATCACCAACGGTCTGGAACAGGTCCGTCGATGTCGCCAGGAAGCCGACTTTCGAGAGACGCCCCATTCACCCTTCGAAGGTCGCTCTTTTGAGGGAACGCCTTCATGGCCGGGGGCGGGGTCGTCTGTGGGTCGTCGCAGCGCTTTCGATCGATGTTTTGTTTTGTGCTCTCCTGCCAAGGTCAGGGATTTAAGTCGGTTGCTGGCTGAGCGAGTAGGGTTGGCCCGTCTTCAAGATCGCTGTCATCAGGCACAACAACCGGCGGGCCACGGCGACGATCGCCTTCTTGGCACGCACGCGCAACTTCAATCGTTCATAAATCCGACGCCAACGTAACGAGTGCTGAACCAGCCGCCAGGCGGCTTCGACCAGCGTCGAGCGCAGCAGCGTCGAACCGTTCTTCTCCAGGTGCAGCTCCCGACTCTTGCCCGCACTCTCGCGTTGACCCGGTGAGAGCCCCGCGTAAGCGACGACCCGCTTTTGCGAACCGAAGCGATCAATGTCTGCCAACTCGGCCAGCACAACTTCGGTGGTCACGAAGCCCACTCCGGGGATCGTCCGCAACAGCGTCCGCGCTTCCTGCTCGCAAAGCGGCGCCGCCTCGGCGAACTCCTTCAGCCGGGCGTTGACGGCCAGCAGCTGACGCCGCCCGAAGTGCAACTCTTCGACCATCTGATCCACGGCGAACCGATCCGCTCCCAAGAGAGGCACTTGGGCGAGATACGCCAACCCGTCCACGGTGAACAGACTGGGACGATCCGCGTTGTAGTCGCAGAGAATGCGGCGCAGACGGTTCTTGACGGAGGTCAATCGCCGTTGAACGCCGCCCCGCTGACGCACCAGTCGTCGATGCTCATGCTGCCGCGGAGTCGCCCGGTAAGACGTCGGAATCATGTCCAAGGCCAGGAACTCCGCGAGGATTTGCGCGTCGAGCCGATCGCTTTTACGCGTGCTCTCGGCAATCACACGCAGCTTCTTGGGGTGAGCCAACAACACGCGATGGGCCACGGGCTCGATCAATCGCACGAACCATTCGTAGCTGGCGGTCGCTTCCACGACAGCCTCGAACTCCCCGAGCCTCTCGAAAAATGCGAGGATGCTCCGCTCTTCGCCACAACGCACGGTCCGACGCTCCAAGACCCGCCGCGATTGGTCGACGACACAAATCGTGATAGTCTGCTTGTGTAGGTCGCAGCCGGCAAATTTCATGGCGGTGTCCTTTTGTGGAAACGGTTGGCAACAAACTCCGTTTACCACGTTCAAGCACAACCACCAACCGGCTCGGCCTACCTCTTACCGCTCCTCATAGCTTCACCCGACAGCCGCCGGCCCTTTCGTTGCTTTTCCCAGATTTTTTCAGAACGACTGCTCTTGACGATGCTTTGCTGTGTCCTCTATATATCACTCACCAACATGGTCATTGTTAAAGGCCGACGCAGCCGCCCATGAAAGTCTCCCGCAAATCCGACTATGCCCTGCGAGCCCTGTTCGGGCTAATGGCCACCGACGGCACGTCGCCGGTCTCCATCCGCGAG
>DASRXU010000164.1:0-3066 GCA_035687365.1 Planctomycetaceae bacterium | reverse complement strand
TTTCAATGGGAAGCGCCTCGATCTCGGCCAGAGAATTGGCCAGCCCGTGCGTGATCTGCACATTCTTACCCAGCAATTTGCGCATCAGCTTGACGTCATGATTTCCTGGGACGCACAGACCCGAACCCGCGACGATCATGTTTCGAACGATACGCACGCTGTCGAGAATGCGCGGTCCTCGATCGACGAGGTCGCCGACAAAGACCGCTTTGCGTCCGTCGGGGTGCCGATAGACGTTCGACCCCCACAAGGGATCTGCGTCAACCAGCGGCGTCGGTTGATATCCCAGCCGGGCGAGCAGCTCTTCCAGCTCATCGCAGCAGCCGTGCACGTCGCCAATGATGTCGAACGGGCCGTGTTCGTCGGTGCGATCGTTCCACAACCGCACTCGCTCGACCGTCGCGGCCTCCGCCTCTTCGACACTCTCCAACACAAACACATGCCGGAAACCCTCGCGCTTCAGGCTGCGGAACGATCGGCGGAGCTGCGAACGCTGCTGTGCGATCACGTGCGGGCCGAATTGACGATCGGGCCGCAGGCGATTCCGCTCCTGGCAGACCGACTCGGGAACGTCGAGCACGATAGCAACCGGTAGACAGTGATAACGCCGCGCCAATTCCACGAGCGGCTTGCGCGACTCGACCTGAACGTTGGTGGCATCGATCACGGTAAGCCGCCCCCGCACGAGACGTTTGGCGGCAATGAAATGCAGCACCTCGAACGCGTCCTTCGTGGCCGCCTGGTCGTTTTCGTCATCGCTGACGAGGGCCCGACATTCGTCGGACGTGAGGATCTCGCTCCCCAAAAAATGCTTGCGTACAAACGTGCTCTTACCCGAGCCGCTGGCCCCGATCAGGACGACGAGAGAGAGTTTGGGGATCTTCAGCAACATCTTCGATCGGGAAAGTATGGGTTGATGGACTGGGCTCTGACAACGGTTGTGCGCAGACAAGTTCGTGGTTCGTCGTCACTGCTCCACACCCCTAGAGGTCGCTTGGCCTCACTTGGTTCGCAAGCGAATGCGAACCAACAGATCGCTCAACGCCCGGGCCCCGGACGACGTTTCCGGAAGATGACTCTCGAGGAAGGCGTGATCTAGAACGCTCCGCAGCCGCTCGTACTCTTGCTCGTGAAACTCCATGTCGGCCTGGTCCAGTACTCCCTTTTCAGGGCCGCCCGTCTTGCGCGCGATCAGGTCGCCGATGTACGGCAGTTTCGCCGTCTCGTTCAGGCGGACGAGGTTCGCCTCAATTTCTCCTGTTCGCATCAGGTGAATTCCCGTCAACAGCACCCGGTAAACGTATAGCAGCGGCTTCACGTGCGGCGGGTCCTGCTTGCGAAACAGCTTCCACTGAGTCTCGGCAAACCCGAAGTAGTGATGAGCATGGTGCTTCGTGAGACAACGGGGGGCGAGAGCTTTCAACTCTTCGTGTTGAGGCGTCGTGTGCACAATGAGGGGCGAGAGCAATTGCTCCATTACATAGCCATTTTTCTTGAGCATCAATTTGAAGAATTTTTTCGCGTCGTGCGTCACGAGATCGATCTCGAGACCCTCGTCGAGGCCCGATCGCTCGACGGTTTCCTCGGGCGGCGCGAGTCCTACGACCTCCTCCAAGGGGAGCAAATGGACGCCTCGCAAGTCGAAGTCCGAGTCAGCGGAGGGAAAGCCGTAGAGGTGCGCTCCGCTGATCGTGGCGAACAGCAGGGGATACGGATGCCGCTCGACCTGCCGAGTCAGTCGCGGGTCGATCGTCATGGTAGTCCCTCGGCGAGCGCCGCTCGCCGGGCGCGGATCAGAAATTCGTTCGCTCGTTCGTAATCGGGGCGCTCTGGCAGTTTGGTCGACCCCAGGGCCGAGTCAAACTCCTTGTGCAGGGCCAGCCGCCACCGCTCGGTCTGCTCCCAGGGCACCGTTCCCATTTTTATTGCCAGAAGTTGCTCGCGGTGGGCCCCCACATGGACCCGAACGATCCCTTCGCGCAACACGTCAATCCCGGAGATCAACAGCCGAATCAAATGCATGACGTGCTTCCATTTGACCTCGCCCTGATTGCGAATGTCCGTTTGCATTTTCTTGAACTGTGACATCACGTAGCCGTTGTACGTCTGGTAAACGAGCCGAAACAGGAAGCGCGACCGCATGGCAAGCAATTCGTCGGTCAGCGGCGTCGTTTTTTCGACCAGCGGCGAGTAAAGGCATTCCAACACATTAGGATTGGCCTTGAGCGCCAACACCAGGAAGCGTTGCAGTTCCCAATAGTGCTCTTGAGTTTCGTGGCACTCGAGCTGTTCCGGCACACCGTACAGGGACCATTGCAACTCGGCGGGAGGCAGGAAGATCCCTCGACGGTCGGTATCCGATTGGTCGTCCTCGAGACCGTAGGCCCGCGAACCGATCACGCAGCGAAAAATCACGCGATCGAAGAGATCGTTGCGGCTCGCCGTGACGCTTGTGTCCCCAATTTCACCTTCCTTGAATTGCGACAGCGACACCAGCTCCTCCTGCCGCAGGGCATCTTCCACACCATCGAGAAACCGGATGCGATAGGGGTGGTCGAAGTCTCGGGGCGCTTTGATCACGACGCCCACCGATCCTCGCGGATGAAGCAGCCGGCCGCCTTCTCCGAGCATGTCGCGCAGCACGACGACTTGTGTGCCGACCGAAAAGATCAGTTTAGAGTTTTGATGAACCCGGTTAGCCACGCTCGAACACTCCCATCTGCGTGGGCGCACCGAGTTGCTCGTCGAGCGGTCCGATCGGCAGAAATCGCACTTGGTAGTTGTGCTGCGTGGCGATTCTCTCTCCCCATGCCTCAAATTCCGAACGCGTCCACTCGAAGCGATGATCGGGATGTCGGAACTCGCCGGCGGGCAGGGTCTCCCACTTTACGTTGTACTCGCTGTTCGGCGTCGTCAATACGACGGTCTGCGGGCGTGCGAACTCGAACACCACGCGTTCGAGTGCCGAGAGTCTCGGCGAATCGAGATGTTCGATCACTTCGACCAGCGCGGCCGCGTCGAATCCCGACAACCGCTTGTCCCGATAAATCAAAGAGCCGTGAATCA
>DASRXU010000163.1:0-19631 GCA_035687365.1 Planctomycetaceae bacterium | reverse complement strand
CAGCCGCCTTCGTGCTCCTCACGCAATTGATGGTGCAGGCTCTGGCGAACATGGCCGTGGTCACGGCGCTGATTCCCCCCAAGGGGATTCCCTTGCCGCTCGTCAGCTACGGCGGCAGCGCTCTCGTGATGAGCCTAGGCTGTCTGGGAATCGTGTGCAGTCTTTCGCGTTCGGAAAATCAACTGCTCGAAGCCTGAATGCGCGGTAGTGGCGTACTGAAAGATTTTCGATATGCGACCCCACCCTACGGGAGTTTCGATTTCAGGAAAGTTCCGCAATTCCAACAGCGGATCAGGCCCTTGAGAACAAGTTCGTTGCAGGCGGGGCAAACCAGCTCGTCATCCGCAGGTTTCTGAACCGTCTCCAGCTCTGGAAATATGCGTTCCAGAGCGTAGCCGCATCGTGGACACACTTCGACGGTCCCAAGTAGGAGTGTCTTGCAACAGGGGCAAGGAATAATCTTGTCCGGCATCCGGAATGACCCCCCGCGTTGCAGCCGGTCGATCAGCCGTTGAATCCAGCGCTCCCGCTTGGTTGCTCATTATACAACCCCACCACCCGCTCATTCGCTCACAGCCGGTGCCGTTCGCCAATGAATCAGCGAGCGGAATCGCCCGTCTTGCTCGGGGAAACACCGGACAATTCACTCTCGGTCTGCGCGTATTGCCGGAATTCGGCAACGACCTCACCCAGCCGATCGCAAATTTGTCCCCAATTCTCAAAGGGCGAGGGTCCGTTACGCAGCTGCGCGACGAATCGCGCCAGCGTGGTAACAAGTTGCTGCCCTTGGGCCCGCAAACGCTCAACGACCTGTACTTTGGGATCAGTCGCTCGGGAATGCGCTTGCCGCGTATCCTCGACCTGATCGATCAAGGCTTGGTGCAGAACCGACAGACGGTTCGCGAGTTCTTCGCTGCGCGAGATGTCGACGTCCCGCAGCCCGTGGCACCACTGATCCAGTTCGACCAGCTCGGCAAACAACGCGTGGTCCGCCACTTGCGCCCGCGATCTGGGAGCTACGGTACTGCCCGGTGAGACGTCCTGAACGACATCCGCTACAGCGCGAACCATCGGTTGACCGCAGCAGTCGGGGGCAGGGCCGCCGGGCGCCTCGTACGCCACACGTCCGCAAGCCAGGCAATGAAACAGATCCGCGTGTTGAACGGTCATGGAAAGCGCCTCCGTTCACTTCAACGCAAACCGCGCGCCGCAAGCAAATTTTCGCTCGCTCCTAAACTCGAATCAATCCCCGGGTCCGCTTCCTCGCATGTCATATGAGAATGCGCGTCGATCGGGTAAAGTGCGCCGATGCCGAATCGAGAAATCGCATGGATTGCCTGGCTGGAAAAACGCAGTTTCTCTGCAAATCGCTGCTGATCGGAGAGCGGCTCGACCTGCGGTCCCTCTCAAAATTGCCCCGTTCTGAGCTGCAAACGATTGCCACCACGCCTCTTTCAGTGGCCACCGAGGCTGGCGGCGTCGCCGTTCTCTTTCGTTACGGGGCCGTCGTCCTCTTCGATGTCACCTCGGGCGACGAAGCGTCCCTTTTGGAGCGGCTGCGGCCGTACGTTTCCGGGACGCTGCCCAAGCATGAAACGGACGAAATCCAGGTCCGCATCGATACCAACGCCGCCGAAGGGGTCGAGAATGGCGTGATCGTCCTCAAAAATCACGAGGTCGAGCGACTGCAAGTTGTCGCGGAAAATGCGGGCAAGAGCATCGTTTTAGCGCTCTATGAATCTCGGATTGGCGAAGCGTTCGATCGCATTGAGCCGTTTGCACTCGAGATGGAGCTGACCGGCCACACTCGTCAAAAGGCGGGAGCCCTCTTGCGAGACCTGGGGACGGCCCTGTTGAGCCAACAGCAGATGGTGGGCCGGGTTCAGGCGTCCGAAAAACCCGACGTCCTCTGGGACCGGCCCGACCTGGAGATTCTCAATCTGCGAGTGGCTGATGAACTGGAAATCCGCGATCGCACCGTGGTGCTGGAACGCAAACTCGACTTGATCGCGCGGACCACGCAGATCCTGCTGGACTTACTTCAAGATCGCAGAACCTTGCGCGTCGAGTGGTACGTGGTGGGCCTGATCGTGTTCGAGATCGTCTTGACCTTGTTCCAAATGGTCTTCTGGCGACGGTGACGAAGCGGCTGCTTGTCGACGGTTCAGTCGAGGGATACGATAGCAGTCGCAGTCCGATTGGATTTGCAAGAACCCCTGCCATGTTCGAATCGGGACCAATGTGTTGACCCTACAATAATGAACCAGGGAACCTCGCTGAGTTCCGGCTGCGTGTATCGCCGAACTTGCTTCGGTTAACACAACCCGGGACAGAGCTTCCCACGTTGCACTTACGGGTTCAAAAACACGTTCACCCCGAACGGCATTACGGCGGAGGTTTTTTTCTTTTTAGTGAGCTGAAACGCCCTTGGGGCTGTTCGACCGCCAGGAAGCCAAGAACCTCGAGCAGGCTTTGCCGCTGGCAGCCCGCATGCGGCCGCGGTCGATCGACGAATTTACCGGCCAGGAGCATTTTCTCGGCCCGGGCAAGTTGCTGCGACGCATGCTTGAGGCCGATCGCATTTCGTCGGCCATCTTTTATGGGCCGCCCGGCACGGGAAAAACTTCTCTGGCCCAGGTGATCGCGCGACAGACGCAGCGCGAATTTTCACCACTCAATGCAGCCTCGGCGGGTGTCAAAGAGCTGCGCGCCGCGCTCGACGAAGCCCGCGATCGGTTGGCCGCAAACGGCCTGCGAACGATCTTGTTCGTGGACGAGTTGCATCGCTTCAACCGCACGCAGCAAGAAGTCATGTTGCCCGACGTCGAGGCCGGCGTGGTGGCGCTGATCGGTGCGACAACGGCCAATCCATTCTTTTCGCTCGTTTCGCCGTTGGTGAGCCGCAGCCAGGTCTTCGAGTTTCAGGCTCTGTCTCGCGCGGACGTGCGACGTCTGCTCGAACGGGCCCTGGTCGATCGCGAACGGGGACTCGGATGTGATTTGTCCCGCGTTACTCCCGAGGCGTTCGAATTTTTGGCGGAGGTCTCGGACGGCGATGCCCGTCGGGCGCTCAATGCGCTCGAGGTGGCAGTCTTATCCACCGCCGAGACCGGTCAAACCGTCGATTTGGCCATCGCGCAAGACTCGATCCAAAAGAAGGCCATTCAATACGACGCCACGGGCGACGAGCATTACGACGCGGCGAGCGCGTTCATCAAAAGCATGCGGGGCAGCGATCCCGATGCGGCCGTCTACTGGATGGCACGGATGCTCGAGGCCGGCGAAGATCCGCGTTTCGTCGCGCGGCGGCTGGTGATTGCGGCGGCCGAAGACGTGGGGAACGCCGATCCGATGGCGCTGGTCGTCGCAAACTCGGCGGCGCAGGCGACCGAAATGGTCGGGATGCCCGAGTGTCGCATCCTGCTTTCTCAAGCCGTGATCTACGTCGCCCTGGCACCCAAATCGAATGCGTCCTACAAGGCGATCGACGCGGCACTCGCTGACGTACGCGAGCGACGCGTGTTGCCGGTGCCCACTCACCTCCGCGACGCAAGCTACCAGGGTGCGAAGCGCCTGGGGCACGGGCAGGGCTACGAGTACGCGCACGACGGGCAGGATGGCTGGGTCGACCAGGACTATCTGGGCGTCGATCGCCAGTACTACCAGCCGGTCGATCGCGGATTCGAGGCCGAGCTGCGAAAACGGCTCGAAGAATTCCGGCGGCGAAAGTCCAACCGGCCGACGGAATAAGGTCGTCTCGCGCTCTTAAAGAGCCGCGCACGCAGTAAGCGGTTCTGAGATCGCTCGTTCAGGCAACACACCGCTTACTGCGTGCGCGGCTCTTTTTTTCCGCTGCCGCCCGAGATCTGCCCCGCGGCCATTAATTTGGGTATGTTGGGGCCTACCATGAGCCCTTCCCCCGCCGTCGCGCTCGGCCTCGATTTCGGCACCGAATCGGTGCGTGCTCTGTTCGTCGATCTCAAAGGCAACGAACAGGCCTCGGCCGTTGTCGAGTACGCCCACGGTCAGATCACCGAGCGGCTGCCGACCACCGGCGAGTGCCTTCCGCCAGACTTCGCACTTCAACACCCGCTCGACTGGACCGATGCCGCTTCGGCTGCGGTGCGAGCGGCCCTGAAGATGGGCGAGATCGATCCCGCAACGGTGTTGAGCATTGGCGTCGACTTCACAAGTTGCACAATGCTGCCGACGCTCGCCGACGGGACGCCGCTCTGCGTCGATCCGCAATGGGCGCGCGAGAAATTAGCGTGGCCCAAGCTCTGGAAACATCACGGCGCCAAATCGCAGACCGATCGGATCAATGCCGTCGCTCGGGAAAGAAAGGAACGCTGGCTGGACCGTTACGGTGGCACGATCGGTTTGGAATGGTTCTTTCCGAAAATTCTCGAGACGTTGGAAAACGCGCCGGCTGTGTATGACGCGACGGCCATCTGGCTCGAAGCCGGCGATTGGCTCGTGTGGCAGCTCGTGGGAGGCGATGCGTCCCAATTGCCCCGCTCGACGTGCCAGGCCGGATACAAAGGGATGTGGCACTCGCGCGACGGTTTTCCCACGCCGGAATTCTTCCGCGCCGTGCATCCGCGGCTGGCGAACGTCGTTTCCGAAAAAATGCCCGGACGCTTTTTGGCCCCGGGGCAACAGGCCGGGCGACTCACCGCGACAATGGCCGAGCGGTGCGGACTGCCGGCGGGCATTCCTGTGAGCGCTGCGATCATCGACGCCCACGCAGGCGTTCCCGGCGCCGGAGCCGCCGAACCTGGCACGCTGGTGATGGTGCTTGGCACGAGCAGTTGCCACATGCTCAATGCGCGGGTCGAACGACTGGTGAGTGGAGTGTCTGGAATTGTCGAGGGCGGGATCCTACCGGGCTACTTCGGGTACGAGACGGGCCAGGCCGCGGTCGGCGACGCGTTCGATTGGTTTCGCCGCCTCGTCAATGAGTCGAACTTTGACCGATTGACTCGGGCAGCGCGCGAATTGCCCCCGGGTGCGGACGGTGTGATTTGTGTCGATTGGTTCAACGGTTGCCGAACGCCGTTGATGGACGGTTCACTCACCGGGGCGTTTGGCGGCCTGACTCTCAATCACACGTCGGCCCACTTATATCGCGCTTTGATGGAGGCCTCGGCCTTCGGCCTCAAGTGGATTGTCGAACTACTCCGCAACAGTGGCGTGCCGGTGGAGCACTTCGTCGCGACCGGCGGATTGCCCCACCACAATCCACTACTCGTACAGATCTATGCCGACGTGTTGGGCGAGCCGATCGGTGTGCATCCTTCCAAGCATGGACCGGCGCTGGGAGCAGCAATTCTGGGCGCTTTGGCCGCAGGTCAGGAAGCGAGCGGATTCTCCAACTCCTCGCAAGCGATCGCGGCAATGGCTCAGCCTTTGACTACCGACAGCGAACGGGCAATGCACATCGTTTCCCCCAATCCCCAAGCGACGGCCGCTTATGCGGCAATCTATTCCAAGTATTTCACTCTCGCCGCGGCTTTCATCGGGCAAAAGACTATCGCCGCCAAGCTCTTGGACCGCCTAAATCCGGATCGGGCTTGAGACGGGGCACGGTCCGACGGGGATGTGCCAAGCGACGCCGCCCGCCCGACTATTCGAACAACACATTCACGACACCTTGATTCCAGGAAACCGTGATGACCACCGAATCTCAACGCACGCTTTTTGACAAGCGGCAAAAGCCCGCACGCTTGCCCAAAAAACACGTCTACCTCGTCGCCAGCGGCGACTTGCGGCCTTCGGCCAATCAGAAATGCTGGCCGGCTCAGAAAGAGATGGAAGACGCGCTTACGCAGGCGATCGAGGCCGAAGGCTATAAGGTGGTTCGCGCTCATCCCTATCGCGACTCCGAGGGGCACGGTTTCATCGCCTCGCAGCGCGAAGGCATGCGGGTCTTCGCCCAACTCGATCCGAAAGCGCCGCTGATCGTCGCGGAGGCCGTGTGGCAGTACTCCCATCATGTGCTGAGCGGCCTCTTGACCCATCGCGGTCCGATCCTCACGGTGGCGAATTGGTCCGGCACGTGGCCCGGTCTCGTCGGCATGTTGAATCTCAACGGCTCGCTCACCAAAGCCGGGGTCAAATACTCGACTCTGTGGAGCGAGAACTTCACCGACGACTACTTCACGACTCGTTTGGCCGATTGGCTGCGGAAGGGAAAGTGCTCGCACAAAACGCGACACGTCATCCCTTTCAAGCACGTCCGGCTCACCGCGAAGGAACGCCGAATTGGCAAGGAGTTGGCGAAGGAACTGCAAACGAAGAAGGCGATCCTGGGCGTGTTCGACGAAGGTTGCATGGGAATGTTCAACGCCATCATTCCCGATCGCCTGCTCAATCAAACCGGAGTGTTCAAAGAGCGCCTCAGTCAGTCCGCGCTGTTCCACGAGTCCGGCCGCGTGAGTGATGCGGAGGCCGACGCCGTCCGTAAGTGGATGGAAGATCGGGGGATGAAGTTCCACACAGGCCCCAAACACGCGGACGATCTGACGGATGACCAGATTCGTCAACAGTGCAAGATGTACATCGCGGCAGTGCGGATCGCGGACGATTTCGGCTGCGACGGCATCGGCATTCAATATCAGCAGGGTCTAAAAGATCTGATGCCGGCAAGCGACCTCGTCGAGGGTACGCTCAACAATGCCGAGCGACCTCCGGTAAAGAGCCGCGATGGCTCGCGCGAGTTGTTTGCTCGGGAAGCGATTCCCCATTTCAACGAGGTCGATGAGTGCGCGGGACTCGATGCGCTCATGACCAATCGCGTGCACCAGGCGCTCGACCAGCCCGTGGAAACCACTCTGCACGACGTCCGTTGGGGCGACGAGGACCGTTCCGGCACAATCCCCGATTATGTCTGGGTCTTTCTCATCAGCGGATCGGCTCCCCCCGCGCACTTCGGCGGCTGGCATTTTGCCGACGGTCACCGCCAACCGGCCATGTATTTCCCCAACGGCGGCAGCACCCTGCGCGGAGTGTCTCGACCGGGCGAAATTGTCTGGTCGCGCATCTTCGTCGAGGACGAATCGCTCAAGATGGATCTGGGCCGCGCTCAGGTTGTCGACTTGCCGAAAGAAGAAACCGAGCGCCGCTGGCAACTCACGACGTACCAATGGCCCATCATGCACGCCGTCACTTATGGAGTGAGCCGTGACCAGTTGATGGCCCGTCACAAGGCCAATCACATTCAGGTCGTCTACGCGGACAGCGCGGCCGATGCGGACCGGGCGATGAAGACGAAGGCGGCAATGGCCGACTCCCTAGGCATGGAAGTTTGCCTCTGCGGCACCGACGCGGTGGGCAAGCCCTGGGATAAGTGAGTCGAAGAGCCGCGCACGCGGTAAGCGGTGTATTCATAAGTAAGAAAAATCAAGACCGCTTACTGCGTGCGCGGCTCTTAGGAGACGGCCGCGCGCACGGCAGCCATTGCTTCGGAGCAAAGCGCGACAGCCCGCGCTTCGTCCGGCGCTTCGGCGATGACCCGTAGAATCGGCTCCGTGTTGCTCGCGCGGACCTGCACCCATCGATCTGCCCAATCGAGGCGCAGCCCGTCCCCCTGCGTGGCAGTTGCGTCGGGATATTTTTTCTCGAGGGCTCGGCACGCGTCCCCGAGGCGATCAGCCGGGCACGTGAGCTTGTCCTTGACGATCGAATAGGCGGGAAATGAGTCGACCCACTCAGCAAGGGATCGTTGGGCGTTCGTTCCAACGCCTGCCAGCCCTGCCGTGACATACGCCATGCCCACCAGGCTGTCGCGAACATAGCCGACGCGCGGCTCGATCACGCCGCCGTTGCCTTCGCCCCCCAGGACTGCTCCGACCTCTCGCATGCGGGCAACGACGTTCGCCTCACCAACCGCCGAACGATGAAATGCGCTGTGGTGGCGCGTCGCAATATCGGCCGACAGACGGCTGGTCGACCCGTTGACGACGAGCGGGCCAGGCGAGCGGGAGAGCACATAGTCGGCGCACAGAGCGAGCGTCAGCTCTTCGCCGATATGGCGGCCGCGGTTATCGACGATGGCCAATCGATCGGCATCCGGGTCCTGGGCAAAGCCGACGTCCGCGCCCTGGCTGAGCACAGCCGCACACAAGCCGCCGAGGTTTTCCTTCAGCGGTTCGGCCGGATGCTCGAAGACACCGTCGGGCGTGCCCCCCAGCACAACCACGTCGCACCCCAGTGCCTCGAGCAACTTGGGTCCCAGCGCACTTCCGGAGCCGTGATTGCAATCGAGCACGACCTTGAGCCGCCGATTCCGAATCGCCTCAACGTCGACCTGCTCGAGGACCTTCGCCAAGTGTGCGTCCCCCGCGTCGGGACGCCCCTCGGTTCGGCCGATCGAGTTCCACGGCGACAGCTCGAATGATTCTTGGCTCAGCAGAGCGAGTAGCGCTTTGCCGCGAGCTTCGTCGAAAACGGCCCCTTCGCTCGAAAATGGCTTCAGGCCGTTCCATTCGACCGGGTTGTGGCTGGCCGTGATTTCGATTCCGGCAGAAGCTTTGAGATGCCGAACCAGGAAGCCACACGTCGGCGTCGCGGTGATTCCCGCGTCGATGACGCGGCAGCCGACGGACTCCAGGCCGGCCAGCACGGCCCGCTTGAGCATCGGCCCGGTGACACGCCCGTCGCGCCCGACGACAACGGTCCCGCGTTTGGCGAGCAGGCCGATTGCTTGCGCAAAGCGGATGACATAGTTGGGGTCGAGGCCATCGCCGACAATTCCCCGCAGGCCCGAGATACTGAGAATTCGCTGCATGCCGCTACTCCCTGCGTTCGGCGCCACCGGAAGAAGGTGTCGGATGCCTGTCTAGCGACTCTGCCACGCTCGCGCCTCCTCGTAGCAACGCTGCATTGCCTCGCGGACGACGGCGAGCAGTGCCTGTTCCGAGCCGTGTCCCTTGAGCTGAGCCAGCATCTCTGGCTGCAGAGGAGGGCCATACACCACGCGGCACTTTTTCGGTCGAAAGAACCAAGCGCCGCGCGGGAAAGCAGCCCCGCTCCCGGCAACGCCGACCGGAATGATCGGCGCGTCCGCACGACGGATCAGAGCGATAAAGCCGGGCTTGAGCGTTCCCAACTCGCCGTCGGTACTTCGCGTCCCTTCAGGGAAAATCCCGATGAAAAATCCCTGCCGCAATTGCGAGGCCGCCGTTCTGATGGTGGTCGAGCTGGCCGCATCGCGATTGACGGGGATCGTGTAAACCTTCCTCAAGAACGCGCCGATCAGAGGCTGACGAAAAAGCGTGTCGCGAGCCAAAAATCTCAGCGGCCGCGAAAGCGGGATGCCAACCATCACAGGGTCGAGGAAGCTCTGGTGATTGGCGACGAACAGTGCGGGGCCCTGCTTGGGAACGTGCTCGAGCCCGCGCGCTCGAAAGCAGAAGTAGACGGGCATTGTCAGCTGCAAGCAAGTCTGCAGAAAGTGATACAGCCAGTTTCGCGGGTCGGGGTTGGCGTGGTGCAGCGAGTTTTCGTCCGTCGTGGACTCGGGATGCGCCTGCTCTCGGTTCGCTTGCACTCCGACCATCGATGCTTGGGGCTAGGCAGACGGCGGATGGCTCGTCCGGGTATCGCTATTGGCTTCAGCCGCCGTCAAATCGGGAATCACGGGAGCCGCCACGGGGGTCTCTGGATTTGTGTCCGGCTCCGCAGTGCCCGCTTGCACCGTGTCTCCCTCGAATACTCCCGTGTTGTGTTGGCCCGCGGCAATCACGGCGGGATCGACAGCGACGACGGCCGGCGTCAGATCGATTTGGCCGATCATTTCGCCGATCGAAATCGTGTCGTCGTGCAACAGGATGGTCTCGCCAGACCCGACGCGCCGGCCGTTCACAAACGTGCCGTTCTTGCTGCCAAGATCCCGAATGCGAAGCGTGTAGTCATCCAGGAGCAGGACGCAATGATGGCGACTGACGAACTCGCTTTCGGGACGGAGATGACAGTCCTCTTCCCGTCCGATTAGCAGTTTCCCGCGCCGAATCGCGATCGTTTCACCGGCATGAGGTCCACTGAGAACTCTCAGCGTGGCGTCCATGGGGCAGCACCTTTGGCAAGCAAACGACCAGGAGCCGGCCCATCGGGTCAAGGACGGTCAAAGAGGAGTGAGGGTGAAACGGATTTCCTCACTCGGCAAAACGGCACCGTCAAATTTCCGATGAGCGAACTTCGGTAGCTTACACGTCGGTGCAGACCGACCACAATCATCCATTTCCAAAAATTCCAGGAAAATTCTCCGAGCGTGAGCGACGATCTTCCGCGGGCCGACGGGGGCGCCTCGGCAAGTTCTCGATCGATCGGGTCGACTCGCCGCGCGGCGGTTCGAAAGTAAACGAACCCTTATTGAACGGCATCACGCACGGACAGATTCTGTCCGTTCTGCAATGTTGGGTCGTCATTCCAGCGAACCAAACAGTTTCTGCCGCAGAGATCCATAGCGGTGGGCCTCCGCGCCGGGGGCCGAAGCCGCCTGCTCCAGGGTCCAGGGATCTACGAACAAGGCAGCGGGCTGAGGCATTTCGTAGGTCGCCGCCAGCTGTGCGATCAACGTCCTCTCCAAGCGGTTGAGGTCGTGCGCATCGCACAGTTCGGCGAACAAGTCCTTCGATCCGCGGGCACTTCCCGTCCGCGATTTGCGCACGTTATTCCAAAAGTAGAAGACCCCAATCGCGAGCGTGACGAAGACGACTGCGCACACGATGAGCATCCACTCGGAGCCGGCCCGGGTGGTAACGGCCAAAACGCGTTGGGCGTTAAGGACGTGCTCGCTGAGAACGACGTTCACACGAGACCCCTTGTGGTTTCGTTCCAAATCGGCGTGACGCGTGGCGCGGGCAGTAATCCCCGCTTGTGGATTGCCTCGAGGGACTGCTCGACCGTTTCCCGCACTCGCGGACTCGAGTCGTTTAATACCGCAGAGAGTGCGGCGACCACCTCGGCATTGGGCAAGTCGGCCAAAACCTCGGCCGCCGTCCGGCGGACCTGCGAGTCGGCGTCCGAGAGCATGGCCACCAGGCACGGCTGAACCTCGTGCGACAGCCCCAACTTGCTCGCCGCCCGAGCGGCACGCATGCGCCGGCGTCGTACCGGATTGTTCAGCTCCGCTACCAATTTCTGATGACAGTCCGGATCGATCTTCTGCACGAGTGCTCCGGCCCGCAGACAGATGTTGCGATCGAGATGCTCGAAGATGCTGAGCAGCAGATCGAGGTTGAAGCTGTTGAGCTCTCCACGCGCCGCTTCACGCACTGCGGCCAGCGGGCTGTCGAGCCGTTCGATCAACAATCGCAGCGCTTCGGGGACGCCCTGTCCACGCAATTGGCTCGTAGCCCAGGCTTGGACGTCTTCTTCTTCCGAGTCGAGACTGTCGAACAAAATACCGCGGACGCAAGCGGGCTCGGCCGATTCCAGCACTTTGCCGGCCGCCGACCTTCCCTGCACGCTCCCGTGCAGGAGGATCCATTTCTGAACGGCGACTTTGTCATCGTGGGGGATCCCCGTCGCCTGCACGTACTCGACCAGCGACTCATGCAAACTGGGCGGAACGGCCTCCAGAGGCAGCATGTGCCGTGTAATCCAATCGATGCGAATCAACTGCTTGAAGTTTTTCTGTTGGTTCTCGTTGAGGCGTTTGGGAAACTCGCGCAGCACATAGCAGACAAATTCGGGATCGGTCCGCTGCTCGAAAGCTTCCAGGGCCTTGGGCACCGGATAGTTGTGCTTCATGAATTCCATGAGCAAGTGCATCACGCCGGGATGCGTACTCGACATCAGCAGGTAGGACGCGAGGTCGCGACAGGGCTGTGGGCTCTGGAGCAAAACCTTCCGAACAGCGAACGCGTCCGGATCGCCCAGCACGAGGATCGATTCCAACACCTCGGCCTTGCACGACAGGCTGTCAAACCGGTTGCAGGCCCCGTCGAGCGCCGACAGCATGGTCTGCCGTAATTGAGGCAGATTACGCTGAAATCGGTCGCCGCCCGGCCGCCGGCCGCCACCCAGATGGAGCTGCTCGTAAAGGCGATTGACCAGGCTTTGAAGCGTCTGGCAGGCCTCGGCGTGTAAGGGGTCGTCGGCGTTCTGAAAAATTTGGACGAGCGACGAGACCTGGTCATAGCACTCGGCGGCCGAGACAACCTCGAGGGCGTGGGCCCGCAGCTCGCCGTCTCCGTGCAGCACGCATTGCCGAAGCGTTCCCGAAAGCCGTAGCCCCTGCTCTTCCAGCAAACGATATCCCGCGGCCGTCAAAACCGGGAGACGCCGGATCACCTCCGTCTGACAGCGCGTCGTTCCCCGCCTCAAGGCGGCGACGACCGCTTTGTCGTGGATCGCGGAATACTTTGAGTCGAGCGCGGCAATCAACAGGTCGACCGCCCCGTTCGATTGGCTCTCGGCCAGCAACTCAAAAGTTTTTGTGAGTGGATCGGGCATCGAATTTCCGGTCGCGATGTCGCAAAGGGCCGTCCGCGAGGCTTGCGAATCGGAAGCGCGGGATCGCGCCTCTCGATATCGTTTTTTCCGGCGACCGCCTGCAGCCTTAAGCGGCCTGGCGTGATGCGCCTGAAAAATCCGTGGTCGATTGGTGGCATTGGAACGGCAATGCCACCCAAACCTTGATGTCTCGACAAGCGGAGTCACGGCGAGCTACATGATCTAATGTTCACTAATTCGCCGCGATGCAACTTGACCGCCATTTTCTGGACCGCTAACGTATCAACGAACGTGCATAGATGGTGATCGCGTGCGACGGAACGCACAGCGCCCCACGGCTTCAAACCTCGAAACGGATTTCGACTGCCATGGTCCGTCGATTCTCCGCAACCGGCAGTTTCTGCCGGAACGCTCCGCTTCGCTGCTCCCGACTCGCGAGTGTGCTTTCGGCGGCGGCTGTTCTCGGCGGAGCAGCGAATGCCCTGCTGGCGGACTCTGGCGGCCCCCTCCACGAACGGATCGATTCCCTCCTCCAACAAGTGGAAGCGGGTGCTCCTTCCCCGCTCTGTGGCGATTCCGAGTTCGTCCGCCGGCTGTCGATCGACCTCTTGGGGACGCTTCCGACGGCCGCTGAAGTCCGCCGTTTCCTCGAGGATCCGTCCCCCAATAAGCGGTCTTACCTGGTTGGCCGCTTCCTCGATCATCCGCGGTACGCCGTTCACATGGCCCGCACCTTCGATGTGATGCTGCTCGAGCGGCGAAACACCGAAGGGATCAAACAAGAGGACTGGGAACGCTACCTGTTTGACTCGTTTCAGGCGGACAAGCCCTACGATCAACTCGCCCGCGAGATTCTCACGGCGGACGGGACAGATCCGAAGACGCGACCGGCGGTGAAGTTCTACCTCGAGCGCAGTGGGGACCCGAACCTGCTCACTCGGGACGTGGGTCGGATCTTCTTCGCCCGCGACCTTCAATGCTGCCAGTGCCACGACCATCCCCTGATCGCGCATTACTACCAGGCCGACTATTACGGGCTGTTCGCGTTCTTGCAGCGGGGCTATCTGACGCTCGACCCCACCAAGCCTGAAAACAAAGACAAGCCCGTCTACTTCGCAGAAAAAGCAGAGGGGGCTGCGCCGGCCACCTTTCAGTCGGTCTTCGACCCCAAGAAGGCCAAGCACGGCACCTGGCCCAAGCTTCCGGGCGATCCCGAGATCGACGAACCCTACTATCCGGTGGGAACCGAATACCAAACGGCCGCGGCCAGCTCGGCTTATCCATTTCCGAAATACAGTCGTCGTTCTCGGTTTGCGACCGAGATTGAGAAAGGCAACCTCGCGTTTCGGCGGAACATCGTCAATCGCCTCTGGGCGCACATGTTGGGCCGCGGACTCTTCGAACCGCTCGACCTCGATCATCCGGACAATCCGCCGGCGAGTCCCGCTTTACTCAATTTGCTGGCCGACGAATTCCGCTCGATGGGATACGACGTGAAGGTCTTTCTCCGCGAGATCGCATTGACGTCGGCTTATCAACGTTCTTTCGAGCTGCCGCCGGATGTCAGCAGTGGCCCCGTGCCGCCGACCGCTAGCCGCAAGCGCTTCGAAGCAGAGGCCCAGCGGCTCTCGGCACCCGTCAAGGAGCTGGAAGCTCAGATCAAATCGGCCGAGGGCAGTCTGTCGCCATTGAAGAAAGCCTCGGAAGCCGTCGGCGAGGAACTGACGAATGCAGAGCCCAAGGCTGCCGAAGTCAAAAAGGCTTTCGATGCCGCTGCCGAGGCGTTCAACAAAACTCGTGCGGACGCGGACGCGCGCCAGTTTGCCGCCCAAGCCTTGACCGAAGCAGCCGCCAAAACGCTGGCCGCGAGCAAACGGCTGCCCGGCGACAAGCCCTTGGCAGTGGCCGCCGCAACGTTTCAAGCCCGAGCGTCGAGCCTCGCGGCCGAGGCGACCAAGTTGCGAGAGACGGCGAGGGCCCAGGACGCTGCACTGATCGCCGCTCGCCGAAAGCTCGAAACAGAGCAGCAGAAGCTTGCGCAAATTGCCGGCCGCCTGTCGGAGGCCCAATCGCGACTCGCTCCTGTTGCGCGGCGACTGACCGATGCCCGGACGCGCCGCCAAGGCCTGCTGACCCGGGTGAACGCGCTGAAGCAAGCTGCGGCGGCAGCCAAATCCGTCGAAGGCTACGTCTCTCGCCGTGCGGCGGCGGCCGAAGCGGCCCGCGCGGCCGAGCAGGCGCGCGTCAGGCAGGCCCTATCGCAGCAGCTGGTCAGCGTCAGAAAATCGTTGGCTTCGGCCCGCGAAAGCGAAGGGGTCCTGACTCGGCAACTTCTCCAAGAAGAGAACGCCACGGCCAATCATCAGGTTGTCCAAGCATCGAACGCGGATTTGGTCGCCGCGCAGCAGGCTCTGGCATTCGCCGATCAACAACTGACAACCGCCGAGGCCCGAGAACGGGCTCTTGCCGGGGCTGCCGATTCCGAGCTGGAGGTCGTCTCACGCAACTGGTCGACCCGTTTTTCGGCCGCGGCACTGAAACCACTCACGCCCGAGCAACTCGCGTGGAACGTCTTCCAAGTCTTGGGAATCGCGGCGCAGCAACGCTCGGCGGTCGAGGCCGAGTTGCGGAAGAAGAACGCGCAGGCGACACCGGCACAAATCGAGTGGGAAACCGTTCAAAAGCTCAAAGGCCCCGTCGCGCGATTTGTGAGCCTCTTTGGCTCGGCGGCCGGCCAACCCCAACGAGGCTTCTTCGCCACGGTCGATCAGGCGTTGTTCTTCTCCAATGGAGGAGAGCTTCGCAGCTGGCTGGCGCCCACGCCCGGAAACCTTTGCGACCGGCTGTTGAAGCTGAGTGACTCCCGCGCTTTGGCAGATGAACTTTATCTCAGCGTCGTCACTCGTCGTCCGCTTCCCGACGAAGCGGCTGAAGTCGAACGCTATCTCGCCGAGAGACCCAAAGATCGCTCGGCCGCCGTGCAAGAAATCGTCTGGGCACTCCTCGCGTCCAGCGAGTTTCGGTTCAACCATTAGTTGCGTCGTTTGATGATCGGCAGGCGCGTCCTGCCCCACTCCGGAGAAAAATCATGTTCTGCGATTACGCTTGCCGCTCGGGGGACCACCGATTGGCGCGACGCGACTTCTTGGGCGGGCTGGCTGCCGGGCTCGGCGCCGCCGGAGGATTGGGATTTCTAACGCGGCCGGCCGCCGCCGCACAATTGGGCAAAGAGCAAAAACGGGTCATCTGCATCTACCTCAACGGCGGTTCGAGCCAGCTCGAGACTTGGGATCCGAAGCCGAAGACGGACACGGGCGGGCCGTTCCGCGCCATCCCCACGTCGCTTCCCGGATTGCACATTTCGGAACTGCTGCCGAAAACCGCACGAGTCATGCATCACCTGTCCCTCATTCGCAGCGTCAACACGAATGAGTTCGATCACGGTCTGGGGCTCTATTGCATGTTGCACGGCCGCCGTCAGACGCCCGCTTCGGAGTATCCCGAGCTGGGGGCCGTCGCCGCCCGAGCCCTCGCGCCCGAAGACAGTGGCCTTCCCGGCCACGTGAAAATCTACCCGGGGGGTGCCGGCGCTCGCAGCGCGGACTCGGCTTATCTCGGCCCCAAATACTCGAGCGTGAGCTTGGGGAGTGGTCCGCCACAAAACTCGCTCCGGCCCGACGGGCTGAGCGATGCCGCCGATCTACAGCGGCAGCAATTGCGTCGTGCGGCTGACGCGCGCTTCGCCCAGCGTCGCCGCACTGCGATGACCGACGCCTATACGCAAAACTACGAGCAGGCCTTGGACCTGATGAAACGCCGCGATGTGTTCGACGTGATGAAAGAGCCAACGTCGCAACTCGAGCGATATGGCAAGCATGATTTCGGTCGCCATTGCCTTCTGGCCCGCAGGCTCGTCGAACACGGCGTCACCTACGTCCAAGTCTTCCACACCAATTACGACACCCATAACGAGAACTTCAATTTTCATATGCAGCAGCTCGGCGAATTTGATGGTTCGTTCGCCGCGCTCGTCACCGATCTCGTCGACCGGGGGATGTGGGGTAATACGCTCGTGGTTGTGCTGTCGGAGTTCGGACGCACGCCGATCATCAATCAGTTCTACGGTCGCGACCACTGGGCCACTGCCTGGTCGATTTGCATGGGGGGAGCGAAGGTCCATCGCGGCGCGGTGTATGGCAAAACGAACGCCAACGGCACGGCCGTCGTCGACAAGCAGGTCGATCACGCCAACCTGTTTCACACGTATCTGGCCGCGGTCGGACTCGATTCGGCCGGCTCGTTCGACGTGTCCGGTCGCGACCTGCCGATGGCCGACCCGGCGTCGAAGCCCATCGAAGAATTGCTGAGCTAAGCGAGAATGAAAGCCAACCCGCAGCAAATCCGCATCGACAAGCAATGGACGCACACGGCCCCGCCAATCGCTTGTCGGTTCGATCCGACCGGCGAATACGTTTTCGCCAGCACCGAAGATTACGCCGTTCAGCGCTGGCGGGTGGCCGACGGCCATAAACTCTCTTATCCGGTCGCACATGACAGTTGGATTGGGTGCCTTGCCTTCGTGGCCGAGGGGAAGACTCTGATCACCGGCGGGTACGACGGCCGCATCCTGTGGTGGCCGACGACCGGCGACAAACCCCAGCCCCAGCGATCAATCGACGCTCACGCCGGCTGGGTGCGGGCCCTCAGCGTTAGTCCGGACGGGAAATGGATCGCCTCCGGCGGCAACGATCATCTCGTCAAGATTTGGAAGGCGACTGACGGCGCGCTGGTGCGTGAACTGCGGGGACACAAAAGCCACGTCTACAGTACCTTCTTTCATCCGAGCGGAGCCCTCCTCTCCGGCGACCTCCAAGGTGAGCTGCGTCAGTGGGACATCGCCACGGGGCAGACCGTTCGTTCGTTCGACGCGAAGGCGCTGCACACTTATGAGCCGGGCCAGCGAGTCGACTACGGCGGCGTCCGCACCCTGGCGCTGACGGCTGATGGGCAGAACCTCGTCGCGGGCGGGCTCTTCAACGCGTCCAATCCGCTCGGGGCGGTCAACGATCCCCTCGTCCTGCGCTTTCAGTGGAGCGATCAGAAAAAAATTCGCTCACACGTGATGCCGGGCGTCGCGGGCATTGTCTGGCGTGTCATTACCCACCCGGATGGGTTCTTGATGGCTGGCTGCGGGGGCAGCGGCGGCGGATTTATCACGTTTTGGAAAGGCGATGCGGACAAAGACTTTTTCAGATTCCAACTGCCGTCACTCGTCCGCGATCTCGATCTGCATCCCGACGGAATTCGGCTGGCCGTCTCTTGCGCCGACAAGCAGGTGCGCATTCTGGCGATGGCGCCGAAGGCGAAATGAACCCCGCGCCAGGAACCGTTTAGGCAGCCTTCTTGAGCAGCGAGCGGACTACCTCGGGGTCGTGCCCGATGATGTGGGCGATTTCCGCGACGTTGTAGCCCGCCTCATCCAGGTGGCCGGCCATCTCAACCTGAGCGGGTAAAACGTTTGATACGGCCGAAGTCGTCGCAGAGGCGGCTGGATTCTCACGGGGCTTGTCGAAATGCGTCATCACATCCGGCTGCCTCGGGGAAAGGCTATCGGACATCCGATTGAGGATCGCCGAGAGGCGGACGATTTCTCGATCCCCCGCCACGACGAGACTATCCAGTTGTAACGCCCGCGTTTCCATACGGGCCTCCACCTCGCGGGCGAAGTCGTGCAGGCGGACTTCGAGGTCGGCGATGCGGCCCTCGGCCCGAGCTTGTGCTCGCTCGTTTTCCTCGGTTTCGCCGGTGGAATGCACGACGACGTTGGCGCGTCTCAGCGTGCGCCACAG
This sequence comes from Planctomycetaceae bacterium, assembly GCA_035687365.1. Classification (GTDB taxonomy): domain Bacteria; phylum Planctomycetota; class Planctomycetia; order Planctomycetales; family Planctomycetaceae; genus DASPSM01. Next base: position 1,323 of record DASRXU010000163.1, on the reverse strand, counting down.
AAATCCGGTGCCGCACGCGACAATCGTCGCCAGCAACACGCCTTCCAACAAATTGACATTCGCGGCCAGCAACATGGGCAACTCCCTTCGCCTGTGCCTGGCAAGGCTCAGTTTTTCAGCGCTAGTCTCTCTGCGGAGGACTAACCGTGTCCGTGGTCGTGAGAATGATCGTGTCCATGGTCATGAGAGTGGTCGTGCGTGTGTCCGTGATCGTGGGAACGCTTGGCCGTCGGTTCGACGGCTGCATCGCTCGGCCCTTTGATTTGTGACAGATCGCAGGCGCTTTCGGCCGCGCGATAAACTTCGCGGAGGGGCACGCCGGCTGCGGCCGCCAAGCGAGCACAGTCCTCGAATTCGGGCGTAAATATCGGCGACTGACCGCTACGCCAACCAAGCTTGCCGCGAACCGAGCCCCACGGCGTGGTGACGGTGTGCTCGCGCCGTGAGCGCTTCGAGCGTTCCATCAAGGAGCGACGAATGCCGAAGGTCGCCGTCTCGTCAAACAAGATCGCCTCGAGCTTTTCTGCATCACCCGGCTGAGCGATGACAGACAACAACGTTCCCGGTCGGTCTTTCTTCATCTGAATGGCGGTCGAAAAGACGTCGAGCGCACCGGCTTCGAGCAGTCGCCGCTTGGCATAGCCGACGATCTCGGGCGAGACATCGTCGAGATTCGTTTCGAGCAGCGTGACGTAGTCGCTTTCGGCCGACGTCTCCGCCGTCCCGACGAAGAGTCTCAACAGATTGGCCCGCTGGGGAAAGTCCTTGGTCCCGGCTCCGTAACCGATCGATTGGATGCTCATATCCGGCAGCGGTCCGAACCGGTCGACCAGCGTCTTCAAGATTGCGGCCCCCGTCGGCGTGGTCAGCTCGGCGTCGATCGGCACGTCGATCAGTGGCATGCCCTTGAGCAACTCGGCCGTCCCGGGCGTCGGAACGGTACAGATCCCGTGAGCGATCGAAACCTGTCCACGACCTGTCGGAATACGGCTGGCGACAATTTGGTCGGCGCCCAACACATCGAAACCGACTGCCGCGCCGACAATGTCCACGATCGAGTCGATGGCGCCGACCTCGTGAAAGTGAATCTTGTCTAACGTCGTGCCGTGGACGCGGGCCTCCGCTTCGGCGACCGCTCCGAAGATTCGCAAGGCCAGGTCGCGCTGGGTGGGCGTGATGCCGCCGGCCCGCTCGATCAGGGCGTGAATATCTGCCAGATGGCGATGGGCATGCTGCTCGGGGTGCTCGACTCGCACGTAGGTGGCGCGGAAGCCCCCTTTAATCACCGTTTGCGTGACGAGCTTGACCCCGCTCAGACCGAGC
>DASRXU010000162.1:0-3981 GCA_035687365.1 Planctomycetaceae bacterium | reverse complement strand
TGTCGGTGAGTGCATCGACGACATCTGCCAGATCCGTTCCTGCGTGAGCGATGGCATCAATCACGTTGGCAGCGTTTGCATGATGAACACCGGAAGCGTGCTCGCCGGCCGCCCGAGCTTGGGAGCTTGGGTGAACTATGGGTTGGGGACTGAGAATCGAAACTTGCCCGGTTTTGTCGTGCTGCTCGACAACGATCACGAGCCCCCCGGCGGCAGCCGCGTCTGGGGAACCGGCTTCATGCCGGCGACGTTTCAGGGGACACGGTTTCTGAACGGCCGCGAACCGATTCTCAACCTGCAGCCGGCCAAAGCGATCTGTGACGAGCGGCAGCGGGGCAAGCTCGATTATCTGCGAAAGCTCAATCAACGTCACCTCGCCGCTCGCGCGGGAGACGATCGGCTCGAAGCACGGATCGCCTCCTATGAGCTGGCTTTTCGCATGCAGTCGCACGCGCCGGAAACCGTCGATCTCACGCAAGAAACGGCCGCGACACAGCAGGCATACGGTCTGAACGATCCCGCCACGTCGGTCTTCGGTCGCAATTGTCTGATGGCTCGCCGGCTCGTCGAGCGGGGGGTGCGATTTGTCCAGCTTTACTCGGGTTCGGGCAGCCGCTGGGACGCCCACAGCCACATCGAGCAGAACCACAGTGGACTGTGCCAACAGACCGATCGCCCGATCGCCGCTCTCTTGGCGGATCTCAAACAGCGCGGACTGCTCAAGGACACGCTCGTGATTTGGGGCGGCGAGTTCGGCCGCACACCCATGTCCGAAAAAGGGGACGGCCGCGACCACAATCCGTACGGATTCACAATGTGGCTGGCCGGCGGCGGTGTCAAAGGCGGTCACGTCGTCGGAGCGACCGACGATTTCGGCATGCACGCGATCGAAAACCGCGTAACGGTTCGCGACCTGCACGCCACCATTTTGTCCCTATTGGGCCTCGACCACACCGAACTCATCTACCTTCACCAGGGCCGCCCCGAGCGCCCCACGGTCAACGAAGGCAACGTGGTCGAAGACGTCTTTGCGTAGCGCCGCCCAAGTAGTACCGCCCAAGTAGTACCGCACAGTGCTAACTAAGTGCCGGACCAGCGGCATCTCCCGTCCCTGACAAATCGATTTGTGTTGAATCCGTCGGTGCCGCGGCTCTCCGCGACGCCGGCGGTTTTTCTTTTGGCCACTCGTCGGGCAACATCGGCTTGACCCTGCGCGCCGGACTCATGACAGTGGATGGCCCGCTGCCCGATCCATCTCCTCTCCGCCGCGAGGATGTCCTTGAGTCAAGAACGGCCCGTCCTGTCGTCGCTGCAAAGTCGCCCGGCTCCCTCCTACAAGTGGTGGGTCGTCGGCATGCTGTGGTTCATCTGCTTCTTCAATTATGCCGACCGGATGGCGATCAATGCGGTCGCCAAGGTGCTGCAAGACGACTACCACTTCACCGACGAGGACCTGGGCTGGATCATCTCGGCATTCATGTTCGTGTACGCCCTCAGCGCTCCGTTTGCCGGACAAATCGGCGACCGCTATCGCCGCAAGTCGCTAATCTTGGGCGGACTGGCGGTCTGGAGTGTGGTTACGGGGGCCACCGGGTTCTGTCGACGTTGGATCGAGTTTGTGATCGTGCGGGCGACCGAGGGTTTGGGCGAAACTTTCTACTTCCCCGCGACGATGTCGCTCATCGCCGATTACCACGCCAAGCCGACTCGATCGCGGGCGATGGGTCTGCACCAGACGAGCGTCTACGCGGGCACGATCGGCGGCACGGCGCTAGCCGGATACCTGGCAAGTGAGTATGGCTGGCAGGCCCCGTTCAAGGTGTTTGGGATTGCCGGCATCGTGCTGGCAATCGTGCTCTTCATTTTCCTGCGTGAGCCGGCCCGCAACGAAGCGGAGCGGATGGAGGCCCAAACTCTCGACGACACGCCGAGTCCACCGGCCATCCCCCTGGCACAATTCATGCGAGAGCTGGTGTACACGCCCAGCGCCCTGATCCTGATCGCCGCGTTCTTCGGAGCCAATTCGGTCGCCTTCGTATTCTTGAGCTGGATGCCGAAGTATCTAGGCGACCAATTCCACATGAATCTCGGGATGGCGGGGTTCAGCGCCACCTTTTATTTGCGGATCGCCAGCATCGTCGGCTCGATTTTCGGAGGATGGCTTGCCGACCGAGCGCGGATGTTCTTGCCGGGCGGCCGAATCTTGAGCCAGGCATTGGGCGCGCTCTTGGGCATCCCCCTAATTTATTTGTGCGGAAGGCAGGTCGAAGCGACGCCGTTGCTCATCTATTTGACTTGCTTCGGTCTGGCCGAAGGAATCTACGACGCGAATATTTGGGCCTCGATGTACGACGTGATCCACCCCTCGCGACGGGGCACCATGCTCGGCCTGGCGAACATGATCGGCTGGCTCGGCGCGGGCGTGGCAACGGTCGGCACGGGAATGGCAATGACCCGTCTGCACATGACGTATGGCCAGGTGCTCTCGGTAACGGCCATCATCTATGCGGTCGTGACGGTGCTCTTAATTGTCGCCGGCCTCGTGTTCGCACCACGAGACATCCGGCGCGCTCAGGAGGGCATAGCCCCCGCTAATTGACGAGCGCCGATCGGTTTAGAACCGCGACCGTGAGAACATTTTGCAGGAAGGGAGTTAAGCCCCTACAAACCAAGGAGTTCGCATTCACAATGGATAGTGTGGTGTATCTCAACGAAGGAGTCCAACCATTGAATGCGAACTCTGGCCTCAATTGTACGCATTGGTCATCGGAGAGGGTAAAAGGCTTCGTCGTAAGAGGGTCCGCTACAGTGATGCGGTGATCGTGCTTGTATTCTTTGGGGATGTTTGCACGACCGTCCTCAGTGCCGGGCCTGCGATCCGGACAATTGGTAGGTCGACTCGCTTAAAGCCCGATCATCTTCCGTCCGGCTCGACCTGAATTATCACCGTGCATTATATCATAAGTTAGCGCCACTCAAGGCGAGTTTTAACCGGCTGACGCAATTGCCCGCGCAGCCAAAAGGTTGAGTCTGACATGGACGAATCTACCGCTCGGTTGGTCTTTGTGGCCATCATGAGCACACTCATCGTAGTTTGGGCGACTTCTCTCCGCAAAGTGCTGCGTATCGGAATCCAGAGCAGGGAACGAGCAATGAAGCATCGACTACGGACGCTGCCGAGAACGGCCACTCGAGCAGCGGGACGGTGGAGGTGCATAGAGACCCTGATGCGGCATCGAGATCGCTCGCTCGCGCGTTGTTGCAGCTGCAACTCGGAATGTTCGCTGCGTCATTTCGGATCAAAAGATATGACGACGCGCGGGTTGCCGTTAAGAAAATCGGCGCCCTCTTTTGTAACCAACCGCCGGCTTTCTATTTCTCGAGGCGGAGTTCTCGTTCAGTCGACTCTCCTCGTGCTCTTGTCGAAGTGAGATATCGCGTTGGATATTCTCGCATTTTCAGAGCGCTCAGGATCCGAGCCCTCATCTGCTTTTTGGGAGTTGCGCTCACCTTAATGTTACTCGTGGGAGGGTTGAATGTGGGTCTACGTCATTCCCAACCCTTCAGCCATGGTTCGCTTCCAGGTGTTTCAAACCTTGCAGATTGGACATGCACTGTGGCCGCCGTATGCCCTTATGTGGATCTACAATCTGGGTCGGCCCAGTACAGCTACTTCATTGAGAACGCAATCGCTTCGCTCGACGTCTGATCGTCCGAAGTCCTGCTAGCGACATTTGCTATCGTCCCCAAGCGCTTCTTGGGAACGCCGCCCCTCGAAGCTCTGCTTCGATTCCGTCTTCAGGCCGACGCGTGGGGCCGAAGCGGAGCTTCGGGAAAGTTCGGTCCCAAGCGGAGCTTGAGGGTGTCCGGGAATTCAGAGTGCGTCGGTGAGCCAACGAAGTCGTCCGTTTTTGTTGCCGCAACGGTGGTTATAGCGCACGAGCAATTGATACGCGAAGATGGCCGCGAGGATCTGAGTTT
>DASRXU010000161.1:0-6990 GCA_035687365.1 Planctomycetaceae bacterium | reverse complement strand
GCTCGGCAAACTGAGCGGGCAATTGCTCGCCGGTAGATCGCCGTTCCGATTCTCGCCGACATTCGTCGCAGCGCGATTGCTCCCGCCAATTCAATCTCCCCGCGTCGGAATAGCGGGTCGTTTGAATCTGAGGACTGGGTTGGCGGAGGGACTGCAATCAGAACCAGGATCGGTCACATGCATTGAAGCGTTTTCGGAAAGCTACCGTAATATCCGCAGAGAACGAGGTGCCGATCAGTCTTAAATCCGGGCGAAGCCAAACCGAACAGCATTCTCTGCTCATTGAAGACGATTCTGTAACCGTCCTTCCCGGGACGCTGCTCTTCAAGGATCAGCCATACGGTCTCGACCGTATCTTCAAGCCGCCCGTCGCGCACACTGCGATCGATTACTTGGATTGTGGCCGGCCAAACCAAGCAACGTTCGAGATCAACTCCGTGCGAGTTTGGCAGCGACGGTCGCCCTGCGATTTGACTGCGCACAAGTTCCATAACGTCGTCGGGGCTCATTGGTGGGTACCCATGTCGCAATTGTATCGAGGGCGCCGGACGGCAGGATGGCGTTTGACGGCGGAACGTGTCCGGTGAGAGCTCAGTCAGTTTCTGGACAGTCCCCCAGTCATCTGCGAGAGTAGACGTTGGCAGACCGCGATGCGGTTGCCGCCCTCCCCGAGATGATTCTCGGCCCCGCCAATTTCACTTGCCGCCTCTTCTCAGTTGAACGTTCGTCATGCTTGCTCGACGCGCTCTGTTGCGGCCGCTGTTGGTTCCGGTGCTCATCGCCGTTGCCGCATTTGCGCCGGTCGCGGTCGGGCACGCCGAGGCGGCCGGAACTGCGAACCCGCATACCGCGGCCGGAGCCAAGCGTGAAAGCTCGGGGCTCCTGAACGTTGAGCTGCGATCGGTCAAACTTCCGGCCGCGCCGACGCATTCAAAACTGTCGAATCCTGTCGACCTGCTGCTCGCGGCCCATTTGAAGGGCCAGGGAGTCGACCTCGCGCGGACAGTGACTGATCGCGTGTTCGCTCGGCGCGTGTTTCTCGACCTGATCGGACTGCTGCCGAGTCCGGAGGAATTGGACGCGTTCGTTCGCGATTCGGCCGTCGACAAGCGGGCCGCCCTCGTGCGGCGCTTGCTCGCACAGCGCGAGGACTACGGCATTCATTGGTTGGCCTTCTGGAATGATCTGCTGCGGAATGAATACCGGGGCACCGGGTTCATCGACGACGGACGACGGCAGATCACGGCGTGGCTGTTCCGCTCGCTCTACGAAAATCGGCCGTACAACCAGTTCGTGCACGAGTTGATCAGCCCTGTGAAGGGTTCCGAAGGCTTCGTGAAAGGGATCGAATGGCGCGGCGTCGTGAACGCTAGCCAGCGCCGCGAGCTGCAGGCGGCCCAGACGACCGCGCAGGTTTTCCTCGGCACGAACCTCAAGTGCGCGAGCTGCCACGACAGCTTTACCAACCAATGGCTGCTGAGCGATTCCCACGGGCTGGCCGCGGTCTTCGCCGACGGGCCGCTCGACATTTATCGCTGCGACAAGGCTACGGGCGAGCAGGCCCGCGCGAGCTTTCTGTTTCCCGAGATCGGAGCGATCGATGCCGACGCACCCCGCTCGACACGCATGCGTCAACTGGCCGACCTGATCACCGATCCCCACGACGGCCGGCTCGCGAAGACTGTCGTCAACCGCTACTGGGCCCGGTTGTTTGGTCGCGGCCTGGTCGAACCCCTCGACGATATGGAACGTAACGCGTGGAACCCCGATCTGCTCGATTGGCTTGCGAACGATCTCGTTCAGCACGGCTACGATCTGAAGCACACGCTTGAATTGATCTGCACGTCGCAGACGTATCAACTCGCCGCTCGCGGAGAGCCCAAGCCGAACGAACCCGCTGGAACTTTTCGCGGACCGATCAGCCGCCGCATGACGGCCGAGCAGTTTCTCGACGCGGTCGCAACGCTGACTGGTGTTTGGCCCAGCGCGGGCGGCGACATGCTCAAAGTCGACGGCCGCGGTCAAGGCGGACAAGTCGGCGCAGTTCGGCAGGTGCTGTCTGAACAGGAATCGAAACGCGCGGCCGAGGTGGCAAAGAAGGTACGAGCCGCGTTGCTGATGGACGGCGCTTTGTCTCGCGCGCTGGGTCGACCCAATCGCGAACAAGTCGTCACGCGTCGCGACACACTGGCGACGATGCTACAAGCGTTGGAGATGACCAACGGCACGACGCTCGATGCGATTCTCAAAACGGGTTCTGAACGTTGGATTGCCGAGCACGGCTCAGATTCCAAAGCCCTGATCGCGCGGGCCTATCGCATTTCCCTCGGCCGCGAACCGACGCCCGCTGAAACTCAAACCGCCAGCGACGTCGTCGGCACGCCGCCCACCGCTGAAGGGGTGGACGATTTTTTGTGGATGCTGGTGATGCTGCCGGAGTTTCAACTGATTGATTAGGAAATCGACCTGATGGCCGACAATCGTTCGAATCGCCGCGGCTTTCTCGCCACTGCCGGAGCAGGTGCGCTGAGCGCTCTCGTGGCACGACCGCGCGGGCTGCAAGCGAAGCCAACTCATGGCGCACGCCCGGAGAAGAGTGCGGACAAGATCGTCCCGACTGCCGACGCGGTGATCGTCCTGTGGATGGCCGGCGGCCTGGCTCACACGGAGACCTTCGATCCCAAACGGTACACGCCGTTTGAACCGGGGCTCGAATCGAATGCTGTGCTCAGCACGTTTCCGTCGATTTCGACGGCGATCGACGGCGTCCGCATCTCGAAGGGGCTCGAGAACATTGCTTCGGTGCTCGATCGGGGCACGCTGATTCGCACGCACGTCGCCGCCGACCTCGGGAAGATTCTGCACTCGCGGCACCAGTACCATTGGCACACGGGTTACGAGCCGCCACAGACCGTGGCCGCTCCGCACCTCGGGGCGTGGATCGCACACGCGAGGGGGCCGCAAAATCCGGCGTTGCCCGCCTTCATCGACATCGGGCAGCGGTACGACGGCAACGGCGAGGCCGAGGAGCTAAAGGCGTTTCAAACGGGCGGCTGCCTCGGTGCCCAGTATGGCCCGTTTCGCGTCCCCGACCCCGAGCAGGCGGTGCTCACCGTTCGCCCGCCCGCCGGCATGAGCCAGAAGCGATTTCGCCGACGCTTCGACGGGTACAAGAAGCTCGTCGAGCAAAGCCCCGTGGCCCGCGCGAGCGACTTTCAGCGGGAGTCGTTGCTGCAGTCTCTCGAGAGTGCACATCGCCTGATGAACGCGCCGGCCGCGAAGGCCTTCGATCTCTCGCTGGAGCCGGAGAAATCGCGGAAGCCGTATGAGACGAGTCGCTTCGGTCAGGGATGCCTGCTGGCGCGGCGACTGGTCGAGGCGGGGGCCCGATTTATCGAAGTCTCGACCGAGTACGTCCCCTTCCTCGGCTGGGACACGCACGACAACGGCCACACGCGAATGGTCGAACTCAAGCGGATGATCGACGCCCCCATCGCCCAACTGGTGCTGGACCTCGAGCGGCGCGACCTGCTCGATCGCACCCTGATTGTGCTGGCGAGCGAATTCAGCCGCGACGTGATGGTCGAGGGCAAGCCCGACAAGCCGGTTCCCAATCAAGTCGCCCAACCCGACAAGATGACCGAACTCCAGCATTACGGCATGCACCGCCATTTCACCGGAGCCGGTTCGGTTCTGCTATTCGGCGGCGGAGCCAAACGCGGCTTCCTCTTCGGCAAAACGGCCGACGAGCGCCCGTGCACGTCGCTCACCCGCAAAGTGACGGTGACCGACCTGCACGCGACAATTCTCCGCACGCTGGGCATCTCCCCGCGCTACGGCGTCGAGATCGAAGAGCGACCGTTCTACGTGACGAAGGACGGCCTGGGCCAGCCGGTGCGCGAAGTGCTGCATGCGTAACGGCGCATCTTGGAGCCGCGACCGTGAGGGAGCGGGGTCTAACGCGCTCTTCTCGCGTAATAGCCCGCTCCCTCACGGTCGCGGCTCTAAATCTTTCATCTCATTTCGAGGCACTCAGCCGAAGCCCGACACCGGATGCGGCACGTACGGCTCTTCGAGCCGCGCGATTTCCTCGGCTGAGAGTTTCAGCGCCAGAGCGGCGATCGCGTCGTCCAGATGCCGCTGCTTGGTTGCACCGACGATCGGCGACGTCACGTACGGCTTGTGCAGCATCCAGGCCAGGGCGACTTGGGCTTGCGGCACTTTGTGAGCCGCGGCTACTTCGCCGACGCGTTCGATGACTTTGCGATCCGACTCGACCGATTTGGTGTAGAGCGTTTTGCCGAACTCGTCTTTGCCCGCGCGATCGCTGGCCGTTTGTTCTTCCCAGGGGCGAGCGAGCCGCCCGCGAGCCAGCGGGCTCCAGGGAATCACGCCGATCTTTTCGCTCGCGCACAGCCCCATCATCTCGCGTTCTTCCTCGCGATAGATCAGGTTGTAGTGGTTCTGCATCGAGATGAATCGCGTCCAACCGTTGAGGTCGGCCAGATACAGCGCCTTGCAGAACTGCCAGGCGTGCATCGACGACGCACCGATGTACCGTGCCTTGCCGACTTTCACGACGTCGTGCAGCGCCTCGAGCGTTTCCTCGATGGGGGTCTCATTGTCAAAGCGGTGAATCTGATACAGGTCGACGTAATCCATGCCGAGCCGCGTCAGGCTGGCGTCGATCTCGGCAAAGATCGCCTTGCGCGACAGGCCGCGACCGTTCGGGCCCGGACGCATCCGCCCGTGCACCTTCGTCGCCAGGACGATTTCGTCGCGCTTGGCAAAATCGCGCAGGGCCCGGCCGGTGATCTCTTCGCACGTGCCGTCGGAATAGACGTTAGCCGTGTCGAAGAAGTTGATGCCCAGGTCGAGCGCCTGCTTGAAGAACGGCCGGCTCACCGGTTCTTCGAGCGTCCACGGATGCGGGCCTCGCTCCGGCACGCCGTAACTCATGCAGCCCAAGCAAATCCGCGACACCTTCAGGCCGGTGTTTCCCAAGCTCACGTAATCCATGCCCTGCTCCGCTCCCACGGGTGCTGCTCTTTGGTGAGAATTTATCGTCGCGAAAGATTAACGCTGCGTGCCGGTCGACGCCGTTTGCCGAGCGGCCGGGCCTGGGGCGTAATCGTGCTCTTTGAACTTGCCCAGCATCGAGTAGATGTTGATCAAGGCCCGGTCAATCACCTGTTCGCCCGCGCCAACCTCGGCGGGAGAAACAGTCGCATCGCCGCCGTATCCGCCTTCCGACGCCGCCTCGATCGTGGGGAAATACATGCTGTGGCCGTCGCAGTAGCCGAAGAAAAACGTGTGCGGCACATAGGCTCGCTGCTTGAGGCGGTTGGAGTGATTGCAGAAGAACTCGCCCGACGCGCCGACCAGCGCCGTGTCCCCGTTCAGCAAAATCGTGTTCAGCTCGGTCGGCACACCGTCGCGAAATTCCTCGACAAAGTTCCGCGTCAGTTCGGGGAAAAAGGCCCGCGAGTAGCCAATCAAGATGCTGGGACTCGAAAAATTCGTGCGCGAGCGGAAGACAAAGTCGTCGACCTTGCCTTGAATCGACGGGTGGGCCGGCACGGTGCAATGAGCCGACTTGGCAAGCTCCGTCACGACGTCACCGAGATACTCACCGAACGCTTGCGGCCCGCGGTGCGGCCCCGCGTTCACGCTCATATCGCCGGCAGCCCCCTGCATGAAGAGGCAATTGGTCTTGAGCGCGTCTTCCACGCGTCGCTGCATGAAGCCGGGATAATCGGCCGAGTATTTCATGATCTTGGTGTCGGTCATTACGGCGTGAGCCGCGAAATTGACGAGCACGGCGATCGGTTTGCCGGCTGCATCGTCGAAACGCAGGACGGCGAGCATCGGCTCAGTCGGTTTCGGTTCATGCTTCGTGTGCCGATTGCGATTGAGCGTCACGTCGCGCGTCGCGATCCCGAGCTGACAGGGGACGGCGGCCCGATCGGCCTCCAAAATCGCCTCGATGATGAGGTCGGGCAGTTGTTTGCTGTACGCGACGGCCTTGTCGAACTTGCCCTTGCCGAACCCGTCGCGGTCGGTCAGCTCGATCACCGGGCCGTGATGCGTGTGGCTGCCGCTGATCAGCACGTGATCGATCTTGGCCTTCTCGGCGATCGTGCGGCGGATTTTGTCCATCATCGGCCGGGTTGGGCCGCGACCCATGTCGAGACCGACCAGCGCCAGCTTGGCATTGCCCGCATGAATGACGACAGCCTTCGCCCACAGTTGGTCGAGCGCGCCCTCCGACAGCTTGTCGTGCCGAGCTCCATAGCCCCACATCGGCAATCCGGCGGGCGGCGTGATGTCCCGCTTGCCGAAACCGGCTTGGAATTCGTTGTTGGGAGAACCTGCAGCCGGCGGATCGGCCGCTCGGGCTTTTGCCCCCGACGTTTGCGTCTGAATCACAATCGTGCAACAAGCTAGCCAGCAGGCGGTGATGGAGAGTTTTCGTAGAATCATGGAGGAATTCGCTCTGGGGTGGGATAAATGCCAAACGAACGTGTGCCAGTGTGTTGATCGTCTAGCATCGGGCGCGGGAACGCAAGCGCGCGGCGTGGTAGTTCAGTCCGCCGCGATATTGAGAATGGGTGCCATGCCCACGGCTCGGCGTGGGCATGCATTGCCGGACATGCCCACCCAAAGCTGTGGGCATGGCACCCGAACCAGGACTCGCATTCGCAGATGCCAGCGGTTCCAAGCCAAGGTTCCCTAGGTCCCAAGCTCTGCTTGGGACCTCACTTTCCCGAAGCTCCGCTTCGGCACATCATGCTTCAGGCAGAAGACGGAATCGAAGCGGAGCTTCGAGGAGTTGCGTTCCCAAGCAGAGCTTGAGGGTGTCCGGGAATTGCTTGAGCTAAACCCAAGGGCCTCCGGGCGTTTATGTTTTTTCTGCCAAGAAGAAACTAAACGCCGCAGGAGGGCCCAAGGATGGGAACTCGTGCCAAGGCCGGCACGTCGTTGGAAGCG
>DASRXU010000160.1:0-25671 GCA_035687365.1 Planctomycetaceae bacterium | reverse complement strand
GGGAATGTATGCGCAGGCAACGCTCCCCATCACAGAGCAAAAGAACGGCTTCGTCCTGCCCGCCTCTGCGGTGGTCGGTCGCGGCGCACAGGCCTTCTGCCTGGGTGTCGACGACGCGGGCAAAGTGCGAAAAATCCCGCTCAAAGCGGGTGCCGAAACGGGTGGCGAGATCGAAGCTCTCGCCGGGCTGTCGGGGACTGAACGCATCATTCGGGCGAACGCCGCGGCCTATCGGGAAGGCCAGCGCGTCGCCGTCGACGAGCAGTAACCCGCTGCTAGATCAGCAGTTGTGGCCGTGACACAACTATGACACAGCGGTGACCGTTTGCTGATGCGTCTTTTCTATTCTCCCCCTAAAGTTTCACACAGAAACAGCCACCGTCGGTCGATACTCGGCGAATAAACCCGGGAGAATGAGATGGCCAGCGCAGCGATCGCCCCCCCCAAACGTCGACGCGCGAAAAAACGCCACGCGCAAAAAAATGCTCGGCCGATCGAGCGGACCATCGCTCCCCAGGAAGTTTACGATTGGTTCAATCCCAAGCAACTGAATTGGAAGAACATCGATTGGGTGACCTTGCTGTGGATGACTGGCATTCACGCCGGCTGCCTGGCGGCTCCGTTCTTCTTCACGTGGAAGGCGATCGGCGTCGCGCTGGTGGCTCACTGGCTGACTGCGAGCGTCGGCGTCTGCTTGGGCTATCACCGCTACCTGTCGCACAAGTCTTTCAAGCTGACGCGGCCGGCTGAGTTCTTCGTCCTCTTCTGCTCGGTCGCTTCGGGACAAGGCTCGCCGCTGATGTGGTCGGCCACTCACCGCTTGCATCATCAGCGTTCCGACCAGGAAGGTGATCCGCACTCGCCTCTCGAGGGCGCGTGGTGGTCGCATATTCTCTGGTTGTTCGTGAATCACAGCCCCGAGCAGCGGACCGCCTTGTATCGGCGTTACATTCCTGATCTCGTCGATCGACCGCTGATGCAGTTCTACGAGCGCTTCTACGGCGTGTGCCTCATTGGCATCGGCGTGGTGCTGTATCTGATCGCTGGCATTCCTGGAGTGCTGTGGGGCTTGTGCGTGCGAATGACGTGGGCTTACCACTGCACGTGGTTCGTGAACTCCGCCACGCACCTTTGGGGATACCGCAACTACGAGACGCGCGACGAATCACGAAACTTGTGGTGGGTGGCATTGGTCGCCTTCGGTGAAGGCTGGCACAACAATCACCACGCTCATCCGCACACGGCTCGCGCCGGACACCGTTGGTGGGAGATCGACACGACCTGGTGGGTGATCCGCGGCTTACGCGCCGTGGGCCTCGCCACCGACGTCAATGACCGCATTCCCCTCGGGACGAAACCGGACGAAGCACTCGCCGGCGCGTGACGCCGCTGTGAGACGTCGAAGATTCGGTTGAACTAGAATCGGGTGTCACGGCTGAGGTTGCTCAGCCGTGCTTTTTTACGGTCGCATCAAACCCTCCCACGGAAATCTCGCGTAAACGGGTTGGCACTCGAATCTGTGAAGACACGGCTGAGCAGCTCAGCCGTGGCACCCAATCAAATTCCCGACCGCTCTCGCCCAAAGCTTGGGGCATGCCAATCGGCAAATAGCCGCAAACGCACGACTATGGAACCGGACGGGCGGCGGTCACGTCGTGCGGTTCGCCCCGTGATTCATCGCGCGGCACTCGCAAATATGCCAGCGTTTGCCGGAGGATCTCCGCGGCCGCCGGCGCTGCGACGGTTCCGCCGTAATGCGAGCCGCCGACCGACGGTTCGTCCACGACGACCAAGACGATCACTCGCGGGGCCGCCGCCGGTGCGCCGCACAAGAATGAGCTGACGTACTTGTCGGCTGAGTAGGTATGCGTCTGGGGGTCGAGCTTCTGCGCCGTCCCCGTTTTGCCGAAAACGGAATAACCCGGCAACTTGGCCCGTGTGCCCGTGCCGCGAAGGACGACGTCGCGCATGGGTCCCTCGACGAGCCACCGCGCCGTTTCGTGATCAGCAGCCCGGCTGACAACGCTGGTCGCCAAGGGAAGTCTCGTCTCGGCCTCCGCGGTTGAACGCAACGTGCGCAACACAAGTTTCGGCGAGATCAGCGTCCCACCATTGGCGAGCGACGACTGCGCCGAGATCATCTGCAAGGGCGTGACCGCCAGCTCCTGGCCGATCGACAACGAGGCATTCGAGTAAGACGACCACTCTTTGACAGGCCGCAGCAAACCGGCGATCTCCCCCGGAAGCCCCGAACCGGGGACGCGCCCAAAGCCGAACGTCGCGATCGTCGAGAACAATTCCTTGTTGGAAAGCCGCGCGGCGATCCGCGACATGCCGATATTGCTCGACTTCACCAACACGTCGGCCACGCTCAGCAGGCCGTACGGATGCGTGTCGTGCATCAGCCGACTGCCTAGGTGAGTCTCGCCACCCGCGCAATCGACTTCCTCATCGGGGCGGATTCGCCTTCGCTCGATCGCTCCCGCGACCACAAACGGTTTGAACGTCGAGCCGGGCTCGTACATCCACGCGATGGTCCGATTCATCCAGGCCTCTTCAGCCACTCCTTCGGGACGATTCGGGTCGAACGTGGGCCGGGACGCCATCGCCAGAATTTCTCCGGTCGACGGATCTTCGACGAGCGCACACACCCCGCGCGGTTTCCACTGCTCGACGACACGGTCCAGCTCGCGCTCGGCATACAGCTGGATGATCGAGTCGAGCGACGTGACCACCGACTGGCCTGGCTGCGGCGGGACGTCGGTATCATCCGGCACGTCAATCACGCGGCCCCGCGCGTCGCGGTACAAAGTGCGACGGCCCGGCCGCCCCCGCAACACTTCCCCGAGCGTCTGTTCGAGGCCTCCGCGACTGTTTCCGTCGACGTCCCGCAAACCGAGCACGTGGGCGGCGAGCGGGCCCTGCGGATACCGGCGGACGTATTCCTCGCGGAGGCCCCAACCGCCAACGGGCAAGCCGAGCGACGCCACGGCTTGTTCATCGTCCGGCGTGAGGCGCCGCTTGATCCAGGCGAACTTCTTGTCCGATTGCTGAGCCAACCGCTCGCAGACTCGGTCAGGATCGATGTGCAGCGCCCGCGCTAAACGCTGCGCGCAGGGCCACGGGTCGGCAATTTTCTCCGGCACCACAAACAAGCTGCGCGTGACCACTGACGTGGCCAACACGCGGCCGTCGCGATCGAAGAGGTCGCCGGGCGGAGCGGGCAGGACTTCAACGTAGGATTTTTGCCGCGTTCCTCGCGCGGCCAGTCGCTCATGCTCAATGACCTGCAGCTGCACCAGCCGCAGGCCGATGGCCAAACCGCCCAGCGCCAGAAAGACCACGATCAGTCCGCGCCGCCTGTTGCCACGCGGCGATTCGAGAGGGACCTGATCGCGACCTATTGGGCGATCACTCGAGGAAACTTCGGCGGCCTCGAGTTCTTCGGATTCGCCCCTCGATGCGGCGACTTCGGGTTCGAGCGGCTCAATCGACATGGGAGCGCGCTTTCCCGTTTAGTCTCGTCTCGTCGTGACCGGGCCGTTCGCCATTCGAGAATCGCGAGACTCGGACGGCTTACGCGCGATGAGTTCGCGACGTTCGCTTTCCAATACCTCGAACAACCGGGCCGGCGCGCCGAGTTGTTGAGTGAGGAGCCGTTGGCGGGCGTAAAGATCGCGTACGACCTCGTAACGATAGCGCTCGCGAGACAGCGCACGGCGCAGCGTCAGGCAACGCTTTTCAATTGCGATTCCCGACACCGCTATCAAGACCGCCAACACCAGCGCCGCGCCGAAGCGAAAATACATCGCCTCGTATTATCGGCGGTCGTTGTCCTCGTTCGAGAGCCCCACGGAGCTGGCGTCGCCCGGAAGGATCAGCTCGGTGCCGACTTTCAGTTGATTCGGGTTGGACAGCTTATCGCGGTTCATCTCGTAAATCTGAATCCAGCGCGAGGAACGGCCCAGATGCTTCGCCGCAATGTCCGAGAGCGTGTCATTTTCGCCGGTGCGGTATTTGGGTGTTCCGTCAGCAGTGACAGTGAAGCCGGTTGGCGCGGCTTTGGCAGTCGCGTCTTCGGCCGCCGTAACCTGCACCTTCGTCCCCGGCGGAAGAAATTGGGCGTAGTGCTCCTCCAGGAACTCGACGGGGGGCGTGTTGACCTTCATGCCCGGGCGCATCCGACCCGGTTCGGGAATGCGTGCCTTGTTCACCTCAGCCAGCGCTTGGAAGTAACGCGCGTTGCCGTATTTCTTACGCGAAATGTTCCAGAAATTGTCCTGCGGCTGGACCACGTAGTAATCGCCGCCGTCGTTGGTCGTCCCCGCTGCCGTGACAGACCCGGCCGCAACCGGTCGTCCTGGCTGCGAGAAGGCGCCTTCGCCAGAGGGGGACGTCCCTGATCGCTCCGCAAATTTGCCCCCAGACGAGCGATTGCCGCCAAAGGGATCATCGGAGCCAGCTTGCGGATGGCTGTCGGCCCCCTGAATGTTCGGCGTGCTCGAAGCTTGAAGTGGCGAGAAAGCCGAATGGGCTTGGCTGGTCGAGTTAACTTGGCTGGGTGCTGCAGAAGTCGCGCGTTGTGAAGCCCTGGCCGGCGACTGGCCATTTCCGAACGGCGAATCGTCGCCGCTCGGCGTGCGCTCTTTGCTGCCCAACAGCGCCTCGGCGCGTCCGACGGTCGGAGCACCGCCAGGCGAAACGCCTGCCATTGCCGCCTCCGGCTTTGGTCCGTGCGAGTCGCCCTGCATGTGCGCGACGCCGCGCTCGCCGGCCGCAGGATGCGCGGGCGAACGAGACTCGTCTAATGATTCGTTATCCAACGGTTCGCTCTGTGTCGGCGCCCCGCCGGCGTGAACTTGCCCGACTTGGACTTGCCCCGGTTGGATTTGACCCGGTTGAATCTGCGCCGGACGAAGCTGTCCCGGTTGGTCCTGAAGCTGGGCCGTTCGAGTCATTCCGGCCGGCTCCAGCGTCGTGCCGTGCGCGGCCACGTTTTGTGAATTCTGCGCGGGCCGATCGTGCTTGGGGGGCCCTTCGTTCGGGAAGAGATTTTGCATATCGGCATCGGCAGCGGCCGCCGACGGGGCATGAGGCTCGTCCGCACGGTGTGGGCCTCCGTTCGCGTCGGACTTGCTCGGCAATCCAGCAGCGGACGGACCGCCAGCGAATTGTTGCGTCGGTTCGCCTTGCGCGGGTGCCTGCAGATTTGCCGTCGACTGAGCCGGACGTTCTGGCGAGCTATTCAAGTCGCTAAAGGGATTGGCTTCGGCCTCTCGAGCGGCCGAAGGATTTGCGTTGCCGGTTGCGCGAGTTTGTGTGACTGCGATTGCTCCGGGAGCGTGGTGATCGTGTTTCGGGCCGTTCGGAGCGTCGTTCTCCACGCGACTCGGGCCGTGCTCGTCGAGCGATCCGAAGGCGTCGGCGGAATTGGGCGGAGTCTGAGCGAACGAGCCGGGTTTCGGCGCTTCGGCGGTCGTCGCGCCGAACGGATTTCTGCGACCGTTCGCGTCCCCCTCATTCGCGGGCGGCGCCGCATTCGCGTCAGCTCGCGAATCTCCGGGAGCAGTATTCCCTGCGTCGGCCACCGTTTGGTTGGCCGTCGGATTGTGCCGCGCTTCCTCGTACTTGCGGTAAGCGACGAAGGTGAAGACGCCAGCCAGCACGACGACCAGCACGAGGCCGAGAATGCGGCTCAGCGGCGAGTTGTCGGGGGCGGCGGGGATGTCCCAGTCGGCTTCGGTGCCGTCGCCTTCCGCATCGCCGCGCGAAGTTTCGCCGTGCGCGAGCGCGGATTCATCCTCTGCTCCGCCGAACGAGCCGTGACCGGTTTGGGGGTTAGGTTTTGCCATAGTGCTTGATCCCGAAAAGCGTCTTTGACGATGCGGTCTTCGAGGGAATGGAAACTGATGATCACCGCGCGACCGCCGGGGTGAACCCGGTCAGCCAGCGCGCCTGCCAAAAACTGTTGGAGATGTTCGAGTTCGTGATTGACGGCAATCCGTAGGGCCTGAAAGACCCGTGTCGCTGGGTGGATTTCTTGACGTCCCTTTGGCCCGCGCGGCAGCGACTGGGTGACGGCTGCCACCAGATCGGCGGCCGTCCATTGGGCGAGTTCAGAACGCCGCGCGACGACGGAACGTGCGATCGCTCGGCTGGCGCGGTCTTCTCCAAACTGCTCAAAGAGTTCGGCCAATTCGGTTTCGCCGAGTGTTGAGAGAAGTTCTGAGGCCGTCGCTCCCGAGGACGGATCAAATCGCATGTCGAGCGGGCTGCCGGCCTGAATGCCACTTTGAATCCCGAACCCGCGCGTGGCGTCGGCCAACTGGTCGGAAGACAGGCCGAGGTCGAGCAAGACGCGGTCGACCTGGACGATTCCGATCGAATCGAGGATTTGAGGTAACTGGGCATAACTGGTCTGTTTCAAAACTGCGCGAGAATCGTCGAGAACCTGCGATGCTCTCGCGAGCATTTGCGGATCGCGGTCCAGACCGATCAGCTTTCCGTCGGGTCCAAGTTGTTCGAGGATCAGTTTGCTATGACCGCCGCCGCCGACTGTACCGTCGACCACCATCAGCCCGGGTTTCAGATCCAGGAACTGCAAAACTTCCCGGACGAGAACGGGACGATGGACGGACGCGCCGGGATCGTTGCCGGCCGACGTCGGATCGGGCATTGGGATGGCGCGAAGGCGTTGTGTGGTGGGAAAACGTTAGGAAAACGGAACTGGAAGACGGGCAGGTTTCGGCAAAGCGGTCACATCCGCACCGAAGGATTCGGAAACCAAAGACTTGGCTCCGAGAAATCCGGGTTGAGAGTTACGAGTGCGACCGCCGAATGATCGCGCTTCTACGTGATTTTCAGAATTCTGAAAACCCCAAAATGCAGAACGCGCGGTGAGACTGTCTCTGACCCCATGGGCGAAAAGCAGGGACCGCTCACAGACGACGCACCGGAATTGACAGGAGAAAAAGTAAACCGAGCCATTCGCCTCCGGGAGACATCCTTGGCTCCCACGAGGAGGCGAATGGCTCATGGACTTAGCAGGACAGGGTGGCCCTGCGTCAACCGTCCATGGGTTTACCGGCGGAGCATCCTTACTCCCCATGTTCCGCAAAGCCCGGTAAGCCAGCGGATTATTCCTGTCTAAGAACTCAAGTGACTGGTTTAGTTGGCGAAATACTCACGGCGCCGAGCGAATGTCAGTCGAGCGCTTGCGAGCCCAGATTGTCGAAGTCGGGAGCGTTCTTCGTCAGAAGCGACTCCCAGGCAGTCTTATCCCAGATTTCTGCATGATCACGAACCCCGACCAGCACGATGTCATGCTGCAGGGCGGCGTGTTTCGCGAGTCGTTCCGGGATGCGGATTCGACCTTGAGGATCCACAGAGATTTCCTCGGCTGCGGGAAACAGCATGCGGAAAAAGTTACGCGAGCCCGCCTGGTTTGTGGCGTGCTCCTGGAGCCTTGCGGAGTGAGCCTCGAATCCCTCGGCAGAGAACAGGTTCAAACACCCGTCCAATCCGGGGGCCACAAACACCACTAACTCTTCCTCTTGCGAAAGCTGCTTTCTCAACGGTTTGGGGATGGCGATCCGGAGTTTCTCGTCGAGGATCCGTTCGTAGGTCCCCGTCAGGGTCCGGGTCGCCATTTTTCACCAAAAATCACCACAGCGTGGGATTCCGGTTTTACCAAGTGCCGGCGCATGGTCAAGCGAATGAATTGTGAAATGTCGTCGTTGCAGCGCGCACGAAGTGCGCAAGCCGCTACTAAGATGGGGAGTTACGACTTGGCAACTTTTTTTGATGCGAAGAGGATTGCCGCGCGGGAAACGTCGTTTAGTTCAGATTGTCTGCGGAGGCGAGCAGATCGGCATAGAGCCGCTCGTATTCGGCGGCCACCAGCGGCCACGTAAAGCTTTCTTTCACAATGCTTTGCGCCGTGACAGCCATCGCCTGGACCTCTTCGCGGTTCCCTAACGCGCGGCCAATCGCCTGTGCCAGCGGAAATTCCCCATTTCGTGGCACCAAGGTCCCGGTTTTACCCTCGGTAAGCAGGTCGCGAACTCCCTCGACTTCCGTCGCCACCACCGGCGTGCCGGCCGCCATTGCTTCCAAGACGACGTTGGGAAGTCCTTCCCATTGCGACGGCAACACGAAGACGTCTGCCGCGCGCATGAGCCCCGCGATGTCCGTTTGCCGACCGACAAAATGGATCCGCGTTTCCAAACTGCGGAAGACCGTCCACGCGCGAAGTTCCGTGGCGAGTGGTCCATCTCCAACCATCACCAGCTGCAAGTCCGAGTGATCGAGGAACAACTCGGCCGCTGCCTCGAGCAACTGTAGCGGCCCTTTTTGCGGATCGAGACGTCCCACAAACAACAGCACGCGACTTCCGTGCGGTACGCCGAATTGGGTGAGGGCGGCGGGCGCGGCGTTCGCGTAACGCTCGAAATCGACGCCGTTCGGGATCACGGAAATCTTCTCGTGGGGCAGACCGCCGCGCGTCGTCGAGAAATCGGCCACGTCGCGGCTGACGCACACGTGTCGAGTCACCAATCGATCGGTGACTCGATCGAGCCAAAGCCTCGCTCGGCTCCGCTTTTCCGCCACTCGAATTCCGGAGACAATCACAGGCACGCGCGCGGCCGTCCCCGCCAGCCGACCGATGACGTTCGCGTGAAACAGAAATGTTTGCAGGATCGCGGGACGCAGCGCCACCAGATGTCGGTAAAGGGGCCGCACAACCAGAACGTCTCGCCGACGACGGGCTCCCAGGCAAACGACCTCGATCCCCGCGGCCCGCAGCTCAGGGGCCAAAACGCCCCCGGCGTCGAGACAAAAAACGTGTGGCTCCCAGCGTTGGCGATCCAACCTCGTTACGATTTGCACGAGCGCCCGCTCGGCACCTCCCGCGTCGAGATCGGTGATGCAAAAGGCGATGCGAGTAGGTGACGTTTCGCTGGGCACGGGTCGCTTTTTCGAATTCAGTTTAACACGGAGTCGACCGCCGGACAGATGGATGACCTCGCCGCCTATGACTACGACCTCCCCGCCGAGCTGATCGCGACCGAGCCGTTGCCCCGCCGCGACGCGTCCCGGCTGCTCGTTGTCGACCGCCGCACCGGCAGTCTCGAGCACCGTTCAATCGCCGATCTTCCGGAAATCCTGCGGCCCGGCGACCGATTAGCCCTGAACGATACGCGAGTCGTGCCGGCTCGCCTGTTCGGCACACGCAAGGCCACGGGCGGCAAATGGGAAGGATTGTTTCTCGAAGTCGACTCGGCCGGCCATTGGCGGTTGATCGGCCATTCCGGCGGCAAACTACGGTCCGGGGAGACGCTGTCCATCAGTCCGGCTCATCGACCCGAGTCGTCGGAACGACTCGAGCTGACTCTACTGGATTGTGACGCAGAAGGAATTTGGACGGCGTGTGCCCCGTCGGGCCAAACAGCCGTCGAGCTGCTCGAACAGTTCGGCACCGTGCCGTTGCCTCCTTATCTCCATCGTAAACTGGGGGCCGAATCGGATTGGGAACGCTACCAGACCACCTACGCGAAGACACCAGGAGCGGTAGCCGCCCCGACGGCTGGGCTCCATTTCACGCCGGAACTGCTCGAGCGCTGTGAGCAGCGAGGCATTCCCCGCGCGTTCGTGACGCTGCACGTCGGCATCGGCACGTTCCGCCCAATCAGTGTGGAGCGGCTCAGCGAGCACGCGATGCATGAGGAGTGGTGCGAACTCTCGGCGGCTATTTGCGAGCAGCTCAATCAAACGCGGGCCGCGGGCGGCCGGGTCGTCGCCGTCGGAACGACCAGCGTGCGCACGCTAGAAACCGCGTATTGCAACGGCTCGTTCGCCCCGTGGAGCGGCGGCACGAACTTGTTCATCCGTCCGCCCTATCAGTTTGGCGGCGTCGATTGTCTGTTGACCAATTTTCATTTGCCGCGGTCGACGCTGTTGGTGCTCGTGAGCACGCTAGCCGGCCTGGAGCTGATGCAGCAGGCGTATGCTGCCGCGGTTAGTGAGCGCTATCGGTTTTACAGTTACGGCGACGCAATGCTGATCCTCTGACTTGTAGGGCAGGCTGTGCCTGCCGATTGGCTTTCGTTGCGAAGCGAATTTCTCACTCGCGGTCGGGTGGCATGCCCACAGCTTTGGGTGGGCCTGTCCTGCAATGCATGCCCACGCCGAGCCGTGGACATGGCACCCATTCCTGACATTTAGCGGTAGACGAACCACTATCTCGGTCAAAAAATCCCCGGAGGCACAGATGGTTCTGCTCGAATTCAGCATGTCCCCGTTGGCTCAGGGTGAGAGCGTCGGGGCCTACGTCGCCCGCTCGCTCGAGATCGTCGAGCAAAGCGGCCTCGACTATCGTTTGCACGCCATGGGAACTATTCTCGAAGGCGAATGGAACGATGCGCTCGCGGTCGTCACGCGCTGTTACGAAGCAATGCGGGCCGACTGCCCGCGGATCAGTTGTTCGATCAAGATCGACGCACGCGATGGAGTGTCCGGACGATTGGCATCCAAGGTCCAAAGTGTCGAAAAACGCCTCGGCCGCAAACTGAAGACCGGCGAATCATCCTGAAGTGAATCATCTCCGAGCGAATCCGACGACGTTCTCGGGGGCGAGCCGTAAGCCGGTGGTTCGGCCGTTCGTCAGGTCCGTTCCGATTTGTTGCTAAACATGCACATCAAGCGAAAAGCATGAACCCCACGGTCACTGCGACGGAGATCGCCTGGAGGTTGACGCTCAGCGTCATTGCCGGCGCACTCATCGGCCTGAACCGCGGCGAGCACGGGCGCCCGGCGGGTCTGCGGACAGTGCTCTTGGTCACGCTCGCCGCCTCGATTGCGATGATCCTGGCCAACGTTCTCATGGGCACGACCGGCAAGGAGGCCCAATCGTTCGTCAACATTGACGTGATGCGGCTTCCACTGGGCATCCTCACTGGCGTGGGCTTTATCGGCGCGGGAGCGATTCTGCATCGCGACAATCTCGTCGTCGGAGTGACAACGGCTGCGACCTTGTGGTTTTCGACAGTAATGGGACTCTGCTTCGGCAGCGGGCAGGGGTGGCTTGGCGTGGTCGCCTTCGGACTCGGTATGACGACGCTGTGGCTACTGGAATACGTCGAGATGGAGCTTCCGCAGGACCACCGCGCGACGCTCTGCCTGCTCGCTGCCCCGGATGCTGTCACGGAAGAAGAACTGCGAGAGATTCTCTCGCTTGGGCGGTGCCGCCTCCTGAACTTCAGCATGGTCCGCGACAATATCGCGGGCCGTCGTGAGTTCACGTGCGAAATTAGTTGGCGATCCAAGCGGAGTTCGAGCCGGGCACCCGGATTGGTGGACCAACTCGCCAGTCGTGCGGGCATACAGAGATTGAGTTGGAATCCGCAAATCAATCAGGGTTCATAGCTGTGACGGTTTCCCTCCCACCCTCCTCCGATTCGCGGTCATCGCCCCGCCTCTCGCCGCTGTCAGCGTCGGCTCCCGAGCTGCTCGCGCGATTTCGCGAAATCGTCGGCAAAGAGGGCATGCTCTCGGCCGCGGAAGAGTTGCTCGTTTACGAATGCGATGGCTACGTCGTCGAGAAGAAAGTCCCCGACGTCGTGCTGTTTCCCGAAACGCGGGAGCAGGTGATCGCCATCGTCAAAACGTGCAACGAGTTCGACATTCCGTTCGTGCCGCGCGGCGCGGGCACGAGCCTGTCGGGCGGCTGCTTGCCGGTGGGCGGCGGGGTGATGATCGCGCTCACGCGGATGAAACGGATCCTCGAGGTGAATCTGCGCGATCGCTACGCGGTCGTCGAGCCGGGCCTGGTGAACGTGCATCTGACCCAGCATCTCAAAGGGACCGGCTACCACTACGCCCCTGACCCGTCGAGCCAAGGCGCCTGCACGATCGGCGGAAACGTCGCCACAAACTCCGGCGGCCCGCACACTCTGAAGTACGGCGTGACGGTCAACCATATCCTCGCCCTCGAGGTCGTGTTGCCCGACGGGTCGCTCGTCGAGCTTGGCAGTCCAACCGGCGATTCACTGGGTTACGACCTGACGGGCCTGTTCGTCGGCAGCGAAGGGACGTTCGGCATTTGCACGCGGATCACCGTTCGTCTCACTCGCAATCCGGCCGCCTACCGCACGCTGCTCGGCATCTTCGAAACCGTCGCCGACGCCACGCAGGCGATCAGCCAGATCATCGGCGCGGGCATCATCCCTGCGGCTTTGGAGATGATGGACCAGGGAATCGTCGGAGCGGTGGAGGCGGCCTTTCACTTTGGCTTTCCCCTCGATGCGGGCGCGGTGTTGTTGATCGAAGTCGACGGTCTGGAAATCGCGGTCGACGAGGAGGCGGAAAAAATCGTCCGGATTTGCCAAGCGTCAGCCGCCCGCGAAGTCCGCCGCGCGACGACCGAGAAGGAACGGCTGTTGTTGTGGAAGTGCCGCAAGCAGGCCTTCGGCGCCATCGGCCGCTTGAGCCCCAGCTATTGCACGCAGGACGGCGTCGTCCCCCGCACGCGGCTGCCGGAGATTCTCGCCTTCATCACCGACTGCGGCGCCCGCCACGGCATTCGCATCGTGAACGTATTTCACGCCGGCGACGGCAACATCCACCCGATCCTGCTGTTCGACGAGCGCGACGCAGCCCAAGTCGCCCGCGTGCTCGAAGCCAGCGACGAAATCCTCACTAAGTGCATCGAAATGGGCGGCAGCGTGACGGGCGAACACGGCATCGGCGTCGAAAAAATCAGCTTCATGGACAAACTCTTCACCGCGGACGACCTGGCCGTGATGGGCATCGTCCACGACGTCTTCAACCCGGAAGGCCGCTGCAGCCCCCGCAAGATGCTGCCGACTGCCGGCGCCTGCGGCACCGAACAGATCGATCGAAGTACCCCGGGGCGACGGGCGGCACTCTAAGCATTTCGCCTACGGCCGGCTTTCCTGGCCTTCCTTTGGGGGCGGGGTGACTTCGGCTTCGGGCTGGATCAGCAAGAACCTGCGCTCGGGGACCTTGAGCAGCTCGTCCACCGTGCGAGACGGTCCCCATGGCCATTCCCGGAACTTGCTTGGCGCCGGTGGAATCTTCATCTCGATCAGGAGTGGTTTAAGATCGGGAAGGACGGACACCACAGTCTCGGGAAGAAATCCAGCATAGAGTGGATCGCTACCGGAAAGGTCGAACCAAACATACGAGCGACCGGCGATCTGACCCGTGCGCAGTCGCACCTTGTCCGGCCAGACGTGCGACTGTTGTTTGGTGATAATTGTCGCCTCTTTCCCCAGCATCACCGAGGCCGCCGGAAGCTGTTCGAGGACCGAACTGCGTCCGTAAACTCTGAACAGAAGATCGCATTGCGCCTTCGTGAGCCGGACGAAACTCTTTCCGCTCTCGGGACCGCCTGACGATTCGAACAATTCGCCGGCACGCTGGTCGAGCACGGCCGCCCGAACGGTGATGCGCAGCTGCTGCGGCTTTCGGAGTTCCCGGAGCAGGCTGGCGATTTGCTGATGGATTTGCGGGGTTTGCCGAACGATGAGACTCAGCGTGTTCTCCATGTGATCGATCTGCCCCTCTCCGCCAGCTCCTTTCCAGCTCTTCGGATCGGTCGCAATCTGGATCGCGGTCTCCAAGGGTTTGAAGTCAACCTTGTCAGGCGGGACAGATCCGGGAGTCGTCACGAGATCGGCGACTTGGTAGGTGAGCAGCACCAGCGGGTCGGCGGGCGAGAGCAGGAGCACTTCGTCCCGGAATTCGAATCGCACATGCGCTTGATCGAAGCCCTGTTTGAGGATCGATTCGAGCGTCGCGTCCGAGACGTGCATCGTGATAGGCGATTGCAGATCGATGGTGGTTGGGACCAGGACGACCTTGGCGAGCTGCCAATCTCTGGTGATGTGCTCGATAAACTTCTGAAGCGGGAGCTTGTCGCAATCAATGGTCATCCGCCGCTTGAGCGCTTCGCGACGCTTCTCGTCGGCCGGAAAGTCGATCCGTAAGTGCCCTTCCTGAACCTCGTAGCGCACGTGCAGCTGATCGAAGACGCGTTCGAGGGCCGCGGAAAGTGTTACTTCGGCCACATGCAGAGTCACTCGCTGGGAAAATGCGGCAGCGAGGCTCTCCGGGCCCGGTCCTCCATCCATATGTTGCACGGTAGAATAGTGGAAGGCGCCAAACGGCTGCTCATAGCGGAATTCGATTCTCCGCCGATCGCCAACAATCCGGTCCAAGACCTCGGAAAGCGGCCGATCGTCACAGTCGACCGTGACGCGGCGATCCAGCGAGAGCGCATTCGATACCGCCCCTTCGGCGTCCGGTACGAGAGTCACAACGCCGTCTTTCACTTCGTAGGACAAGTGAAGCTGCTTCAACGCGATGTGCAGGGCCCGACTCGCAGTGACGTCTGAAACGCGAAGCGTCACGTGCTGCTTGAGAAGGCCGTCGAGGTCGGACACATCGACTAATTTGTCGCGACCGACCGCTGTGGTTTTCTGAAAGGCACCCTCGCCGAGCTTCAGATTTTCTCGGAGTTCGGATGGTGGCAGGATCAGGTCCAAGACCTCCGAAAGCGGTTGATCGTCGCAGGCGACGGTGACGGCGCGATCCCAGCGCGGTGCGACGGCCCGGGCTGGCCCACGCTTCGCCGGCGACGCCTTCGCTGGCGGATCCTCGATCCTCTTTGCAACTCCGCGGAGATACTCGTCGGCCAGCAGGCGGTCTCGGAACTCGTCCTTGAGACTCAACAGAGACGTGCCCTGCTCGCGCAGCTTTTTGTCGACGTCGAAGACAGTCGTGACTTTGAGATCCTTTTTCAACTTTTCGACATAGTTGTCGAACTCTTTCGCGATGGCATCTTCGGTCTTTGCTTTCTGCGTCTTTCCCAGAGATGCGATCATGGCCTGCGATAAGACGCGGGTGCGAATGTAATACTTGGCGAACTTGCGGATCGCGAACACTTGCAGCTCACGGAAATCCTGCTCGCTGATGTGTCCAGAGGCCAAGGACTGGGTCGCCGTCAACAAGGTGGTTCCCTCGGGAGTGAGTGCTTTGGTAAATGCCCGCTGGAAGATCTCAGACGCAAAAACAGGTCGGCCGTCGATGGACGCGATGATTTCGTTGCCAGTCATCTTCTTGACGGACCCCTGGGCACGGAGCGAGATATTACTCTCCAGGTAACTCTCAATGTGGACGCCGGGGAGATCAGGGAGTGCGTCTGTCGCGCGATCTTCTCGCCTCTCCAGCAACTCGCGCAGCGCCTTGACGTCGCGCCGCAACTCGCGGATTTCGTCGCGCATTCCCTCAAGAGCCGGTCGCAGTTCGGTATCGGCTGACCGCGCGTGACTGCCGGTGATCGCGGCCAATGCCACGGTGGTGAACGCGATTCTGCTGAGAGTGCTTTTTACGAATCGATGCATGTGGAAACATCCTTCCTTCGATCCGAATTCCTCAGGCAATCGTAAGTTCACGAGCCTCATGGGTTCGCCTCCGCCGACGTGTCGCTCCGCGGCTCGGCTGCGTGCACGAACTTCTCGTAACGATTTCTCAGCTCCGACGCCTGTGCGGAAATTCGTGTCGCCAGATCGGTCGCTGGGCGGTTGGCCGGTAACCGCCACTTCACCAAATCGCTGACTTCGTCGATTTCCGCAGTCAGCTCCCGAAGGTCAGCTCCAAGCAGGTCGATGTCCGTTCGAGTTGCGAGGTCGAGTCTTTCGATTCGTGCAGCGGAAAGCGGCTGAGCCACGTCGGCCAAGATGGTCGTCCGCGGCGCGGCCCACACAAAGACCGTCGCGATTCCGACGCCGGCCAACGTGATGAAGCGGCTGCGGGCGCGGGTGGTCCACGCGTCGTTGCCGTATCCACCGTTGACCAAGCGCTCGACGCGCTCGGACAAATGCGAGGGGCTCCCCAGTGCCCACAGAGCCTGGAGCCGCGGACCAGCTGGCAGACTGGCCTCCGCGACGCGAGTGAGGCAGCGAGCCAAGGCCAGCCCGCTTGCCGAGTGAGTCACCGCCCATTCGTCGCAGAGAATCTCGGCCGATCGGCGCCATCCGCGGCGTGCCAGAAAATTGAGGGGTTGAAACGCGAGGCACGAACAGAGAACGCGGCCCCACCAAAGCCAGACCGCGTCGCCGCGCACCAGGTGTGCCGCCTCGTGGGCGAGCAGGGCGAACAATTCGCTAGATTCGAACGTCCGCACCACTTCCTCGGGCAGCACGATCGTCCAACGAAACGCTCCGAACGCCGCCGGCTGGCGAAAGGTGGGCGAGACGAGGAGTCGAATTTTTCGACGAACTCCCCCGCGTTGAGCAATCTGCTCGAGCAAGCGGCAAACCGACGGTTCGTGAACAATCTCGCAATCTTTGAGACGCACCGACAGCAGAATTGTCTGACACACGAGCCGCAGGATTCCGGCGCAGAAAAAAACGATCAAGACGCCGGCTATCCGAGCGAGGACCGGGCGGGCGGGCGCTGTTTCACCCACAGACGTAACGGCCGACGCGTTGTCTGACGTCTCGCTCATGATCGGCGGGCGTGTCCGCGTCGCGCGATCGGCTATGAACTCGTTGGCCACGGGTGCGGCGGCCCGTTTGGAAGCAATTTCCCCGAGGTGCTCGTTCGGCTCTGCCCTTGCAGTCTCGTTCAATACAATCGGCGCCGAGGGGGAACGCTCGACCGCCGATGCGACGGGTGTGACAACGGCATCGCCGGGCCGTTCAAAAGTTCGTGCGCCACCGAATGCCAGTTCAAGCGTGGGTGAGGAAACGCCCAAACTTAACTGCAACGGTGCAGTGAGGAGGGCCAACACCGCAGCCAGTTTCCAGAGTCGTTCCTTGAGCGTTTCACTTCGGATGCGGCCCGAGCGAACGGCGAGCCACGCTCCACCCAACAGCAGCGTCGAGTGCAGCAAGTAAGTGGATGCGAGCGTCAGCGTCGCCGGAGCGAAGGACGACAGCTCATTTCCCATGTCGCCCCTCCTTCTCCTGAATGAGTTGTTTCAGCCGCGCCAATTCGTCGGCCGAAACGTCGCGACTGTCGAGCAGGTGGCTGACCATCTCAGCCAGGTCGCCGCTGAAGAGCCGAGCGGACAGATCGGCCAACATCGACCGCCGCACCTTTTCTTTCTGGACGGCCGCCCGGTAGATGTTGACGCGACCCTCGGCTCGGTGGCGCACCTGCCCGTTGCGTTCCATCTTGGCTAGCATTGTGCCAATCGTCGTGTGGGCCAACGGCCGCGATTTGTGGAGCGCCTCGCGAACATCGGCGACCGTGGCCTCGCCGCGTTCCCAAAGCACCTGCATGATGGCCAGTTGCAGGGCGGCTAGTTGATGTTTCGCCAATTCCAGCCCTCCGCGTTTCTCGAGCGCTGCCTGCCGGACTCGTATGACCTGAGATCTACTACCGCGGTAGTAGACTCGTCAAGGGCAAATCGCGTGGTTCTTGGATTTGTCATGGCGTTCCCGTCTGGAAGCCATGACTGGTGCTCAGGACAAAAATCCTGAAGAATGGCGAGCCCGCTAGCAAAATCGATGAACGCCGATCAACCGAACTTCGAAGCCGAATTCTCACCCTCGACGCAAGACGAGTTGCGCGCCTACCTCGCGGAGAATTTCGCGAGTGCGAAGCGGCCAATCGTGCCCGTGGGTGGCGGGACCTCGTTCGATGACGCTTTGCCGCTTCGCGAGCGCGCGGTCAAAATCGCCCTGGGCCGGTTGGATCGCGTGGTCGAGTTCGCGGCCCGTGACATGACGATCACGGTGGAAGCCGGCATCTCGATCGCGCGGCTGGATGAGATTCTGCGCGGCGAAGGATTGCGGCTGCCGATCGACATTCCGCAAAGGGATCGTGCCACGCTCGGTGGGGCGCTGGCGGCGAACGTCAGCGGACCGCGACGATATGGGCTCGGCACGTTTCGGGACTATGTGATCGGGTTGACCGCCGTGAAGGCCGATGGCCAGGTCTTTCACTCGGGCGGCCGGGTCGTCAAAAACGTGGCGGGATACGACTTGTGCAAACTGCTCGTCGGCTCGCTGGGGACGCTGGCAATCGTCACGCAGGTGACGCTCAAGCTGAAGCCGATTCCCGAAGCCTCGGCCCTCGTTTGTGCCACGTTCAGCAACCTGGCCCAACGAGAAGCGGCCGTCGCGACCCTGCTCACCTCCCAAACACGGCCGGTCGCGATTGACAGTCTCAACGCGCACGCGGTCGAAGGGATCGAAAATCGTCTACGAGCCGGATTGCCCCTCGGCGGCCCGGCGGTCATCGTCGGATACGAAGGGACACAGCACGAAACGGATTGGCAGACGGTCACGCTGCTCAACGAATTCGCCCCGTCTGGTCCGCTCGGTTTACACGTCCTGCGAAACGCCGACGCGGGACCGCTGTGGTCTGCCCTCACCGAGTTCACGGGGGTGGCACTGGCGGCTGGTCCGCCAGTGTCCTTTCCGAGCCCGTCAATTAATACCTCAATTAATACCACTGGCGGACCAGCCGCCAGTGCCACCCGAGCCAGTGCCACCGCGTCCGACGACAACGCGCCGCTGGTGTTCCGAGTGCGGCTCCTTCCGTCACAGATCGCCGAGTTCGAGGGCCTGGCGTCGACGCTGCCCATTGCGATCATCGCGCGAGCGGGAAATGGAGAGATCGTCGTCAAGTGGATCGAGCCGCTCGGGGACGAAGCCGTTCTCGTACAACAGGTGGCACGCCTTGACTTCTTCGCTCAGCGGTTCGGGGGGTCGTTCGAGATCTTGCGAGGCAGCGGCGCCCTCAACCAATTGAAAACCTCTGCGCCCCTGACGGCTGCGGTGGAGTTGATGTGCCGGATCAAGGAGGCCTTGGACCCCGACATCCTGTTCAAACGCTGACTGGCCACGGTGCACGTTGAGGCCCCAGTGGCGACAATGTCGGGCGAAGTTTCTACGCGTAGAAATCCGGTCTCGATCGAAAATCCAAAACGGCGGAAAATGGAAGATGGACGCGATCGATCCGGGCGCTTGAGATCCGCACGACGGTCCGTCGCGTCCACGACACTCGGCCAATTTCTGGCCGGCGGGAAAAGTTTACCCGGCGGGCTCCGCGTGTCCGCTGAGTTAATCTGTGGTCCACATAACTGCGGAAGGTCTGAACAGGAGGTCGCAGAGGTAACAGAGAACACCAAGACTGCGGAAGGGGAGGACAAAGTCCCCACGCATCGGGTCCTGTTGAGTCGCCCTGCTGGAAAAGCAAAGAGACCTGCCGAACGCTTGAGGAGGAAATGACTTACAACGGGCTGTGGTCAGGTCCGGACACTTTCGCGCGAATGACCAGCTCCCACCCGACCGGATCGTGGCAGCTCGAAAACGACAAACGGGACCCGATGAAAACGCAGTTTCGTCTCCCACCACTCGATTCCGGT
The DNA here is from genome assembly GCA_035687365.1 of Planctomycetaceae bacterium. Lineage (GTDB taxonomy): Bacteria > Planctomycetota > Planctomycetia > Planctomycetales > Planctomycetaceae > DASPSM01. The sequence goes on along the minus strand of DASRXU010000160.1, from coordinate 6,269 downwards.
CCGATCCTCCTGACGAGGTCGGTGCGGCGACACTACAATCCAGGTCCAACCCACGAATACCCCAATGCCTGACTCACTACCCCTCGATTCACCCCTTGCTCCGATTCCCCCTGCCGACACTTCTGCCGACGCGGCTCCGCGAATCGGGGCGGACATCGACTATGGGCGGTTTCTCGACTGCGTGCACTGCGGCTTGTGTACCTCGGCCTGTCCCACCTATCTGGAGACGGGCGACGAGAATGACAGCCCCCGTGGTCGAATCTACCTCATGCGGGCCGTCACCGATGGGCGTCTGGAGCTGGGCGAGAACGTCAAGCGGCACTTGGATCTCTGTCTCGACTGCCGAAGTTGTGAGACAGCTTGCCCTTCGGGAGTGCAGTACGGCCGATTGATCGAGCCGTTTCGAGTCGACATGCAGCGGGCTGAACGGGCGCAGGCGGGTTCGGGTACCGGCGGAACCAAAGCCTCCGGCGGATCGTCGTGGCTGCAGCGAATGCTGCTTTACGGTCTGTTCCCCTATCCCGGTCGGATGAAGGCCGCCCTCGCTCCGGCGCGCCTGTTGCAGCAGACGGGCTTGGATCGATGGGTCGACTGGACCGGTTTGCCGCGATTGCTCCCCGTCTTTGTCCGCCGGATGTACGATCAACTTCCCCGTCTGCAGCCGTCGGCTCCGACGATGCCCGAGTTCCTGCCGGCAATCGGGCCGAGACGGGCGCGGGTCGGTCTGTTTGCCGGTTGCGTGGCGCAAGCCATGTTCCCGCAAACGAATTGGGCGACGGCCCGAGTGCTTCAAGCCAACGGGTGCGACGTCCACGTGCCGAGAAGCCAGGGCTGCTGCGGAGCCATCCACTATCACAACGGGGCCGCCGGCCCGGCCCTGGAGTTCGCAGCCCGGAACGCGGCCTCGTTCGATGTTGCCAATCTGGACGCAGTCATCGTGAATGTGGCGGGCTGCGGATCGATGCTGAAGGATTATGGGCACATCGCTGAGGAGGCCTCGCGCTCGTCAGACGGTGCAAGTAGCAAGAGCGCTGTTAAGCAAACCACTGGCGGACAAGCCGCCAGTGCCACCCCGAAGGGCGCAACGACGTTGGCTGCCTTTGCGTCGAAGGTTCGGGACGTTTCCGAATTCCTGGCCGAGCTGGGGCTCGTCCCACCTCCCGGGCACCTCCGCCTCCGCGCCGTTTACCACGACGCTTGTCACTTGGTCCACGCCCAGCGCGTCCGCGAGCAGCCCCGCAACTTGTTGGCGATGATCCCGGGTCTGGAACTGCTGCCGCTGGCCGAATCCGAGGTCTGTTGTGGCGCGGCCGGCAGCTATAACCTGACGGAACCCGAGATGTCCGAGCGGCTTTCGCAGAGGAAGCTGCGAAACATCCTCGCGTGCGAACCCCAGGCCGTCATTACTGGGAACGCCGGCTGTTCGCTGCAAATTCAGGCCGCTCTCCGCCGGGCTGGCTCGCCGATTTGGGTGGCTCATCCCGTGGACGTGCTCGACCTGAGCTACCGAAACGCACAGCCGCCCCCAGCGTAGAACTCAGGCAGCTTAGAACCTACAGGTCAGACGAAGGAGCGACCAAGATGCGGGGGGACCCGCCGCCGACGATCAAAGCCGTCGTCTTCGACTTCGACGGCTTGATGTTCAACACGGAGGAAATCTTCAACCGCTCTGGGCAAGAATTGTTGCGCCGCCGGGGCCGCGAGATGACGCCCGAGCTGCTAGCCCTGATGATGGGCCGGCGGTCCGACGAGGCGTTCCCGCTGATGATCGCCGCCTTGGGGCTGACCGAGACCCCCGCCGAGCTTCGGGCCGAGGAGCGGGTCATCTTTCAGGACCTGCTTTGGACCCACGTGGCCCCGATGCCCGGTCTCTTCGAGCTGCTCAGCCACCTCGAGCAACGGGCAATTCCCAAGGGGGTCGCCACATCCTCGCGGCGTCCCTACATCGAGTCGGTCCTGAGAAAGTTCGAGCTGGTGAAGCGGTTCGACCTGCTGCTGACGTCCGAAGACGTCGTCGAAGGCAAGCCCCACCCGGAAATCTATCTCACGGCGGCCAGCCGGCTTGGGGTGCGGCCTGACGAGATGTTGGTGCTGGAAGACAGCGAGAACGGAACGCGGTCCGCCGCTGCGGCGGGGGCCGTCGCCGTTTCAATTCCGCATGAGCACAGTCGCCGACACGACTTCAGCACGGCGACGTTCGTAGCCGAGCGGCTCGACGATCCAAAAATCTTGCGCCTCTTGCCGGGCTGACTCGGCCCGCAATCTCAAGCGAGCGCTTCCTCGGCCCTGACAGGCGCCCCACACTCCCGAGCGAAGCGAGAGTTCGCTGTCAACTCGGGGCAATTACTGCGCAGAAATAATCACGACATTAGCAATCTGGGAGAGATGGGAGTTGTGGCTGGAGATTGCCAATTTTACCCGTCGCGGAACTTGACCCTCTGGATTCCGGCCGCCACAGTGGAACCTTCGCGGAAGGACGGTGGGCCGTTGGAACCAGGTTGATTGCTTGGTGCGGTCCGAAGGACCGAGTTTTGAAGGTGAAGAAAGGAAGAGTCATGTCCGTTGGTTTCGCTCTCTTACTGTTTGCTAATGCGGCTGCGACAGACCGATTCGCGGCGGCGGTGAATACCGCCGCGCCGACCGAGGCCCAAGTGGCCCCGGCGTCTTATTCGAGTTATACGCAGGCCTATCACGCTGCACAGCAAAGCAAGAAGCCCATGCTGGTGATCCTCAATCCAGCCAAGGGTGAGAAGGTCTCGTTGATCTCGCTCGAAGATGTCCAGAAGACGCGCGTTCGGCGCGAGCTGCTGCAGAACTATGTGGTCGCCGTGATCGACACGTCGACACCGCATGGACAAAAGGTCCAGGCGCTGTTTGGATCTCCCCAGCTTCCCCACGTTGCCATCATCGACAACAGCCAGGCGTTTCAGGTCTACCAGACCAGCGAGACGCTTTATGGTCAGATGTGGGACAACATTCTCACGGCCTTCCAAAAGGCTGAGCCGGTGACTCGTATGCCCGTCCAAAACTCCTGCCCCTACTGCCAACAGTACCGACAGCAATAAGCTCTCGACCGGGCATCGCTTCCGCGACGATGCCTCCCCTCCTACGGCCGGTGGAGGCCCGACGCAAGTAGCGTCTGGGTCTCCACCGGCTCTTCTTATTTTCCCGTCGACTGTTAGGCGGCTGCTTTTGGCGGATTCCGCCGGCTTGTTTCTCGCAGAATTCCCAAATTTCCAATCGGGCTCCAGAAGCCGTCGCGGCCCGCCTTTCCGCCCGCCACATCGGTCGGAATCGCCGGCCCGTTGAAAGTTCTCCAGGGACAGGGCGATCGAAGTCGATAACGATGAAGCGACTGAGCGCCCGGTTTGTCGCTGGTGCCACGGATGGCCACTCCCCAAATTACGCTGATCCTCCAACAAGCGGCCCACGAGGTCCTGCTGTGGGTCGGCTTCGGCACGTTGGTTGGCTTGGCGGCCAAGGCCATCATGCCGGGACGCGATCCGGGGGGTGCCCTCGGCACAACACTCATGGGCATCGTCGGCTCGGTGCTGGGCTGCGGCGTGGTGGCCTTCTTCTGGCAAGGCCAGCGGATAATGCCCATCAGCACGGCGGGATTTGCCGCGGGCACGGGCGGCGCCTTTGTGATCCTGCTCTTCTACCGTCTGCTGGCTGGCACCTTCTTTGTCGAAGCGGAAGACGGCGAACGGATCATGTATCGCTCCCAGCGAGCCCGCCGACGGCGGTTGCTTCGGAACGGCTAGTTCACGGCCTCCCTTGCCCTCTAACGCCTCCGTCGCCCTTTGGCACTGTGTCACCAGACGCAGACCCTTACGCGGCCCCAGCGCTCTGAGTATCCTGCAAAAGAGGCTCGAATTTCGGGCCGGCCCCCGCAAACGGCAGGACCTCATGGCGACTCGAACCGATCTGCGTGCGCAAACTGAAACGCGGCTGCGGCTTTACCGCACGATGCAAGTCATTCGCCAGTGCGAAGAAGAGTTAGCCCGTTGTCATCAGCGGGGTCTCGTCCACGGCGCTTGCCACACCTACGTCGGCCAGGAGGCGGTAGCGGCCGGCGTTTGTAGCCATTTGCGAACGGAGGACGTGGTCTTCAGCACCCATCGGGGTCACGGGCACGCCCTCGCCAAGGGGCTGGAGCCTCGGCAACTCGTCGCCGAGCTGTTCGGCCGCGCCACGGGGTGTTCGCGCGGTCGGGGTGGAAGCATGCACTTGTTCGCCCCCGAGATTGGCATGATGGGGACCAGCGGAATCGTCGGCCCCTCGATTCTGCAGGCGACCGGTGCCGGTTACGGCTTCAAGATTCTGAAGTGCGAGCGGGTAGCTGTCGCATTCTTCGGCGACGGGGCGGTCAACAATGGGGCGTTCCACGAGGGCCTCAACATGGCGGCCATCTGGAATCTGCCCGTGCTCTTCGTCTGCGAAAACAATCAATACGCGACCGAGGTGCCGTTCAGCTACTCGAGCGGGAACCCGGGCGTGGCCAATCGGGCTGGGGCCTACGGCTTGGCAGGGATCGAAGTCAACGGCAACGACGTGCTCGCCGTTTTCGACGCCGCGAGCGAAGCCATCGCACGGGCTCGGGCCGGCGGAGGTGCGACCCTGCTCGAATGCAAAACGTACCGCACGCGGCCACACGCTGAGGGAATGGGGGACTTCGGTTATCGCACGCGTGACGAAGTCGACGAATGGAAGGGCCGCTGCCCAATCGGTCGGCTGCGAGGAATCCTGTTGGAAGAAGGCGGGGCCGATCCCAATCAACTCGACGCGATCGATGCGGAAGTCGCCGACTTGATCGCCGAGGCGGTCCGCTTCGCCGAAGCAAGCCCCTGGCCCAACGCGGCCACGGCCAGCCAGCATGTGTACAGTCAGGACCGGCCGGCTAGTGAATCGAAAGTCATCGGCCCCCACACTCCAACCGAAAGAACCGGGCGAGTCACAAACTGGATGCAGGCAACGCTCGAAGCCCTCACCTCGGCCATGCAAGCCGACTCGAAAATCTTCGTCATGGGCGAAGGCATCGGCATACGGGGCGGCAACTTCCGGACGACCGCCGGCCTCTACGAGCGATTCGGAGCCGACCGCCTTTGCGACACGCCGATCTGCGAGCGCGGCTTCGTGGGGCTGGGAGGCGGAGCCGCAATGATCGGGACGCGGCCGGTGATCGACTTCATGTTCGCCGACTTCATCCTCGACGCGGTCGGTGAAATCCTGAACCAGATCGCCAAAATGCAGTACATGAGCAGCGGCCGCATCAAGATGCCCATCCTGCTCCGCGGCTGCGTCGGCATCGGGCACTCGGCGGCCACTCACCACTCGGGCAATTACTATCCGCTTTACGCGCAATTTCCTGGCCTGCGCGTCGTCCTTCCCTCAACGCCTGGCGATGCCAAGGGACTCTTGCAGCATGCGCTGCGCTCGGACGATCCTGTGATGTTCCTCGAACACCGCGAGCTGCTCACGCTCAAAGGGCCAGTGCCGGAAGGCGATTACGAAATTCCGTTTGGCCGAGCGGCCATCCTGCGTTCCGGAAGTGATGTCACGGTCGTGGCCTTGGCCTTGATGGCCCGGCACGTGCTCAAAGCGGCCGAAACGCTGGCGGAGGACGGTATTTCAGTCGAAGTGATCGATCCGCGAACGATCGCACCGCTCGATGTCGACACGGTGCTCACCTCCGTCGCCAAGACGGGCCGACTGCTGATTGTCGACGAAGCCTTCGGCCCATTTGGCGTCGGCGCGGAAATCGCTGCACAAGTCGCTGATCGGGGTTTTGACGAGCTCGATGCCCCGATTCGGCGGCTCAATGGCGTACACACACCGACGCCCTACAGCCCGCCGCTCGAGGCTGCCGTCGTGCCGAATGTCGCTGCGATCGGCCACGCGATCCGCGAGCTCTTAGACGAGTAAGCACCCAATGCCTGTTGAAATCAAAGTGCCGCGCCTGGGCTGGAGCATGGAGGAAGGAACCTTCGTCGAGTGGCTGAAACGTGACGGCGAATTCGTCGAGGCGGGTCAACCGCTCTTCGCGATCGAAGGCGACAAAGCCATTCAAGACGTGGAGGCCATCGGCTCGGGCATCCTGCGAATCGCACCCGGGGCACCCGAGAACGGCGAACCCGTACGCGTCGGCCTCACCTTGGCCTTCCTGGTGACTGCCGAGGAAGCGAATCCGTTCTCTGGACCGGGGACCGACAAGCCCCAACCGGAAAAGCCAGCCACGACGACGCCACAACCTGAAGTACCGCAACCGA
>DASRXU010000159.1:0-3160 GCA_035687365.1 Planctomycetaceae bacterium | reverse complement strand
TTCAAGCTCTATCCGCTTTACGACGATCTCAAATCAATCCAACCGGGCCCGGGCTTTTATGCGACCGACACCTTTGCCGACTGGGGCGTGGCTGCGATTCGCCAACATCAGCGCGAGCAAGCCGGGCGGCCTTTCTTTCTGCATTTGTGTTTCACAGCGCCGCACTTTCCGCTGCAAGCGCATCCGCTCGACATCGCCCGCCATCGCGGCGACTACAAGATCGGCTGGGACGAGCTGCGCAAGCAGCGATTCGCGCGGCAGAAATCGATCGGCCTGATCGACCCAAAATGGAATCTGTCGGCCCGCGATCCGATCGCGCGAGCATGGAACGAGACGCCCGAGGCCGATCGCGACGAATGGGACCTGCGGATGTCCGTCTACGCCGCCATGATCGAGTGTCTCGACCGCGGAATCGCCCGCGTGCTGGATGAAATTCGGCAGGCCGGGCTTACCGAGAATACGGTTGTGATCTTCTTCTCCGATAACGGGGCCAGTGCCGAGGCACTCAATTCGTATCCCAACCCGGCCCGCGGACATCAGCCGGGCAGCGTGACCGGCACCGCCGAATCGCACCGCTGTCTCGAAGTCGGTTGGGCAAACGCGGCCAACACGCCATTCCGAGAGCACAAGATGTGGGTCCACGAAGGAGGCATCTCGACGCCGCTGATCATCTCATGGCCCGGCATGATCAAGCATCCCGGTTCGTGGACTCCGCAACTTGGACACGTCGTCGACCTGATGCCGACCTGCCTGGAACTGGCTCACGTCGAGTATCCCAAAGTTCTCCAGGGTAGGACACTCAAGCCCCTCGAAGGACAGAGCCTCGTCCCAGTGCTGGAGGGTCGCGGGCCGGTTCCGCGCACGCTCGCTTGGGAACACGAGGGAAATCGGGCGATTCGTGACGGCGACCTGAAGCTCGTCGCCCAGTTCCGTGAGCCGTGGCAGCTGTATGACTTGAAGGCCGACCGCACGGAGACGCACGACCTCGCCGCCGAACGCCCGGACGAGGTCCGCCGCCTGACCGCGCTGTGGCAGAAGTGGGCCGACCGCGTCGGCGTCGTAGATAACGAGACGCTGCCCGAGTCGAAGTACCATCCGACGCGACAGTACCGCAAAAAATCGGAGCCCGTGCCAGAGTCGGATTAGCGGCACCGCGATGCGACTGCTCGCGCCGGCGAGCCTGGGGCGTCAGCCCCACGGTGCTTGATTCGTTATCGGCAAAAGGCAAAAAGAAAAGCACCCGCCAGCTGACGCAGGCGGCTCGCCGCGTGTCACTCGCCGTCAGTCGATCAGGCAGCAACCACCGGCAGCACGTACGGCCCCTTCGGCACAACCGCGATGCGAGCATTGGGGCCGTACTCAACAAGCGCCTCGGCGATCGCTTGCTCCACGCTTGGGACGGAATCAACGAAGAGGCCTTTCATGGCCTCAGCTGACAATCCTCGCGTCACAAATCTCGGACGTGCCTTCTTGCAAACATGGGCCAGCTTTTCGAGCTGCCACTGGTCGAGCACGAAATAGTCCTTGCCGAGGATCCGCCGCATAAACGTATCGATGTCGGCGTTCTCAGCGAAGAGACGCCGAAACTCGGGGCTGCCGACCCCCTCGTTGAGTGCCGCGGCGATCACGATCGTGCCGCCTTTCTTGACGATCGGCAGTACGCCGGTGAGCCCCTTGATCGCCTGGTAGAACGTCGTATCGAGGGGATAGCCGGCACTCGACGTGACGACGACGTCGCACGGCTCGGAGATTGCCGCTTTGCAAACCGACTCGACGAATTCGACTCCCTTGGCGAAGGCGGCTTCCATGTCGCCGGCGACGAGCGACGTGACGCGACGACGCTCGTCGAGCGAGACGTTCACGATGAAATCGCAGCCGGCTATGCGGGCAATCCGCGTGTTCTCCTCGTGGACGGGGTTGCCTTCTAAGAGGCCGCAATCGGCGCGGGGGTGTTCGAGGAACGCCGGGCCATGCCAGCTCTGCACTGTTTCGAGGGCGGCAATTCCGGGGCAGACCAGCTTCCGGCCGCCGGAGTAACCGGCCATCAGATGGGGCTCGATCAGGCCAGTGGCGATCTTGAGGTCGGCCTCGACATAGCGGCGGTCGATCCACACGGGGACGCCGCGCGGCGATGTGCCCAAGTGCGCGTGCTCGGCCAGGTTTCGGCCGTCATGATTCTCGACGCGATACTTCGCGGCAATCTCCGCCCCAATCAATTCGACCAGTTCGTCTCCCAAGTTCGGCCGATGCAAGCCGGTGGCGATCAGGATCAGAATCTTGTCGCGCGGAATTCCGGCCGCTTCGAGCGTCGGCAAGATTTGGCGGAGCAGGAATTCATTCGGAACCGGGCGGGTGATGTCGCAGATCAAAATGCAGGCCGATGTTCGACCCCGACCGAGTTCCAGCAGCGGGGCCGACCCGATTGGATGCGCGAGTGCGTCCGCGAGGACCCGCTCGGGATTCGCCAAGGGCTCGACCGGTCGCAGTCCGAGCGGGCCGACTAGATTCCGATCGGGAACGTCAACTTCCATTCCGGTCTTACCGTAATCGAGCGTGATACGCACTTTCGTTTCCTTTGATCGAACAAGCTCCGCCAGCTCACGCTGGCGGCTCAGATCATTCCTCTCCGTGGAGCGTCAAAGTCAGCCGGCGACTGTGGGCGTGGTTTCGGTGCTCGCAGAGATAGATCCCCTGCCACGTACCGAGCACCAGGCACCCCTCGCGAATCGGAATCGTCAGCGATGATCCCATCAGCGAGGCCTTGACGTGCGCCGGCATATCGTCGGGCCCCTCGACTGTGTGGCGATAGGGAAAATCTTCCGGCGCCAAATTGTTGAGCGAGGCTTCTAGATCTCGCAACACGTCCGAATCGGCGTTTTCGTTGATCGTGAGGGAGGCCGACGTGTGTTGGATGAAGACGTGGAGCAAACCGATCCGCACCGGCTTCAGCTCGCCGAGCGCCAACACGACTTCGTCGGTGATCAGATGAAGTCCGCGGCGGCGGGGTTTCAACGTCAAGTCGCGCTGCTGCCAGCTCACGCCGTCGGCTCCGAAGTCTGAGCTTTCCAGCGCAGCCAATGATCGGCCAGCACGATTGCGACCATCGCCTCGGCCATCGGCACGAAGCGAGGCAACAGGCACGGGTCATGCCGTCCTTTGG